>DAHUXL010000181.1 GCA_027307195.1 Rhodanobacter sp. | reverse complement strand
GACCGGTACCGAGATACCGCAAGCCATGCAAGGGCTCCCTTCCCGTGTGTTCCACGTGGAACAAGGTCAGCTGGCGCGCCTGCTATAATCGGAAGGTTGCACTCTCGACAGACTGCATAACCCTTTGCCCGGCCAACCACGGCGCCGTGTCGGGCGGGTCGCTGGCGCCAGGACACGGTCAACGCATGAACGAACCGCTCAACGAATCCCACTACGATTCAAGCAACATCAAGGTACTGAAGGGCCTCGAAGCGGTGCGCAAGCGCCCCGGCATGTACATCGGCGATACCGATGATGGCACCGGCCTGCATCACATGGTGTTCGAGGTGGTCGACAACGCGATCGATGAGGCGCTGGCCGGCTATTGCGACACGGTGATCGTCACCATCCTCGACGATGGCTCGGTCAGCGTCAGCGACAACGGTCGTGGCATCCCGGTCGACACGCATCCGGAGGAGGGCCGTTCCACCGCCGAGGTGGTGATGACGGTGCTGCATGCCGGCGGCAAGTTCGACGCGAATTCCTACAAGGTATCCGGTGGCCTGCACGGCGTGGGCGTGTCGGTGGTGAACGCGCTGAGCGACCACCTGTGGTTGACGATCTATCGCGAAGGTTTCGAGCATCTGCAGGAATACGCGCTCGGCGAGCCGCTGTACCCGCTCAAGGTGGTGGGCCCGTCCAGCAAACGCGGCACCCTGGTGCGTTTCATGCCCAGCCCGGCCACCTTCACCAGCAATATCGAATTCCATTACGACATCCTGGCCAAGCGCCTGCGCGAGCTGGCGTTCCTCAACTCGGGGGTCACCATCGAGCTGAAGGACGAGCGCGGCGAGGGACGGCAGGACACGTTCGCCTACGAAGGCGGCATCCGCTCGTTCGTGCAGCATCTGGCCCAGCTGAAGACCGCGCTGCACCCGAACGTGATCAGCCTGACCGCGGAGCAGGACGGCATCACCGTGGAGGTGGCGATGCAGTGGACCGACTCCTACCAGGAGTCGATGTACTGCTTCACCAACAACATCCCGCAGCGCGACGGTGGCACCCATCTCACCGGCTTCCGCGCCGCACTGACGCGCTCGCTGCAGAGCTATATCGAGAAGTCCGGCTTGGCCAAGACGGCCAAGGTCACGCTGTCCGGCGACGACATGCGCGAAGGCATGATCGCGGTCCTGTCGGTCAAGGTGCCGGACCCGAAGTTCTCCTCGCAGACCAAGGACAAGCTGGTTTCGTCCGAGGTCAAGACGGTGGTGGAGCAGGTCGTCAACGAGAAGCTCGGCGAATTCCTGCTGGAGCATCCGAACGAGGCCAAGGCGATCGCCTCCAAGGTGGTCGAGGCCGCCCGCGCCCGCGAAGCCGCCCGCAAGGCGCGCGAGATGACCCGCCGCAAGGGCGCGCTGGACATCGCCGGTCTGCCCGGCAAGCTGGCCGACTGCCAGGAGAAGGACCCGGCGCTGTGCGAACTGTTCCTGGTCGAGGGTGACTCCGCCGGCGGCTCCGCGAAGCAGGGCCGCAACCGCAAGACCCAGGCCGTGCTGCCGCTGAAGGGCAAGATCCTCAATGTCGAGAAGGCGCGTTTCGACCGCATGCTGGCCTCGGCCGAGGTCGGCACGCTGATCACCGCGCTGGGCACCGGCATCGGCAAGGACGAGTACAACCCGGACAAGCTGCGCTACCACCGCATCATCCTGATGACCGACGCGGACGTCGACGGCTCGCATATCCGCACCCTGCTGCTGACGTTCTTCTACCGCCAGATGCCCGAGTTGATCGAGCGCGGCCACATCTACATCGGCCTGCCGCCGCTGTACAAGGTGAAGCAGGGCAAGCAGGAGCTGTACATCAAGGACGACACTGCGCTCAACGACTACCTGATCTCCAGCGCGGTCGACAACGCGGCGCTGACCTACAGCCCCGACGCGCCACCGATCACAGGCGAGGCGCTGGAAAAGTTGCTGCGCAGCTATCAGCACGCGCTGGATCAGATCGCCAAGCTGTCACATCGCTTCGACGCAGCGGTCTTGAACGCGTTGCTTGAACATACGCCGCTGGAACCGGAGGTCTGGGCTGACCCGGCGACCATGCAGGCGTGGCTGGATGCGGCCACCCAGCGGCTCGCTGCCAGCGGTCTGGGCAAGCCGCACTACAAGATGTCACTGCGCCAGGCGCATGGCGAGCAGCCGGCCGCGATCGAAGTGGTGAAGGAACAGCACGGGCTCAGCCACACCTGGTTCCTGCCGCAACCGTTCTTCAGCAGCAATGAGTTCCGTCCGATCCTGGCGATCAGCCAGCAGATTGCCGGCATGATCCAGCCCGACGCGGTGGCGCGCCGGGGCAACGCATCGCGCGGTGTCCTGAGTTTTGTCGAGGCACGCAACTGGTTGCTGGAGGAGGCCAAGAAGGGCCGCAGCATCCAGCGCTTCAAGGGCCTTGGCGAAATGAATCCGGAGCAGCTGTGGGATACCACGGTGAACCCGGAAACCCGTCGCATGCTTCAAGTCGGCATCGAAGATGCGATCGCGGCCGACCAGATGTTCTCCATGTTGATGGGTGAGGCGGTCGAACCACGTCGCGACTTCATCGAGGCAAACGCGCTGAAGGTGGCGAATCTGGACATCTGAGCCGATGGTGATCCAGTTGCGGTTTGAAGGGTTGCTCGATCGTTGCGAAAGACATGGAATTGGATCGACGGCTGGAACTGCATGAATCATCAGCACGGTACGCGAATAATCACGCGTCCCTGCCGGATAAAACGCCAAGTAATTGATTTTTAACAATCTTTCATGCGGCGGTGCGGCTTGTTATCACTTGCCGGCTCGGGTTACGCTTTGCAATCCCCCCGCGTCATTCAACGCGCGCAGACAGAACAGAGGATCACCATGAAGCATGCCCGAGGGTTAACCGCGCTGGCGAGCGCCGCCTTGCTGTTCACCGTGGCCAGCAGCCCGGTGCTGGCGGGCGACAGTCATGCCGCCAAGGCCAAGCAGGAAGTGCAGTATCCGAACGCGACCCGCGCCGAGCCCAAGCTCGACCTGACCAGCGAGAAGGATCAGAAAAATCTCAATGCTGGTCTGGATGCGGTCAGCGCGGGCGACAAGGCGAAAGCCGAACCGCTGCTGCAGGGCATCGTCGATGGAAGCAAAAGCAAATACGCCCAGGCACTCGCCCTTCAGGGTCTGGCCAGCCTCAAATACAACGACAGCGATTACAAAGGCGCGATCAGCCTGCTGCAGCGCTCGCTGGCGCTCGGGGTGATGCCGAACGACACCTATTTCCAGCTCGAATACATGCTGGCGCAGTTCCAGGTGGCCGATGAGGAATATCAGCCAGCTCTGGATACGATCACCAAGTGGCGCGCCGAGGGCAAGAAGGAAACGGCCGAGTCCTACGCACTCGAAGGCAACGCCGAGTATCGACTCGGCAAATATCCCGAAGCGATTGCCGCGATCAACAAGGCGAAGTCACTGACCGACAAGCCGCAGGCCAGCTGGAACCAGATCCTGATGGCCAGCTATTCGGAATCCGGCCAGAACGACAAGGCTGCCGAGCTGGCCCAGCAGCAGCTCAGCACCAATCCGGACGATCCGAACGCACTCCACAACGCCGCTTCGGTGCTGGTACAGGCGCACAAGTATCCGGAAGCGATCCAGCTGATGGAAAAAGGTCGTGCCAGCGGCCCCTTCAAGAGCGAAGCGGACTATGTGAGTCTGGCCAAGCTGTACCTGGTCACCGGACAGGACAGTTCCGATCCCGCGCCCAATGCGATCAAGGCCAGCCAGGTAATCGAAGATGGCATGAGCAAGGGTGTGGTCAAACCCAGTGCCGATACTTACGTTTTGCTCGGCCAGGCTGCCGAGCTGGCCAACAACACCAGCAAGGCGATCGACGACTACAACAAGGCGGTGCCGATCGCCACTGACGGTGAGGCTGCTCTGCGTGCTGGCCGTCTGCTGCTGAGCGAGAACAAGTACAGCCAGGCCAAGGGCATGGTCCAGCAGGGGCTCGACAAGGGCGTCAAGCAAAAAGGCGTTGCCTACATGCTGCTGGCCGAATCCGAGCGAGGCCTGAAGAACAAGCCCGCTGCGATCGCCGCCATGAAACTGGCGGCGCAGCAGCCGGAGACGGCCGAGAAGGCCAAGGCGTGGCTCAAAAAGACCGGCGCGGACTGACAGAGACCGATCGTCAGACACTCCATGGGACGGATGGACGTCCATCCATTTTCCCCATGGGAGCTATACAAATGTCATGTGCTGTTGTACCGTTGAAAACCTTTCCCTGCGTCTCCCCAGTGGCGAGTTCCGTCCAGATATCAAGACGGTTTCGGGTTACGCCCTGCGGCAACGTTCTCTTCCCATTGATCAGCTTCAGACAAGTGACAGATGGCCTCAAGTAACGAAGAAAATGGGCGCGAGCCGTTTAGCTGGAAGCGCACCTGGGCATTAGCAGTTGCCATCGGGCTGCATGC
>DAHUXL010000180.1 GCA_027307195.1 Rhodanobacter sp. | reverse complement strand
TCCGGCACGATCTCCTACGACCTCACCTGCGGCATGACTCGTCGGGTGTTGTTCGTTGAAGACGAAAGCTGACAGCGACTTGGGTCGACGCGTCTCGCCGCATGCGATGGTCGCAGGCTAAGCTCAGCGTCATCATCGTATCCAGCCGGGAATCCGCATGGCCAAAGCCAAGACCGCCTACGTCTGCACCGAGTGCGGCGCCGAGCACAACAAATGGCAGGGTCAGTGCGTCGAGTGCGGGGTGTGGAATACGCTCAGCGCGATCGTGCTGACGCCGGCATCGGCGGCCGTGTCGTCGGTCGGCGCGCAGCGTTCCAGCTATGCCGGCAACGCCGCCGGCGTGGCACGCATCACGCCGCTCACCGAAGTGGCATTGACTACCGAGGCGCGCACGCTGACCGGTATCGGCGAGCTGGATCGCGTGCTCGGCGGTGGACTGGTGCAGGGCTCGGTGGTGCTGATCGGCGGTGATCCCGGCATCGGCAAGTCCACCCTGCTGCTGCAGATGCTTGGCACGCTGGGCGCGCATCTGCCCAGCGTGTATGTCACCGGTGAGGAATCGCTGTCGCAGGTGGCATCGCGCGCACAGCGGCTGGGCCTGCCGCTGGAGCCGTTGCAGGCGCTGGCCGAAACCTGCATCGAACGCATTCTGGACCAGGCGACGGCATCGCGGCCGCGTGTGCTGGTGATCGATTCGATCCAGACGATCTGGACCGAACTGCTCACCGCGGCGCCCGGTTCGGTGAGCCAGGTGCGCGAATCCGCCGCCAAGCTCACCCGTTTCGCGAAAGAAACCGGTACCTCGGTCTTCCTGGTCGGCCATGTCACCAAGGAAGGTGGCATCGCCGGTCCGCGCGTGCTCGAGCACATGGTCGATGCGGTGCTGTATTTCGAGGGTGAGTCCGGCAGCCGTTTCCGCATCCTGCGTGCGTTCAAGAACCGCTTCGGCGCGGTGAACGAACTGGGCGTGTTCGCGATGTCCGACAAGGGGCTGCGCGAAGTGCCGAATCCGTCGGCGATCTTCCTGTCCTCGCACAGCGGGCCGACCTCGGGCAGCGCGGTGATGGTGACGCGCGAAGGCACACGCCCGCTGCTGGTCGAAGTGCAGGCGCTGGTGGATCAGTCCTCGCTGGGCAATCCGCGACGCGTCACCCTGGGGCTGGAACAGAACCGGTTGGCCATGTTGCTGGCCGTGCTGCACCGGCATGGCGGCGTGGCGGCGTACGACCAGGACGTGTTCGTCAACGTGGTCGGCGGCATCCGTGTGCAGGAGACGGCGGTCGATCTGCCGGTACTGCTGGCGGTGCTGTCGTCCCTGCGCGACCGGCCGTTGCCGGAACACACCGTCGCATTCGGCGAGGTTGGCCTGTCCGGCGAGATCCGCCCGGTGCCGAATGGCGAGGAGCGTCTGAAGGAAGCGGCGCATCACGGCTTCCAACGCGCGATCGTGCCGAAGGCGAATGCGCCGAAGAAGGGCAGGGTCGGCGAGATGGAGGTGATCGGTGTGGAGCGGCTCGCCGAGGCGATCGACGCCTGTCGTTGAGTGCTTCGAGGGGCGCTCAACCCACCGGGCGATGCAGGATCAGTTCCAGCACGAACTTCGAGCCGAAAAAGGCCAGCATCAGGGCGACCATCCCGATCAGCGTGAGATTGACCGCACGTTGGCCACGCCAGCCGTGCCGCCAGCGGCCATAAAGCAGAACGCCAAACACCAGCCACGCCACGATCGACAGGATTGTCTTGTGCGCCAGGTGCTGGCCGAACAGGTTGTCGACGAACAGTGCACCGGTCAGCAAGGTCAGCGTCAACAGCACGAAGCCCGCGCCGATCAGGCGGAACAGCAGGGTTTCGGTCAGCGTCAACGGCGGTAGTGCGCGCAGCCATGGACCGAATTGGCGATGGCGCAAGGCGCGCTCCTGCAGCGCCAGCAGGATCGCCAGCACGGTCGCGATCGACAGCACGCTGAACGCGATCAGCGCCACCGTGACGTGCAGCTTGATCTGCCAATCCATAACCAGCGGCAGCGTGGGCGGCGCCAGGAAACTGTCCACCGCAATCAACAGGGCCGTCAACGGAAACACGATCACGCCGAGGGCGGCGACCGGACGCGAGAGATTCACCAGCAAGGTCAGCGCTGATACCACGAACGCCACCAGCGACAGCGCGGCGAAGAAGTGCAGGTCCAGCGCGCCGCGATGCATGCCGAGCAGGATCCCGGCGTGGATGAGTACGCCGCCGCCGGCCAGACCCAGCGCCAGCCGGTTCAGCGGTTGGCCGCCGCTCAGCAGCGGCCGTGCCAGCCCTGCGGCGGCGGCGAGATAAAGCACGATGGCGAGCAGGGCGAAGACGTGGATGACCATAGCGATGAAGTGTCGCACAGGCCCCAGCGGCCGTGCATGCGGAGCGAGGCGCTCCGTCCGCTATAATCGGCAACTTTCCTGTTTGCCGGTTCCGTCATGTTCGAGTCGCTCAGCCAACGTCTGTCCACCACCGTCAATCGCCTGCGCGGCCGCGGCCGGCTGACCGAGGAGAACATTCGCGAATCGTTGCGTGAGGTGCGTATTGCGCTGCTGGAAGCGGACGTTGCCTTGCCGGTGGTGCAGGCGCTGATCCAGCGCATCAAGGTGCGTGCGGTCGGCCAGGATGTGCTGAAGAGCCTGTCGCCGGGCCAGGCGCTGATCAAGGTGGTCAGTGACGAGCTGACCACGGTGATGGGCGTCGCCAACACCGAATTGAATCTGGCCCAGCAGCCACCGGCCGTGGTGCTGATGGCCGGCCTGCAGGGTGCCGGCAAAACCACCACGGTGGCCAAGCTGGCGCGCCTGCTGACCGAGCGCAAGAAGAAAAAGGTGATGGTGGTCAGTTGCGACGTCTATCGTCCGGCCGCGATCGAACAACTGCGCACGCTGGCCGAGCAGGTTGGGGTGAAGTTCTTCCCGTCCGAGGCGGGTCAGGATCCGGTGGCGATCGCGAAGGCCGCGGTCGCGGCGGCGCGTCGTGAAGTGGTCGATGTTTTGATCGTCGATACCGCCGGCCGCCTGCACGTGGACGAGGCGATGATGGCCGAGATCAAGGCGCTGCATGCCGCGATCACGCCGATCGAAACCCTGTTCGTGGTCGACTCGATGACCGGTCAGGACGCCGCCAATACGGCCAAGGCGTTCAACGAGGCGCTGCCGCTGACTGGCGTGATCCTGACCAAGACCGATGGCGATGCCCGCGGCGGTGCGGCATTGTCGGTGCGTTATGTCACGGGAAAGCCGATCAAGTTCCTCGGCGCCGGCGAGAAGACCGACGCGCTGGAGCCGTTCCATCCGGATCGTCTGGCCCAGCGCATCCTCGGCATGGGCGACGTGCTGTCGCTGGTCGAGGAAGTCGAGCGCAAGGTCGACCAGGAAAAAGCGCAGAAGCTCGCCCAGAAGGTGATGAAGGGCAAGCGCTTCGACCTGAACGACATGAAGGACCAGCTCGAACAGATGAGCAACATGGGTGGTCTGGCCGGCCTGATGGACAAGCTGCCGGGTGTGGGCAGCCTGCCGGACAGCGTCAAGTCCAAGGTCAACGACGGCGAGATGAAACGGATGGTCGCGATCATCAGCTCGATGACCAAGAAGGAACGCCGCCATCCGGATCTGCTGAACGGCTCGCGCCGTGCCCGCGTGGCGCGCGGTTCCGGTACCCAGCCGGCCGATGTGAATCGCCTGCTCAAGCAGTACATGCAGATGGAAAAGATGATGTCCAAGCTGTCCAAGGGCGGCAGCAAGGGCCTGATGCGACAGATGCGTGGTGCCATGAAGGGCATGGGCGGCATGGGTGGCATGCCCCCCATGCGTTGATGCAGGGCGCGATTGCGCCGATCCGCGCGCTCAAAGTCTTCCCTTTTCGCGAAAAACCGCTAAAATGCCCCGTTTACCGCGCACGTCTCTCGTGTGCCTGCCGCTCATTCGGCAATTCTGGAGTTTTACCATGGTCAAGATTCGTCTTTCGCGCGGTGGCGCCAAGGGCCGTCCGTTCTACCACGTCGTGGTGACCGATCAGCGCAGCAAGCGCGACGGCCGCAACATCGAGAACGTCGGTTATTACAACCCGGTCGCGTCGGGCAAGGACAAGCGCCTTAAGCTGAACGTCGAGCGTGTCAGGGAATGGATTGGCAAGGGCGCCCAGCTGACCGACAAGGTCGCCGCGCTGGTCAAGGAAGCCGGCAAGCAGCAGGCTGCCTGAGTACGGTACTTATGAGTGCCGCGCCAGCCAGTCGACGCGTCCTGATCGGACGCATCGTCGGGCTGTACGGTGTGCAGGGTTGGCTCAAGATCGAATCCTGGGCCGAACCGCGCATGCGGATCTTCGACTACCAACCGTGGCTGCTCATTGCAGCGCCGGGTTTGGAGACGCAGATTTCGGGAGTGAAAGGTCGTGCGCAGGGCAAGGGCATGGTGGCCCAGTTGCCCGGTGTGGACGACCGGGAACAGGCAGCAGCGTTGATCGGTCATGACATCTATGTCACCCGTGATCAGTTGCCGCCGCCCTCGAAAGATGAGTATTACTGGGTCGATCTCGAAGGGCTTGAGGTCGTCACCACGGAAGACGTGAAGCTGGGGCGGGTCAGTCACCTGTTCGCCACCGGTGCCAACGACGTCGTGGTAGTGAGGGATGGCGAGCGCGAGCGGCTGATTCCTTTCATCCAGGGTTCGTATGTGCGGTCGGTGGACTTGTCTGCAGGGCGCATGGTGGTGGACTGGGATCCTGAATTCTGACGTCGCCGGGTTGCGGGACACAAGGACAAGGATCATGCGCATCGATGTCGTCAGCCTGTTTCCCGACTTCGTGCGCCAGTGTGCCGCCGTTGGTGTAGTGGGACGCGCGCAGCAACGCGAGTTGCTGAAGGTGGAAACCTGGAATCCGCGCGACTACGCCACCGACAAACACCGCAGCGTGGACAGCAGCTCGTATGGCGGCGGTCCCGGCATGGTGATGATGATTGAACCGTTGCGCACGACCCTGGCGGCCATGCGTGACGCCGCACCGGAACCGGTGCATCTGGTTTATCTCAGTCCGCAGGGAGCGCGGCTGACGCAGGGCAGGGTGGAGGCGCTGGCAAAGTTGCCGCGCATCGCTCTGCTCTGTGGACGTTACGAAGGTGTGGACGAGCGTCTGCTGGCGCACGAGGTCGACGAGGAGCTTTCCATCGGCGATTATGTGCTGTCCGGCGGTGAGCTGGCCGCCGCGGTGATCATCGACGCGGTGGGACGCTTGCAGGACGGCGCGTTGAATGACGCGCAGTCGGCCGAGCAGGATTCATTCTCGGATGGCCTGCTGGATTGTCCGCATTATGGAAAACCGGTGCACGATGCGCTGGGTGATGTACCGGAGGTATTGCTGTCCGGTGACCATGCGGCGATTGCCCGCTGGCGCCTGAAGCAATCGCTGGGACGAACCTGGTTGCGCCGCCCGGACTTGTTGTCGCAGCGTGGGCTGGATGCGAAATCCCGGGCCTTGCTGGATGAATTCCGCCGTGAACATGCTCAAGCAGAGCGGTTGCGGCAAGACGATGCGGCCGAATGACGACCGCAGCATTGATATCGCTAAAGTGAACCGACAGGTGCGCCATGAACAAGATCATTGAACAGTTCGAATCCGAGCAGATCACCCGCCAGCTGCCGGAATTCAGCCCCGGCGACACCGTGGTGGTCAACGTGAAGGTGAAGGAAGGCAACCGCGAGCGCGTGCAGGCGTTCGAAGGTATCGTCATCGCCAAGCGCAGCCGCGGCCTGCATTCGGCCTTCACGGTGCGCAAGATTTCGCACGGCACCGGCGTGGAGCGCGTGTTCCAGGCGCATAGTCCGGCCATCGACTCGTTGACCGTGAAGCGCAAGGGCAAGGTACGTGGCGCCAAGCTGTATTACCTGCGTGGTCTGGAAGGCAAGGCTGCCCGCATCAAGGAAGACATCGCAGCGGTCTCAGCTGCCAAGATCAGCGCCAAGGCGGCCGCTGCTGCCGCCGCCGAGTAATCCGCTCCGCGGTTGTTGCTGCATGAAAAAACCCGTGGAGCGATCCGCGGGTTTTTTTGCTGTCTGTCGGAGCCCGAGGTCGGCAGGTTTCCGCTATTTATTCGAGCCGCATCGGCTGTTGCAGGAAATTGCCCTGCACGAAGTCGACGCCGCAGGCGAACAGCAGTGACGTGCTGGTGGCGTCCTCGACCCATTCGGCGATGGTTTGGCGCTTCAGTTCGCGCGCCTGCTGGCAGATTTCGGCGACCTTCTTCTGACTTTCCGGATGTTGCGGCAGCTCGGCCATGTAGCTGCGGTCTATCTTCAGGTAATCCGCATCGACATGATTGAGCAACTGGAATGAATTCAGGCCCGAGCCGAATTGTTCCAGTGCGAAACGGCCGCCCAGTTTCTTCCAGCCCTTGACGAACTCCTGCGCCGGGCGCAGCAGCGTCATCACCTTGCTCTCGGTCATTTCCAGCACCAGATGACCGCGCTTCAGCGCGGCCTGTCCAAGCCGCTCGCCCAGCCATGGCAGCAACGTGTCGTCCTGCAGCGAGGCTGCCGTGAGCTTGATGAAGAAGGTGGTCTGTTGCCCCTGTCCTTCGCGCGCCTGCAGGGCGTTGATGGCTTTGTCGAGCACCCAGCGATCGATTGCGCCGGTGAGGTTGTGCTTTTCGGCGATCGGCATGAAGAAGCCGGGCAACACTTCGCCCTGCGGGCCATTCATGCGCAGCAGGATTTCCGAGTAATCGCCTTCGGCATCCTGCAGGCTGATGGTCTGCTGGTGATAGAGCACCAGGCCATTCTTCGTGAGCGCCTGCTGCAACAGTTCCAGCCAGTAGCGATCGCGCTCTTCGTCGGCCTTTTCACGCGCGGCCGGATCGTGCAGTTCCACCTGGCTGCCGCCGAGGCTTTGCGCAGTGCGCAAGGCCAGGCTGGCCTGGTTGAGCAGCAATTCGGTATTGGCGTTCTTCTCGCCCAGCAGGCTGCCGCCGATGCTGGCGGTGACCGTGATCGAGCGGGCGCCGGCATCGAAGATCTCGTTGCTGACGCTGTGCTGCAGCTTGGCGATCCATTCCCGGATCGCCTCATCCGAGCGGGAGTCGAGCACCACGCCCAGGGTATGTTCGGCGAGCATGCCGGCGACATCGTCGGCGCTCAGCAGCATGCGGATGCGATCGGCGAAGCCGGCCAGCAATTCATCGGCTTTGCCCAAGCCGATGCCACCCACCAGCGAAGCCCAGTTGTCGGGTTCGATCAGCAGCAGTGACTGGCCCTTCTTGCCCTTGGCGGCGGCGGTGACGGCGTCGTCGACGCAGCCCAGCATGTGCGCGCGGTTGAAAAGCCCGGTGACCGGATCGCGCTGCAGCTGTGCCAGTACCGCCGGGTCGACCAGTTGCCGGCGGAACACGATCTGCAGGCAAGGTTCGCCCTCGAACGTGGCCTGCGCGAACTCCACCGTGGCATCGAAATGGCTGCCGTCGGCGCGTCGTGCACGCAGGGCGAGCTGCGATGGCAGCTTTTCCTGGCGCGCGTGGCCGCGCAGCAGGGATTTGAATTCGTCCGCGTTGGACGCGTCGATCATGTCCAGCACGGGCAGCCCGAGCAGGTCGTCGAAACTGTCGTAGCCGAAGGTTTCCAGATAGGCGTGATTGGCCCGCACGTGCATGCCCTCATGCACGTAGGCGATCGCGTCGGTGGACGAGTCGAGCAGCGCATCGCAGCGACGCTCCGATTCACGTAGCGAGGTTTCCAGTCGGCGCACCTGGCGGCGCGTCTGCAACGACTCGAATTCGCGCTGCAGCACAGCGATCAGCTGTTTCGGCTGGTTGCGTGAAGCGACACCGCGGGCGCCATGCACGAACATGTCGGCAATGACCTGGTTATCGAAAGTGTTGACCAGGCCCAGCAGCGAATAATCACGACCGTAGGCGTCGAGCACCTTCACCGCTTCAGCCAGGGTGATGGTGGTGACCGCCGGGTCGAACATCACCACATCCGGCTCCAGCTCATTCACCGCCGCCTGCAGCTGTTCAATGTTGGTGGCGCGGGCTGGCCGCACGGCGATGCCGGTGTTGCGCAGGAGGCTGATGATCTGTTCGGCCTCCTCGAGCGAGCTCTCGATGAAGAGGATCTTGATGACGTAGTCTTTTTTCATGGGGCGTTGAGCTGTCCGTTGATCGCCGCGGGCTGCGCGAGCCGGTCTGCATGATCGTCTGCTACTGATGTTTGTAACGGATTCCGCCACCAGCCGCCAGCAAAAAACCGCATAACGGTGACTGTCGCCCGATTCACACGGGTCGCTTGGAGGCGTCGCCGCCCACTTCGCGCACCAGCCGGGGCACCAGATAGCCCGGCAGTCGCGCGCGCAGTGCCTCCATCAACGCCAGCGCTCGGGTGTCGTTGACCTCGAAGTGCGCAGCGCCCTGCACGCGATCGAGCTGATGCAGGTAGTACGGCAGTACGCCGGCGGCGAACAGGCGTTCGGACAAGTCGGTCAGTGCATCGGCGTTGTCATTGACACTGCGCAGCAGTACCGACTGGTTCAACAGCGTGGCGCCGGCATCGCGCAGGCGGGTGCAGGCCACATCGACGCTGGCGTCCAGCTCGTTGGCATGATTGGCATGCAGCACGACCACCTTCTGCAGTGGCAGCGCGGCCAGCCAGGTGACGAAGGCATCGTCGATCCGTTCGGGCAGCACCACCGGCAGGCGGGTGTGGATGCGCAGGCGGATCACGTGCGGCAGTTCGGCCAGACCGAGGGTCAGCTCCTCGAGCTTGTGCGTGGCCAGTGCCAGTGGATCACCACCGGACAGGATCAGTTCGCGGATTGACGGGTCGGCCTTCACATGGGCAAGGGCATCGCGCCATTGCGACGCCGCCGCGATCTCCTCGCCATAGGGAAAGTGCCGACGGAAGCAATAGCGGCAGTTCACTGCACAGCTGCCGCTGGCGATCAGCAGCGCGCGGCCGCCGTATTTGTGCAGGATGCCGTGACCAGCCCTGGACGCCATGTCGCCCACGGCATCCATCGTGAAACCTTCGGCCTGGTCGTGCTCGGCCCGTTGCGGAAGCACCTGCAGCAGCAGCGGGTCGCTCGGGTCGTTGCGGCGCATCCGCGCGACGAATCCACGCGGAACCCGCAAGGCGAAGCCGGCGTCATCGGTCGGCAGCAGATCGGCGCGATCGCCCAGGCCCACGGCCTGCAGCAGCTCGCCGGCGTCGGTAATGGCATCCCGCCACAGCTCGCGCCAGCCGGAAGCGGGCGACGATAGGCGGGGATGGGGGCTTGCGGTTATCATGTCGGGCCTTGAAGCGGGCGCTGAAGCCCGTGACAAACACCCATTTTAGCCGCCCATTGGGCGAAATCGACTTCGGAGCAGACAGCGCATGGCGACCCTTGGCCTCAATGACGTCAAAACGGGCAAGAAGATCCTTCACAACGGTGATCCCTGGATCATTACCGAAGCGGAGTTCGTCAAGCCGGGCAAGGGCCAGGCCTTCACCCGTATCCGCATCCGCAACCTGAAGGACGGCCGCACCACCGAACAGACGTTGAAGTCCAGCGACTCCTTCGAAGAGGCGGATGCCAGCGATACCGACATGCAGCTTTCGTTTATCGATGGCATCGGCAAGGATCGGGTATGGCACTTCATGAACATGGAGACGTTCGAGACGGCGCCGGCTACGCTGGCCGCGATGGGTGATGCCTGGAAGTGGCTCAAGGGCGAGGAAGAATGCGTGGTCACGCTGTTCAACGGCGGCATTGTCGCCGTGCAGCCGCCGAAGTTCGTCGAGCTGAAGATCATCGAGACCGATCCCGGTGTGCGTGGTGATACCTCCGGTGGCGGTGGCAAGCCGGCCACGCTGGAGACCGGTGCCGTGGTGCGCGTGCCGCTGTTCGTCAATCAGGATGAAATCATCAAGGTCGACACCCGCACCGGCGAGTACGACAGCCGCGTGAAGTGACGGGCTGGCGCGCCATTCCGCTTCCAGCAGCAAGATGATCAGGAGGGGCGGTTGCCGCAAGGTGCCGCCCTTTGTCGTATCCACTTTTGAAGCGAGTCACGATGAGTCATATCACACCGCAGCCCGTCGACCTGTTGATTGAAGCGCGCTGGGTCGTGCCGGTGGAGCCGCATGGCGTGGTGTTCGAGAACCATGCCGTGGTCGTGGACGGCGATTGCATCGTCGCACTGCTGCCGATTGCCGATGCCCGTGCTGCCTACGTGCCGCGCGAACGCATCGAACTGACCGAACACGCGCTGATCCCCGGCCTGATCAACAGCCACACGCACAATCCGATGACGTTGTTGCGCGGCTTGGCCGACGACCTGCCGCTGATGGTTTGGCTGCAACAGCACATCTGGCCAGCCGAGGCGAAGGTGATGGGACCGGAGTTCGTGCGCGATGGCGTCGAACTGGCGGTGGCCGAGATGCTGCGTGGCGGCACCACCTGCGCCAATGAGAACTACTTCTTCCCCGACGTGATCGGTGCGACCTATCGGCGCATGGGTTTTCGCGCGGTGGTTGGCCTGCCGGTGATCGAGTTCCCGACCGCGTGGGCGAAGAGCCAGGACGAATACTTCGAGCGTGCCGGCGAAGTG
>DAHUXL010000178.1 GCA_027307195.1 Rhodanobacter sp. | reverse complement strand
TTGATTGGCGAAATGATTTCGTTCGCCATCCTGATCTGGTTCTGTGTCCACTTCATCTGGCCGCATATCAACAAGGCCATCGAAGATCGGCAGATCAAGATCGCCGAAGGCCTGAATGCGGCCGAGCGCGCGCATGCCGAGCTGAAGGACGCCGACCACAAGGTCGCGGCCGAGATCAAGGTGGCCCGTCAGCAGGCCTCCGAGATCATCGACAAGGCCCAGCAGCAGGCCAATCAGATCATCGACAAGGCCCGTGGCGAAGCCATCACCGAGATCAACCGACTGAAGGCGAGCGCGCAGGACGACATCGCGTCGATGGCCCAGCGTGCCCGTGACCAGCTGCGCGAGCAGGTGGGTGCGTTGGCCGTGCAGGGTGCCAGCAAGATCGTGCAGCGCGAAGTCGATGCGTCGACGCACAAGGCGTTGCTCGACCAGCTCGCGGCCGAGATCTGATCCATGGCCCAGGCAATCACCCTCGCCCGTCCGTACGCCCGTGCCGCGTTCGAAGTGGCGCATGCCGCCGGTTCGCTGGCGGCATGGTCGCGGGCGCTGGCCTTCGCTGCCGAGGTGGCGAAGGATCCGCGCGTGGCCGATCTCGGCACCGATCCGCGGGTGCTGCCGGCGCAGCTGGCGGCGCTGCATCTGCCCACCGGTATCGCCGCCGATGCGCCGTTCGCGCAGTTCCTCACCGAGATGGCCGAGCAGCGCCGCATGGCGCTGTTGCCGGAAGTGGCCGAACTCTACGAGGCGTTCAAGCGCGAGTCCGAGTCACAACTGTTGGTCAAGGTGACCAGCGCGATGGCCCTGGACGCGGCGCAGGCCGAGCAGCTCAAGGTGTCGCTGAAGCGCCGCTTCAAGCGCGAGATCGAACTGGAAACCCAGGTCGATGCGTCGCTGCTGGCCGGCGTGGTGATCGATACCGGCGCGGAAGTGATCGACGGCTCCGCTCGCGGGCGTCTGGCGAAGCTGGCCAGCGCTCTGGCGCACTGACCCAAAGAATCAAAACCTATCGGGTGCCGCTGATGCGGCGCGAATCCCAGGAAAACTTGCCATGTCCAGCACCACTTTGAATCCGTCCGAGATCAGCGAACTGATCAAGAACCGCATCGAGCAGTTCAAGCTCGGCGCGGAAGCACGCAACGAAGGCACGATCATCAGCGTGTCCGACGGCATCGTGCGCATCCACGGCCTGGCCGATGTGATGCAGGGCGAAATGATCGAGCTGCCGGGGAATTCGTTTGCCCTCGCCTTGAACCTCGAGCGTGACTCGGTCGGCGCGGTGGTGCTGGGTGAATACCAGCACCTGCGCGAAGGCGACACCGCCAAGACCACCGGTCGCATTCTCGAAGTGCCGGTCGGTCCTGAACTGCTCGGCCGCGTCGTCGATGCGCTGGGCAACCCGATCGACGGCAAGGGCCCGCTCGGCACCAAGCTCAACGCGGCGATCGAGAAGGTCGCGCCGGGCGTGATCTGGCGCAAGTCGGTCGACCAGCCGCTGCAGACCGGCTACAAGTCGGTCGACGCGATGATCCCGGTCGGCCGTGGCCAGCGCGAGCTGATCATCGGCGACCGCCAGACCGGCAAGACCGCGCTGGCGATCGACGCGATCATCGCGCAGAAGGATTCCGGCATTAAGTGCATCTACGTCGCGATCGGCCAGAAGCGTTCGTCGGTGGCCAACGTGGTGCGCAAGCTCGAAGCGAACGGCGCACTGGCCAACACCATCGTCGTGGTCGCCTCGGCCTCCGAGTCGGCTGCACTGCAGTACGTCGCGCCTTACTCCGGTTGCGCGATGGGCGAGTACTTCCGCGATCGCGGCGAAGACGCGCTGATCGTGTATGACGATCTGTCCAAGCAGGCCGTGGCCTACCGCCAGATCTCGCTGCTGCTGAAGCGCCCGCCGGGTCGTGAAGCGTATCCGGGCGACGTGTTCTATCTGCACAGCCGTCTGCTCGAGCGCGCATCGCGCGTGTCCGAGGAATACGTCGAGAAGTTCACCAACGGCGCCGTGAAGGGCAAGACCGGTTCGCTGACCGCGCTGCCGATCATCGAGACCCAGGGTGGCGACGTGTCGGCGTTCGTGCCGACCAACGTGATCTCGATCACCGACGGCCAGATCTTCCTGGAAACCGACCTGTTCAACGCCGGTATCCGTCCGGCCGTGAACGCCGGTATCTCGGTGTCCCGCGTTGGCGGTGCCGCGCAGACCAAGATCGTCAAGAAGCTGTCCGGCGGCGTGAAGCTGGCACTGGCGCAGTTCCGTGAGCTGGCCGCGTTCGCGCAGTTCGCCTCGGATCTGGACCCGGCCACCCGCGCCCAGCTCGACCGTGGCCAGCGCGTCACCGAGCTGATGAAGCAGGCGCAGTACTCGCCGCTGTCGATCGCCGAGCTGGCGCTGTCGGTGTACGCCGCGGAAAAGGGCTACCTCGACGACCTGGCGGTCAACAAGGTGCTGCCGTTCGAGAAGGGCCTGCACGCGTTCATGCATCAGAACCACGCCGAGCTGATGAACAAGATCGTGGCCACCGGCGACTGGAACAACGACATCGAAGCCACCTTCAAAGCCTCGCTGGACGAGTACAAGAAAACCGGTAGCTGGTAATACCGGCTGCAGTAAATCGGTAAAGCAGGCGAATCGGAAGGGCGGGCAATGTCCCCCCTTCCCACCAGCGAGCATAACGAGCGGATAAAGCATGGCCAGCGGACGCGAAATCAAAACCAAGATCAAGAGCACGCAGAACATGCGCAAGGTCACGCGCGCGCTCGAAATGGTCTCTGCTGCGAAGATCCGCCGCGCGCAGGACCTGATGAAGGCCTCGCGTCCGTATGCCCGCTCGATGCGCAAGGTGATTGCGCACGTGGCCCAGGCCAGCACCGATTTCAGCCATCCGTTCCTGGTCCAGCGCGAGAAAGTGGCGCGGGTCGGTTACATCGTGGTGTCGACCGATCGCGGCCTGTGCGGCGGCCTCAACTCCAACCTGTTCCGTCGCCTGTTGCCGGCGATTGCCGAATGGCAGCAGCAGGGCGTGGAAGTGGACGTGGTGGCGGTTGGCCAGAAGGCCATCTCGTTCTTCCGCCGCCTCAGGGGCGTTAACCTGATCGGCAGCATCAGCCATCTCGGCGAGAAGCCGAAGCTGGAGCAGCTGGTCGGCGTGATCAAAGTGATGATGGACGCCTATACGTCCAATGGCCTGGATCGCGTGTTCCTCGCCTACAACGACTTCGTCAACACCATGACGCAGAAGCCGACCATCGACGCGCTGCTGCCGCTGCCGCTGGTGGCGTCGGAAATGGAAGCGCATCAGGCGGCCGGCGAGTCGGCTTATGCTGGCGTCAAGCTGGAAGCAAGCCACGACTGGGACTACATCTACGAGCCGGATGCGCAGACCGTGCTGGAACATGTGCTGGGTCGCTACATCGAGTCGGTGGTGTACCAGGCATCGCTGGAGAATCTGGCCAGCGAGCACGCCGCGCGGATGGTGGCGATGAAGAGCGCGTCGGACAACGCAAACAAGGTGATCGGTGAGCTGACGCTGATCTACAACAAGGCGCGTCAGGCTGCGATCACGCAGGAAATTTCGGAAATCGTCGGCGGTGCCGCGGCTGTATAAGTGCGATCGTCCGTGATCGCAGAACAAGATCAAAAAGCGGCCATCCGTGGCCGCACTCTCAAATAAGAGCGACGCTTCAAACGGCGCTTAGACAGAACCTTAAAGATCCATCCGGAGCATTCCATGAGCCAGGGCAAAGTTGTTCAGATCATCGGCGCGGTCATCGACGTCGAGTTTCCGCGCGATCAGGTACCGCAGGTGTACGACGCACTGAAGATCGACGGCACCGAGATCACGCTGGAAGTGCAGCAGGTGCTGGGCGACGGCATCGTGCGCACGATCGCGCTCGGTTCCACCGACGGCCTGCGCCGCAACCTGATCGCCCGCAACACCGGCGAGGGCATCAAGGTGCCGGTCGGCAAGTGCACGCTCGGCCGCATCATGGACGTGCTGGGCAACCCGATCGACGAAGCCGGCCCGATCGGCGAGCAGGATCAGTGGGTGATCCATCGCGAGGCGCCGAGCTATGACGACCAGGCCGCCGCAAACGATCTGCTGGAAACCGGCATCAAGGTGATCGACCTGATGTGCCCGTTCGCCAAGGGCGGCAAGGTCGGTCTGTTCGGCGGCGCCGGCGTGGGCAAGACCGTCAACATGATGGAATTGATCAACAACATCGCCAAGGCGCACGAAGGTCTGTCGGTGTTTGCCGGCGTGGGCGAGCGTACCCGCGAGGGCAACGACTTCTACCACGAGATGAAAGACTCCAACGTGCTCGACAAGGTCGCGATGGTGTACGGCCAGATGAACGAGCCGCCGGGCAACCGTCTGCGCGTGGCGCTGACCGGCCTGACCATGGCCGAGTATTTCCGCGACGAAAAGGACGCTTCGGGCAAGGGCCGTGACGTGCTGTTCTTTGTCGACAACATCTACCGTTACACGCTGGCCGGCACCGAAGTGTCCGCGCTGCTCGGCCGCATGCCGTCGGCGGTGGGTTACCAGCCGACGCTGGCCGAGGAAATGGGCGTGCTGCAGGAGCGCATCACCTCGACCAAGACCGGGTCGATCACCTCGATCCAGGCCGTCTACGTGCCCGCGGATGACCTTACCGATCCGTCGCCGGCGACCACCTTCGCCCACTTGGACGCGACCGTGGTGCTGAGCCGCAACATCGCGTCGCTGGGCATCTACCCGGCGGTGGATCCGCTGGATTCCACCAGCCGCCAGCTGGACCCGAACGTGATCGGCGTGGAGCACTACGACGTCGCCCGTCGCGTGCAGGGCACGTTGCAGCGCTACAAGGAGCTGAAGGACATCATCGCGATCCTGGGCATGGACGAGCTGTCGGAAGAAGACAAGCAGGCCGTGTCGCGCGCGCGCAAGATCGAGCGCTTCTTCTCGCAGCCGTTCCACGTGGCCGAAGTGTTCACCGGCTCGCCGGGCAAGTACGTGCCGCTGAAGGAAACCATCCGCGGCTTCAAGATGATCGTCGACGGCGATGTCGACCATCTGCCGGAGCAGGCGTTCTACATGGTTGGCGGCATCGACGAGGCGGTCAAGAAGGCCGAAGACATGGGCGCCAAGAAGGCCGCCTGATCCTCAAGGGCGGACCTTCAGTCCGCCCCGTGTCTTACGCATTCGGAATCTGAGTCATGACCCAAACCATTCGCGTCGACATCGTCAGTGCCGAGGCCGAGATCTATCACGGCGACGCCGTGATGGTGGTCGCCACCGGCGAGCTGGGCGAGCTGGGCATCACGCCCCGCCACGCCCCGCTGATCACCCGCCTCAAGCCGGGCCACGTCGACGTGGTGCTGGCCGGCGGTGAGCGCCAGCAGTTCTGGGTTTCCGGCGGCATCCTGGAAGTGCAGCCGCAGGTGATCACCGTGCTGGCCGACACCGCCGCACGCGCGTCCGATCTGGACGAGGCGTCGGCGCAGCGCGCCAAGAAGGAAGCCGAGGACGCGCTGGCCAACCGCACCGATGCGATGGAAATTGCCGAAGCCCAGGCCAAGCTGGTCCAGGCGATGACCCAGCTGCAGGCGTTGGAGCGTCTGCGCAAGAACCTCAAGCACTGAGGTTTCACGCCACAAGCGAGAAGCATCGAACGCCGGCCTTGTGCCGGCGTTTTTGCATGGGCACGATACGGCCAGTGCGCACAGGGATGATGGCGATGACGAGACAGGCAAGCGGTTGGCGCTACGCCGGGTATGGCGGGCTGTTGCTGTTGACCGCGTGTGCCCCCACGCGGCGCGCGAAGCCACCCGCGCCACCGGCCACCGGCGAAGCGTCGTGGCGACAGGTATCGACGCCCGGCATGGTGCATTACCAATTGGCGCTGGGCGAGGTTTCCAGCGGCGCCACGCCGTTCCAGCGCATCACGCCGATCTATCCCGTTGACCAGCTCGCCACGTGTCCGCCACCGCAGGAAGTGCAGGCACTGTTGGTAGTGGATCAAGCCGGCAAGGTCAGTGAAGTGCGTGTCGTGGATGAGGCGCAGGCCGATGCAGACCGCCGCCAGTTCAATGCCGCGGTTCGCGTGGCCGCGCTGCAGTGGCAGTTCAGTCCGCTGCAGATCAGCCACTGGGCGGCCGATGCCAATGGCAACAGCCATGTGGTGGACAGCGAAACGAAACCTTTCAGCCTCCGTTATGTGTTCCGCTTCGAGTGCCACGACGGCAAGTCCGTGGTTTCGTCCGCGGCGGCGAAGTCCTGAGCCACGGCTGTCCTAGCCAGCGCAGAACTGGCTGCTATGCTTTTTGATCGAGACGCGTCAGGGCCGACCACCATGAACAACGCACCACTGCACATCATCATCCTCGCCGCCGGCGCTGGCACGCGGATGAAATCGAACCGGGCCAAGGTGCTGATGCCGCTGGCCGGCCGACCCTTGCTCGCGCATGTGATGGCGGCCGCGCGCGTGCTGCAACCGGCCAACATCCACGTCGTCTACGGTCATTGCGGTGAGCAGGTGCAGGCGGCGTTTGCCGATCAACCCGATCTGCGCTGGGTGCTGCAGGCCGAACGGCTGGGTACCGGTCATGCGGTGGGGCAGGCGCTCGCTGGCGTGCCTGCGGAGGCACGCGTGCTGGTGTTGTACGGCGACGTGCCGCTGACCCAGGTGGCGACGCTGCGGCAACTGGAGCAGGCCGAAGGCGGCTTCAGCCTGCTCACCACCCGGCTAGTCGATCCGCGCGGCTACGGCCGCGTACTGTGCGACGGCAACGGCAAGGTGCGCGCGGTGATCGAGGAGAAGGATGCCGACGCCGACCAGCGCGCCGTCAACCTGGTCAACACCGGCATCCTCATCGCCGATGCGAAGGCGTTGCGTGGCTGGATCAAGCGGCTCGATCGCAACAACGCGCAAGGCGAGTATTACCTTACCGACATCTTCGGCATGGCGGCCGAAGAAGGTCGTGGCGCGCTCAGCGTCGAATGCGCCGATCCGATAGAAGCCGCCGGCGCCAACAATCCGCTGCAGTTGACCGAGCTGGAAGCGGCGTATCGCCAACGCGCCGTCCATGCGCTGCTGGCCGATGGCGTGCGACTGGCCGACCCCTCGCGCATCGACGTGCGCGGCACAGTCGTGGCCGGCCGTGACGTCGAGTTCGACATCGACGTGATCCTCGAAGGCCATGTGGTGCTCGGTGACGACGTGCGCATCGGCGCCTTCACCCGTCTGAAAGACGTGCAGCTGGCCGCCGGCACTGTCGTGCAGTCGCACTGCGATCTGGACGGCGTGGTCACCCATGGCCCCTGCACGATCGGGCCGTTCGCACGGCTGCGTCCGGGCACCGAACTGGATGCCGGCGTACACGTGGGCAACTTCGTCGAAATCAAGAAGACTCGTCTTGGCGAAGACAGCAAGGCCAATCACCTGAGCTACCTGGGCGACGCCGAGATCGGCCGTGGCGTCAACGTCGGCGCCGGCACCATCACCTGCAACTACGATGGCGTGAACAAGTTCGTGACCTGCATCGGCGACGGTGCCTTCATCGGCTCCAACAGCGCACTGGTGGCGCCGGTGACGATTGGCGCGCAGGCCACCATCGGCGCCGGCTCGGTGATCACGCACGATGCGCCAGAAGGCGAATTGACCGTGGCGCGTGGCCGGCAGCAAACCTTTCCGGGCTGGAAGCGGCCACTGAAGGCACCGAAGTAGGTCGACCGCTGCCATCATGTTGACCCACGCGGACGTGTCGTTCGCGCACAGGAGGTCACATGGCGCAGGTCTGGTTTGTTCCGTTCGGCTGGGTGCATCGGCCAGTGACCCTGGCCGGCTGGCTGATCACGCTGACCGCCGTGGCCTACATGCTGCATGTGTTTCTGGCGATGGCTGCGCATGCGCATTCAATCAGCGACATGTTGTACGCGATCTATCTGCACTGGGGCGTCACCTTCCTTGGCTGGGAGTGGGTTGCACGCCGTGCCGGTCGTGGCACATCCGGTCAGGCGTAACGCCAGCCGTCGATCTCCACCAGCAGCTCACTGCGGCAGATGTCGCCATGCAGCAGAAGCACCGGTACACCGGGCAGCCGGCGCTTGAGGAAATCGCGCACGTGCTGGGCGTCGGTGCTGTGGCGCACATAGGCTTTCAGTGGCGAGTGGGTATCGAAGCCGGCGGCCATGTCGGCGCTGGCCAGCAAGGCTTCGAGGTTGGTCAGGGTTTCGTCGAGCTGGGCATCCAGATCGTCGTGGTGTGCCGAGGCATGCCCGACCACCGCGGCGGTGCCGGAGATCGCCAGTGCATCAAGCGCCGGTAGCGCCATCGCGCGGGCGAAGCTTGGCGGCGTGCGGCCATACTGGCGCGGGTAGCGCCAGGCGCTGACCTGGCGCGGATTTTCCACCCGCGTGCCGCCCTGGTCGCAGGCCAGCAGGTAGACCTGCAGGCGCTGCGGATCGCCGTGGTGGCCGATCGCGGTAGCGGCAGGAAAGCCTTCGGCGAAGAAATCGCCCATGCCGGCGGCACGACCGTCGCAGAAATGCTTGTAGCGCTCGGCGTCACCTTCACCATGATTGATCGCGCCGAGATAGTTCCACACGCGCAGCACATGCTGCGCGCCGCGGGCCGCCACGAAGTGGTGCAACTGCTCGTAGGCCAACTTCGCTGTGGTGGTGGCGTCCCCGTGCTCGCGTTCATCCAGCTCGATCGCGGCGAACAGCCAGCCGCCACCGGTCGACCAGTGCAGCGCACGGTCACGGCCGTAACTGACCGGCGCGTCGACCTGCCAAAGCTCCAGCGGCGCCGGTGCGTCGAAGCCTTCCAGCGCGACTTGCAGATAGCGGGGGTCGGTGCATGCCGGAGCGTCCGCGGCGAAGCCGAACACGGCCAGCGTGCCAGGTTCATCCAGCGTGCTGGCGACCTCGGCGAAGCGGTAGGACACCCGCGGCGCGCGGCGCGGCAGCGGGTCCATCTGCGGGTTTTCACATCCCTGAATCATGGAGTACAACCGGGAACGACAAGGGCGCTATGTTACACTCCGCGCCCAATGCCACCGGGGGGAGGCAATGCAACAGGTGTACGGAATCGAGCATGGCAGAGCAGACAGCGGCACAGCACGAATTGGCCACGTTGATCGTGGAATGCCTGAATCTCGAGAGCGTGATACCGGAGCAGATCGATCCCGATGCCCCGCTGTTCGGCGGCGAGCTGGGACTGGATTCCATCGATGCGCTGGAAATCGCGCTGGCCGTGTCCAGGCGCTACGGATTCCAGTTGCGCTCGGACAACCCCGACAACAAGCAGATATTCACCAGCCTGCGCACCTTGTCGGCGCATGTCGAGCAGAACCGCGTCGGCTGAGGCCGGCGCTTACCCACGCCGTCAACGCCGTGATCGTCACGCCGCATTCCGTCGTCAGTGGCAGGCTTGTGGTTTCGGCGGAGCCTTCGCGGAACCCGGCATGAGCTCTGTTTCTCCTTCGCTTGAAAGCACCCCGCGGCGCTATGCGTTGCTGTTGCTGCCGGCGTACCCGTTGCTGGCGATTGCCGGGGCGGTGACGCATCGGCAAGTGTTCCCGTTGCTGGCGCTGGCCCTGCTGCTGACCGTGCTGATGTTGCCGCGCCTGCTCACCCTTCGCGCGGCACCGTGGCTGGTCTGGCTGGGCGCGCTCGCCGCGCTGTTGCTGCTGTCGCTGTACGGCTTTGCCGGTTTGCTGCTGGAAGCCGTGCCGGTGCTGATCAATGCGCTGCTGGCGTGCTGGTTTGGCCGGACGCTGGGCAGGGCCGAACCGCTGGTGGCGCGCTTCATCGTGGCGATTGAAGGCCCCGAGCGCCTGCAGCAGACGGGCGTGGCCGATTACGCACGCCAGATCACCTGGTTCTGGACGCTGTTGCTGGGCGCACAGGCACTGCTGTTGAGCGTGTTGCTGCTGTGCGCCGAACACAGCGGCCTGCTGGTGCGCTTCAGCATCGCCTCGCCCTTGCAGGTGCCCGAACGCTGGGCGGCGATGTGGCTGCATCTGGGCTGCTATGCATTGCTGGCTGCCGCATTCCTGCTCGAATACGGCTATCGCCGCTGGCGGTTGCGCCACCTGAGCCATCCCGGCCTGCACGACATGCTGCTGCAGCTGGCCCTGCACTGGCCGCAGCTGTTGCGCGGCAAAGGGGCGGTGACGTCATGAGCGGAACGGGCCTTGATGAAGCGGGTTTCGAGCAGACGCTGTGCATCGACGCGAAGCATCCGGCGTTGCCCGGCCATTTTCCGGGCCAGCCGCTGGTACCGGGCGTGATCCTGCTGGAGCAGCTGGCGCTGGCGCTGCGTGCCTGGCGCGGACAGCGGCTGGCCGGTGTACTGGAGGCGAAATTCATGGCGCCGTTGCTGCCGGATCAGGTCGCCACGCTGCGTTTGACGGAAGCGGATGCGGAGCGCGCGCGATTCCGCTTCGAGATTCGGCGTGACGACATCCTGCTGGCACGCGGCATGATCGAGGGCGCGCCATGAGCGCGGACGAGCATTGGCAGAGTCGTCCGGAAGGTGGCGGCCGTTTCGCGCTCTGGCTGATCCGCGCGATCGCGCTGTACGGCGGGCGCCGGCTGGGCCGGCTGTGTCTGTACCCGATCACGCTGTACTTCTACCTGCGCCGCGGGCCGGAGCGGTTGGCCTCGAAGCAGTACTTGCAGCGTGCGTTCGGCCGGCCGGTCACGCCATGGCAGGTCCTGAAGCACATCCACTGTTTCGCCGCGACGATCCTGGACCGGATCTTCCTGCTGGCGCACGGCGAGAAACCCTTCCAGATCGAGATGCAGGGACTGGAGCTGCTCGACGAGCGCATCGCGCAGGGTCGGGGCGTGCTGCTGTTCGGTTCGCATCAGGGCAGCTTCGAGGCGTTGCGCGCGATCGGCGCACGCCGGCCGGAGCTGCCGTTGCGAGTGGTGCTGGACAAGCAGAAGACACCGGCGATGACCGAGTTGCTGGAGGCGCTGGCGCCGGAGGTGGGTGCGTGCGTGATCGATGCGGCGCAGGACGGCACCTCGATCGCACTGGCGATGGCCGAGGCCTGCCAGAGCGGTGCGGTGGTGGCGATGCTGGCCGATCGCGGCCGCGGCCACGAGGTGTTGCGACGGACCGAGCTCCTCGGCTCACCCGCACCGTTCCCGATCAGTCCGTGGCTGCTGGCGCAGGCGCTGCAGGTGCCGGTGGTGCTGTGCTTCGGCCTGTACCTGGGCGGCAACCGTTATCGGTTGATCTTCGAGCCGCTGGCCGACCGGGTGGACATCCCGCGCAACAACCGCGGCCCGGCACTGGATGCGCTCATCGCCGGTTATGCTCGACGGCTGGAACATTACATCCATGTCGCTCCCTACAACTGGTTCAATTTCTATGATTTCTGGCAAGACACGCCTGTTGCTGCTGAGTCTGCTGCTGCCGCTGTGGGCGAGCGCGTCGGCGTCTGAGCCGGCTGCTGCCACGTCATCCCCGCAGGCCCTGATTGCCGCACTGGGCCAACCGGCACCGGCGCATACGGCGTTCGCCGAGGCGCGCTTCCTGCAGGTGCTGGAGCGGCCGCTGGTGGTGTCCGGCGAGTTGTCGTGGCTGGGTGGCGATCAGCTGCAGCGGCGCGTCGATCATCCGCAACAGGAAACCGCCACCATCGCCAACGGCGAGGTGACCCAGCAGCGCGTCGGCAAAAGCCCGCGTCATTTTTCCCTGAAGCGCGCGCCGCAGCTGCAGGTGCTGCTGGACAGTTTCGTGGCGTTGCTCAGTGGCGATGCCGGCCGACTGCAGCAGGCGTTCGAGGTCAGGCAAGCCGGTGATGCCGCCGCCGCGTGGACGCTGACCTTGCTGCCGCGTGACGCGAAAGTGGCGAAGACCGTCGCCAGCATCACCATCGACGGCTACGCGAAGGAGTCGCGCTGCATGCACATGCAGGAAGCCGACGGCGACGTCGCGATCGACCTGCTCGGCACGCTGGCGACGAAGATGCCGGCGCAGCCCACCCGCGAGGCGTTGCAGGCGCTGTGCCAGGGCACGCCCTGAGCATGCGCCGGGGCACCCGCGCGACGCTGCTGATCGCATGGCTGCTGGCCTTGGCCGGGCTCGGCTGGATGGTCAGCCAGCGCCTGAAGATCAGCACCGACCTGCGCAGCTTCATGCCGGCGCCGACCACACCGGATCAGCGCCTGCTGATGGAGCAGGTCGGTGACGGGCCCGGCTCGCGCCTGCTGCTGGTATCCATTTCGGGCCAGTCCGACACGCAACTGGCCGTGCTGAGCCATGGCCTCGCCGCGGCGCTGAAGAACGACAAGCGCTACAGCCAGGTACTCAACGGCAGTTTCGACCTCGGCGCGCTGGACAACAGCCTGCTGCCGTATCGCTACCTGCTGTCGCCGACGCTGGACACGCAGCCGCTGGACGAGGCGTATCTGGCCGATCAGCTGCAGCAGCGACTGGATGACCTGTCCTCGCCGGCAGCGGGCCTGCTGAAAGGGCTGTTGCCGCGCGATCCCACTTTGGAGGTGCTCAAGCTGGCCGAATTGTGGGCGCCGGCGAAGTCGCCGGACGTGCGCGAGGGTGTGTGGTTCTCGCCGCAGAACGAGGCTTTGCTGCTGGTGCAGACGGTCGCCGCCGGTTTCGATCCGGGCGCGCAGCAGCAGGCGATCGACGGCATCCAGCAGGCCTTCCATGCGTTGCCCGGCAGTGCCGGCGCGAAACTCGAGCTGAGCGGGCCGGGCTATTTCAGCGTGGTGGTCGGCGCGCAGACGCGGCACCAGGCCGACTGGATCGGGCGCATCTCCACCGTGGGTTTCATCGCGTTGTTGCTGCTGGCATATCGCAGCTTCAGCTCGCTGCTGTTGTCCGCTCTGCCGATCGCCAGTGCCGCGCTGGCCGGCATCGCCGCGCTGACCGTGGCGTTTTCCGAAGTGCACGGCATCACTCTGGCGTTCGGCTTCACCCTGCTCGGCGTAGCGCAGGAGTATCCGATCCGCGTGCTCAGCCATCGCCGCGCGGGCGAGGATGCGGTGCAGAGCGCGCGCGCGTTGTGGCCGCTGCTGCTGACTGCGATCGCCTCGGCCTGCATTGCCTACCTGGCGTTCTACGCGTCGGGCGTGAACGGCTTGAAGCAGCTGGCGGTGTTCACCATCGTTGGCCTGCTGGTGGCCGGCTTCAGCACGCGTTACCTGCTGTCGCATCTGTTGCCGTCGCGCGTGCGCGACGTGGCCGACATGCGCTGGCTGGCGCGCGCGCGCGCGTTGGTCGACCGCCTGCCGCGGCCGCGCTGGATTCCCATCGTGGTGGCGCTGGCGATCATGCTGATGCTGGCTGGGGCGCGTGGCTCGTTCTGGCAGAACAACCTCGCCGCGCTGACGCCGCTGCCGCAGGAGATGCTGCAGCACGACGCACGCCTGCGCGAGGCGCTCGGCGCGCCGGACGTGCGCTACCTGCTGGTGCTGCAGGCATCGAGCGAGCAAGGCGTGCTGGCGCTGTCGGAACAGTTGCAGCCGCAGGTGGACGCGCTGGTGGCGAAACATGCGGTCGACTCGCTGGAACTGCCGTCGCGCTACCTGCCGACGGTGGCCTTGCAACAGGCACGTCAGCAGAAGCTGCCGGATCGCGCCACGCTGCAACAGTCCCTGCACGAAGCATTGCAGGGCCTGCCGTTCCGCCCCGATCTGTTCCAGCCGTTCCTCGATGATGTGCAGGCGGCCCGCGCGCTGCCACCGCTGATACCCGAGCGCTATGCGCAGACCCCGCTGGGCCAGCGACTCGCCGCGATGCTGGTGCAGCGGGACGGGCACTGGCTCGGGCTGGGTACGGTCAGCGGCGTGCACGACGTGGCTGGCTTGCAGGCGCTCGGTGAAAACACCCACGGCAGGGTACGCCTGCTCGACCTGAAGGCGGCCTCCGAGTCGCTGGTGGTCGATTACCGCACGCGCATCCTGCAGGCCTTGCTGGTCGCCGCGATCCTGCTGGTACTTACCATCACGATCTCGTTGCGCAGCCTGCGTCGCGCATGGCATGTACTGGCGCCGATGACCTTGGCGACATTCCTGGTGCTGGCGGTGGAACGCGTGGCCGGCGTCGAGATCTCGCTGTTCCACCTGGTCGCGCTGATTCTTGCCGGTGGCCTCGGCCTGCACTACGCGCTGTTCTTCGAGCGCGATACCGGCGACCCGGCCGAGCAGCGGCGCACCCTGCACGCGACCATCGTGTGCGTGCTGTCCGCGCTGCTGGTGTTCGGCATGCTGGCCTGGGCCACGATTCCGGTGCTGCGCGCGATCGGGCTCACGGTAAGTCTTGGCGTGGCGTTCCACTTCTGCCTGTCGATCCTGATGGCGCCGCATGCTGCCGAAGACTGACTGGGCGTCGTTGATCCCGCACGCCGGCACAATGTGCCTGCTGGATGCGGTGCAGGCGTGGGACGCGAGCACGATCCATGCGGTCAGCGCCGGGCATGCGCGCGTCGATAATCCGCTGCGCGGCACGCGCGGTCTGCACGCGGTGCACCTGGCCGAGTACGGCGCGCAGGCGATGGCCGTGCATGGCGCCTTGCTGGCGCGGTCGCGCGGCATCGAGAAAGTGCGCCCCGGCCGGCTGGTCAGCCTGCGCGACGTGCAGCTGTTCGAGGAATACGTCGATCGGCTGGACGGCCATCTGGACGTCCATGCCGAATGCCTGTACGCCGACGACGGTGGCGCGCAGTATGCGTTCCGCGTCGAGCATCGTGGCCGGCTGCTCGCCCGCGGCCGCGCCGCCGTCATCCACCCCGTCATCTGAGCACCGAGCGAGTGTCGCCATGTCCGAAATCATGAGTTCACGTCGCGCCCTTGTCACCGGCGGCAGCGGCGAACTGGGTGGTGCGATCTGCCACGCGCTCGCCGGCGCCGGCTGGCACGTGATCGTGCATGGTCACCAGAGCCTGACCCGGGCCGAGGAAATCGCGGCGGCAATCCGTGCGGCCGATGGCAGCGCACAGGCGATCGCGTTCGATGTGACCGATGCCGAAGTGACGCGCGCCGCGCTGGATGTGTTGCTATCCGAAGGGCCGATCCACGCGGTGATCAACAACGCTGGCGTGCACGACGACGCGCCGATGGCCGGGATGAGCGACGAACAATGGCATCGGGTGATCGACGTCTCGCTGCACGGCTTTTTCCACGTCACCCAGCCTTTGTTGCTGCCGATGGCGCGCGCGCGTTTCGGCCGCATCGTGTCGGTCAGTTCGGTGGCGGCGCAGCTGGGCAATCGCGGGCAGACCAATTACGCGGCGGCGAAGGCGGCACTGCACGGCGCCAGCAAGTCGCTGGCGCGCGAGATGGCCTCGCGCGGGATCACCGTCAACGTGGTCGCGCCCGGCGTGATCGAGGGGCGCATGGCCGATGCGGCGTTTCCGCCGGAACGCATCCGCGAGGTGGTGCCGGCGCAGCGCGCCGGCAAGCCGGAAGAGGTGGCCGTGCTCGTCGCGTTCCTGTGTTCGGATGGCGCCGGCTACATCAATGGCCAGGTGATCGGCGTCAACGGTGGCATGGGCTGATTACGCCGGCTAGAGCGTCGCCCGGAACAGCGCTGGTCGCGACTGGCCCGACAGCGGTGCGTGCAGGCGCGCATCCGTCGCGGCGGCCTGCAGCGTGATCGCATCGGCAACCCCTTCGAGCATCCGCACGTGGTCACGCAGGCGCGCGCGGATGCCGGCGTCATCCAGTACATCGTGCAGGCCGCCGTTGAGTTCGCTGAACCAGGCCAGCGTGCATTGGTCGAGCATCTCGCGCCGGCTGCGACCGGCATGGGCGGCATGCCAGTGGCGAAACAGCTGCTGCATGCGCGCGTTGAGTGCCTGTGCGCGCTCCAGTTCGGGCCGCATCTCGCCGAGCAGGTGGAGGTCGGTCAGCCGTCGCTGGAACATCAACTGGCACAGCACGCCCCAGTAGTAGGCGTAATCCCAGATCACCTTGGCCGGCAGCACCTGGGCGTTGCCGAACAGCGGGTACTGGCCGCGGAACAGGCTCAGCGTGCTTTCGTAGAACGAGAAGAACAGCTTTTCGTAGAAGTGCGCATATGGCGCGATATTGCGGCCGGCGCGATCATGCCCGACCAGCGCCACGATGTAGGTATTGGCGATCGCGATGAAGTCGCTGCCGGGCGAGTAGAACGGATCGAGAAAGCTGCCGGCCTCACCGGTCAGCGCCCAGCGATCGGCGGAAAACAGCTGGCGGCTGCTGTGCGAGTAATCGCGCAGGAAGCGGAAATCGAGCAGGCTGTCGCGCTCGGCGGCGATCGCCCGGCCCATCGCCGGTTGGCGGGTGTGCAACCACTTCAGCGCAAGCTCGAAATCGCGCATGCCTTCGAGCGGATGCATCGCCGCATCAGTGACGATCCCGACCGAGTGCGCGCCGGAACCCAGCGGAATCAGCCAAGTCCAGTAGCCCGGCCCCATCAGGTGATTGGTCGAGCGCCAGCGCTCCGGCGGCGAAACGCGCCCGCGCCAGTCGGCGTCGTCGCTCCAGCGGTCGATGTCGAGCTTCGCGTCCATGCGGAACCACACCGCATTGGCGTGATGACCGTTGTCGACCGTCAGCTCGAAGCGCCGGCGCAGCAGTGCAGCGCGGCCGGACGCATCCAGCAGCCAGCGCGCCGTGACGTGATGCTCGCCATCGGCATCGACGTAATGCACCTCGTGCGCGGCGCCATGCGCGCCCACGTTGAAACGCTTGACCGCGGCGCCGTCGCGGAACGCGATGCCGCGTCGCCGCGCCTCTTCGCCGAGAAAGGTTTCGAAGATGCCGCGGTCGATCTGGTAGCTCGGCACGGGCAGGAGCCGGCTCACGCCCAGTTCGGTGGTGTTCTCGACGTCATCGCGCCCGTCGGAGAAGAAATAGCGCAGGCCGAACTTGCGGATGTGCGCCGAATCCATGTGTTCGCGCAGGCCCAGCGTGTGGTCGAAATAGTCCGCGCCGATCTCCACGGTCGACTCGCCGACCTTGTGCGCCGCCGCCGGCAGCGGATGCCGGTGGCGTTCCAGCACCAGGATGTCCATCTCCGGAAATTCGCCGCGCAGCTGCAGCGCCAGGCACAGTCCGGCCAGGCCGCCGCCGAGGATCACCGCTTCGTGCGTGGTATCGCTCATGCGCGATCAGGGCTCCGGGAATGCGCGGCGGACGCCGTGCACTCCCGATGTTGGCTCAACCCTGGTCTGGATGGCGTGAGCAATCCACGGCGGCGACTCGACGGTGACGGCTGAAGTACAGCAGCATCGGCGTGGTCATCATGGTGGTGACGATCGCCATCACCAGCAGCAGGGTGAACATCTCGCGGCCGATCACGCCCGCATCGAGGCCGATCTTCAGCACGATCAGCTCGACCATGCCGCGCGCATTCATCAGCGAGCCGACCGCGAAGCTGTCGCGCCAGCCATGGCCGCCCAGCGGGGCGCCCAGCGCACCGCCGACCACCTTGCCGGCCACCGCCACCAGCAGGATCAGCGCAAGCGCGCCCAGTGCATGGTGGTGGAACGCGTCGACGCTGGTGCTCAGACCGGTCAGCGCGAAGAACACCGGCATCAGCGCGATCACCGCGACGTGCTCCAGCCGTTCGATCAGCCCGGCCAGCAGTGCGTCGTCGTGCGGCAGGCACAGGCCGAACACGAACGCGCCGAACACTGCATGCAGGTGCAGCCATTCGGTGATCGCGGCGCAACCGAGCGCGCCGATCAGCAACATGGCGAGCACGCCACCGGCCGGACGTCCATCCGCCGCATGCCGGGTCAGCCAGCGCCGCAGCAGCGGCCGCAACACGGCGAGGCCGCCGACCGTGCCGGCCGTGCGCAAGGTTTGCCGCACGCCGCCGGGCAGGCGCAGCTCGGCGCCGACGATGAACATGAAAAGCACCAGGCCGATCTGGCTCAGTCCGTCCAGCGCCGGCAGGCTGGCCGGCGCGAACAGCCAGCCCTGCCATGCCGGCGCCAGTGCGCCGAACACCAGCGGGCCCAGCGCGAGGCCTGCGATCATTTCGCCGATCACCGGCGGCTGGCCGATCCAGTGCAGCAGCCAGGCCAGTCCACGCGCGGTGAGCAGGATCACCACCAACTGCACCAGCAGCAGCGGGTGACCCATGCAGTCAGTTCGTCGCGCGGTCGACGACGATCGGCGCGGCGCGCGAACGACGATGACTGGCCATGACGTCGCCGTAGTGAAAGACCCGGCCGATCGTGTAGAGGGTGATGCGGGTGACATCGCCGACCGGATGGAAATGACTGAGGCGGAACTCGCCGTGGTAGCGCGAGGCGATCGGCACCGAGACCACACCGAGTTTCTTCTCACGCGAGGCGGCGATCAGGATCGCCGCCTCGAACACGAAGTTTTCCGCCGGCAGGTCGACCAGGTCCAGCGCCGCGCGCGGATACCAGCGCTGGCCGCTCTGGGTGTCGGCGATCGGTTGCGCGCAGGCCCACGAGATGCCCCAGTCGGCGACCGCGTTGGCGCGGCGACGGCCCTTCGGCTGCTGCTCGCGATCGAGCAGGCGCGCGCCGATCACGATGTGGTTCGGATATTGCGCGGCGGCTGCCACGATGCGCGGGACGTCGCTGGCCAGGTGCTGGCCGTCGCCATCCATCGTCAGTACCGCGTCGTAGCCCTGGCGCAGTGCCTCGCGAAAGCCGTGGCGCAGGGCCTCGCCCTTGCCACGTCGCTCGCCATGGCGCAGCAGGGTCACCGGCAACGCGCCGACGATATCCGGGGTGCGGTCGTCGGAGCCGTCGTCGACCACGATCACCGGTGCGCCCAGTGCCAGCACGGACTCGATTACCGACTGGATCGCGGCCTCCTCGTTGAGGCAGGGAATCAGCACACACCAGCGCGCGATAGCAGTATTCAAGCGACCAGCTCCTTTCAGGCATGATCCATGTCGATCTGCAGTCCCAGTGTAGCGGCGGCCGCCAGCTGGCAGTGTCCTTCGGCGCGCGCCAGCAAGGCCAGCAATGGCAAGCCGGCCGCCGACGGGTTGTCATCGCGCCAGCCGGCCAGCGGTTCGTCCAGTGCGCTATCCGGGCGCGCCGGGGTCAGCGCCAGATCGAGCCGGGCCAGCGTCGCGTCGCTGCGCTGCGGTGTCAGTACCAGCGCACAGCCAAACGGCTGGCGGCAGTGGGTGATGTCGGCCAGTGGTCCGCTGCCGCCGGTATCACTGCACACCAGCAGCACCGCGCGCTGTTCGGCCAGCACCTGGCTGACCGCCTCGAGCAGGCCGGCACCGAAGCTGGCGCGTTGCGCTGCCACCGCGGTCGATGGTGCATGGCAATCGGTGGCGATGGTCCAGTAGCCGACCGCCGCGTTGTGCACCGAATTGTGGAAACGGATCGGCGACAGCTCGGCCGGCGCCTGCGCCAGCGTGGCGCACATGTAATCGGTGATCGGCTGGTCGCCGTGTGAGGAGGCAAAGACGCAGGCCAGCGCGGCGGCATCGCGACCGCTCATCGCCACAGCTTGCCCGGCTACCTCGACCGCCAGCAGCACGCTTTCCGGCGCACGCCGGCGTTCGTTCGGCGGCAGTCTGGCGGCGGCAGGTCGGGCCGGCGGCGGTGCCGGCGTGGCACCCGCCAGCAGACTCCGCAGCGCGGCGAAGTCAGCCAGTTGCGGCGACCACAGGCCGATGCCTTCCACGTAAACGCGCAGCGCACTCATGCGGCGAATCCCGCGCGGGCGAACGCGAGGCAGGCATTGTTGCCGCCGAAGCCGAACGAGTTGCTGAGCGCCACCTCGACGCGCTGCGGTTCGTTGCGCCACGCGAATGACGCGCCGCAGACCGGGTCGGGCGTGTCGCCGCCGAGGTTGCCGGGAACCAGCCAGTGCTCAATGGCCAGTAGCGCGATGGTCGCTTCGACGATGCCGGCCGCGCCCAGCGTGTGGCCGGTGAAACCCTTGGTCGAACTGGCCCGCGTGCGGGCCGGAAACGCGCGACCGACCAGCGCGGCTTCCACCTCGTCGTTCTTCTGGCTGGCGGTGCCGTGCAGGTTGATGTAGTCGACCTGGCTTGCGTCGAGGCCGGCGCGGGCCAGCGTGTCACGCAGCGCCAGCTCGGCGCCGAGTCCGTCCGGGTGCGGGGTGGACATGTGATGCGCGTCGCTGGCTTCGCCGTAGCCGAGCAGTTGCGGCGCGTCGGGTGCAGTGTTGATCCTTTCCAGCAGAGCGAAGCCGGCCGCCTCGCCGATCGAGATGCCATCGCGCGCGGCGTCGAACGGCCGGCACGGTACGGGCGACACCAGCTCCAGCGCGTTGAAACCGAACAGCACGCTGTCGCACAAGGTATCCACGCCGCCGACCACCGCCGCATCGATCAGGCCGAGGCGGATCATCCGCGCGGCATTGGCGAACACCTTGGCGCTGGACGAGCAGGCGGTCGAGATCGTCAGGCACGGACCTTCCAGTTGCAGCGCGGCTGCCACGAAGGCGGCCAGCGAGTGCGGCGCGTGGATCGCAGGGCGCAGCATCTCGTCGGCGAATCCGCCGTCGGCATCGAGCCGGCGGTACGCCTCTTCGGTGGCGCCGATGCTGGCGGTGGAGGTGCCCAGCAGCAGTGCAATGCGGCCGGCACCGTAGCGTTCACGTGCGGCCTGCACGCGTTCGAGGAAGCCGTCCTGGTTCAGGCCAAGCCAGGCCAGCTGGTTGTTGCGGCATGCCCAGATGTCAAGCGCGGCGGGCAGGGCGACGTCTTCGACGCCATCGACGCGGCCGATCCAGCAGGCCAGCGGCGCACTGCTGAAGTCGTTCGGACGCAGTCCACTGCGCGCGGCCCGCAGCGCGTCGAGATGCGCTGCGCGACCGTGGCCGATGGCGGAACTGGCGGTGTACGCGGTGATCGCGAGGGGTGTCATCACATCAAGCATCGCGGAAGCCTAGCGGGCACCCCGTGACTTGCCTAGCCTGCGGACAGGTCGCCACACAGGCGGGCGTTCAGGGTGGTCGCGATGGCATGAAGGTGCCGCGAACACCGCGCGGGGCGGCTAAGCTGATGTACTTCCCTACCGGTGCCGTTCACCGCCATGCCTCCCGCACGAAGCCCCTGGCGCTACCTGCGCGACCACGACATCCAGCACGCGGGTGTGGTGACCGTGCTGGCGGTGGTGCTGAGCGGTGGCCTGGTCTGGCTGGGCTACCTGATCCATGTCTGCCGGGTGGCTGCATGCAGTCCGCTGGCGCCGCGGCGGCGGATGATCACGCTGGTGCTCGGTCGTCGGCTCGAGAACGATGCGCCGGAGCGCGACTACCAGCTGCGCTTGCACCGCGTGCTCACCCTGGCCGAGCAGCGACAGACCGATCATGTCCTGCTGCTCGGTGGTTGCAGCGGCGGCCAGTGCAGCGAGGCGGCAGCCGGCCACGCATGGCTGCAGCAGCATGGCCTGTCCACCGAGGTGTGGGTGGAGCTGGAGCCGGATTCGGTCGACTCGCTGGAGAACCTGCGCCATGCACGCCGCCTGCTGCAGACGCAGACGGAGCAGGCCGAGTTGCCGCCGGTGGCCCTGGTCACCAGTCGCTACCATCTCGCGCGTTGCCTGTTGCTGGCGCGCCGGCTCGGTCTCGACGCGGTGCCGATCGCCGCCGAGCCGGCGATACCTTGGCATGCGCGTTATCTGGGACTGCTGCTGGTCGAGGCGGGCTTCGTGATGTGGACCGATCTGGGCCTGCGCTGGGCGCAACTGATCGGCCATCGGCGGATGCGCGACCGGATCCGCTGATCTGGTGCAGGACGGCGTGACGCTGCGTCGCAGCCGTGTGTATCGATGCACTTGCTAAGCTTGCCGCAATCAACCGACGAGCCAGACGATGAGCCAGCAGGCGGATCTTGCCGAAACCTTCTTGCGCGTACTGCAGGATCGCATCTGCGCCGCGATCGAGCAGGTCGATGGCGGCGCGCGCTTCGAGGAAAACGCGTGGCAACGCGCCGCCGGCGGTGGCGGGCGTACCCGCGTGCTGCGCGACGGCGCGGTGTTCGAACAGGCCGGCGTCAACTTCTCGCGGGTCAGTGGCTATCAGCTGCCGCCCAGTGCGACCGCGCACCGGCCCGAGCTGGCCGGTGGCAGTTTCATCGCCACCGGCGTCTCGCTGGTGCTGCATCCGAAGAATCCGCACGTGCCGACCACGCACGCGAACGTGCGTTACTTCGAAGCGAGCAAGGAAGGTGTGGAGCCAGTGTGGTGGTTTGGCGGCGGCTTCGATCTCACCCCGTTCTATCCGGTGGATGAGGACGTGCGGCACTGGCACACGGTGGCGCGCGATCTGTGTGAGCCTTACGGTGCAGACATCTATCCGCGCTATAAAAAATGGTGCGACGAGTATTTCTACCTGAAGCACCGCGACGAAACGCGCGGCGTCGGTGGCCTGTTCTACGACGATCTCAACGAGGGCGGCTTCGAGCGCTGCTTCGCGTTCACCCGCGCCGTGGGCGAGGGTTTCCTCGATGCGTATCTGCCGATCGTCGCGCGCCGCAAGGACACGCCGTACGGCGAGCGCGAGCGCGAGTTCCAGTTGTACCGGCGTGGCCGCTACGTGGAGTTCAACCTGGTCTACGACCGCGGCACGCTGTTCGGCCTGCAGTCCGGCGGCCGCACCGAGTCGATCCTGATGAGCCTGCCGCCGCGGGTGCGTTTCGAATACGCGTACACACCCGAAGCCGGTTCGGCCGAGGCGACGCTGGCCGACTATCTGAAGCCGCGCGACTGGTTGTAAAAGGACGACCCCGCCATGACGGCGGGGCCGTGGTCGGGGAACTCAGTTGTTCGGTGTCGCGCCGCTGAACTTCACCGGCGTGGCGCCCTTGACCGGGCCGATCTGCGCGCTGTCGCTGACCTTCAGCACCACCTCGCGACGGAACTCCAGCGTGCCCTGCACCACCGCGTGCGGGCCGATCGCCACCACCGGCGTGCGGCTGTTGAAGTTGAACCAGCCACCGGGCTTGTCGACCAGGATGCCGCCCTCGACATGCGAGTTCGCGCCGACCGTGATGTCGCCGCCAACCGTCTCGATGCCACCGGCCACATGGGCGTTGTCCAGCACGATTCCGCCGTTGACGTTGCCGAGCTTGCCGCCGACATCCGCACCTGGTGCCAGGTGAATGCTGCCGTTGACCGTACTCACTTCGCCGCTGACCCGGCTGGCGCTGCCGATGCTGACCGCACCGTTGACGGTGCCCAGCTCGCTGGCCTGCGCCTTGTCGCCCAGTTCGACCGCACCGTTGACGGTGCTGGCCTTGTGCACGATGGCGCCGCCGCCGATATGCACCGCGCCGTTGACGGTGCTGACATCGCCGACCTGCTGGCCGGCTTCGACCTGTACCGTGCCGTTGACCTTGTCGATATCGTTGTCGCGCGCGGTGGCCAGCAGCGGCAGGCCCAGCGCGAGGGCGGCGAGGATGAGTATCGTCGGGGAACGACGCATGGCAATCTCCGTATGTATGGGTAGTGGAACTAGGATGCTCCGCCCGCGCGGCGGGTTTAGCATGACCTGTGGCAGGGGCCGCATTTGACGATGCCGGGGCTGGCCTGCACCATTCCCGGTTCACCTCATCCAGTTGAGCGCACCCATGCACAAGCTCGTCCTGATCCGTCACGGCCAATCCCAGTGGAACCTCGACAATCGCTTCAGCGGCTGGGCCGACGTCGACCTCACCGCGCAGGGCATGGCCGAGGCGCAGGAGGCCGGCCGGTTGCTGCAGGCGGACGGCTACACCTTCGACGTGGCACACACCTCGGTGCTCAAGCGCGCGGTGCGCACGCTGTGGGGCGTGCAGGACGCGATGGACCTGATGTGGTTGCCGGTCGTCACCGACTGGCGCCTCAACGAACGTCACTACGGCGCGCTGACCGGCCTCAACAAGGCCGAGACTGCGGCGAAGTACGGCGAGGACCAGGTCAAGATCTGGCGCCGCAGCTACGACATCCCGCCGCCGCCGCTGGAGCGCAGCGCGAACGAGTCGGTGCACGATCCGCGTTACGCCACGCTGGATCCGAAAGAGATTCCCGACACCGAATGCCTGAAGGACACCGTGGCTCGCGTGCTGCCGTACTGGCACGAGGTGCTGGCGCCGGCGATCCGTGCCGGCCAGCGCGTGCTGGTGGCCGCGCACGGCAACTCGCTGCGTGCGCTGGTGAAGTACCTGGACGGCATCTCCGACGACGCCATCGTCGAGCTGAACATCCCCAACGGCGTGCCGCTGGTGTACGAGTTCGACGAGCACCTCAAGCCGCTGCGCCACTACTACCTGGGCGATGCCGAGGCGATCGCGGCGAAGATGGCCGCGGTGGCGAACCAGGGCAAGGCGAAGTAGCACCGGCATGCCGCACGCCACCTCGCCGAGGAATGCCGCCGCCGCGCTGGCCGAGTACTGGTCGCCGCGCATCATCGGCGAGCTCGATGACTCCTACATCAAGGTCGCCAAGGTGCTCGGCACGTTCGGCTGGCACAGCCATGACGACGAGGATGAGTTGTTCCTGATCCTCAAGGGTCAACTGCGCATCGAGATGGATGACGGTGAAGTCGAGCTTGCCGAAGGCGAGATGTTCGTGGTGCCCAGGGGCGTCAGGCACAATCCGGTCGCGTCGGCGGAATGCCTGCTGATGCTGATCGAGCGCAAGTCGACCCGGCATACCGGCAACACCGTGACGGAGCGGACGCGTTCGCTGGCCGAGCAGATGGGCAACGGCTGAGCACCGGCGTGATGTCCGGCCGAAGGATGACAAACGTCAGTCGTCAGCCACCGTTCGCTCGACTAAGCTGGGCGCAGTCCATCCCATGGTGCCGATGATGCCTGTCCATCTGACGAATTACCTGATCATGCTGCCGCTGCTGGCCTGGATCGTGTGGCGGCGCGTCAGCCGCCAGTTCGGTCGCCAGCCGATCCAGCGCAAGCGGATGATCGCGCGCATCGCGGTATTCGCGATCGTCGGGGCTCTGCTGAGCCTCGCCGGCTTTCACAGCATCCAGCTGCTCGAGGGACTGGCCGCCGGTGCGCTGATCGGTGCGCTGATCGGCATGGTCGGGCTCAGGCTCACCCGTTTCGAAGTCGACCCGGTCAAGGGCGATTGCTATGTGCCGAACGCGTGGATCGGTGCCCTGCTGACCGCGTTGCTGCTCGGCCGGCTGATATGGCGTTTCATGCAGATGCAGCAGGTCACCGCGGCCGCGCAGGCAGCAGGTTACCCGGCAAGCTACACCTATAGCCCGTTGACCATGCTGGTGGTCGGCCTGCTGGTCGGCTACTACATCGTCTACTTCAGCGGCCTGCTGATCCATCACCGCCGTTTCCAGCGGACGCATCCGGGCACGACCACGTTGTAAAGGCCGGCAGTTACGGCGTGCCGAACATCGCCGAGAACTCCCGCGCGAAACGATGCACGTCACCGGGCCAGCGCGCGGACAGATAGTTGCCGTCGCGAACCACGAAGGCCGGCGAGGCATCGCGCGCGCTGTCGCGGGCCAGTCCGTTCGTCTTGCGGCGGTAGTCCGGTGCGTCCCGTGGTACGTCGAGAAAATCGGCCGGCGCGGCCAGAGCACGGGTCACTTCCTGCTGCACGGACATGTAGCCAGCCGGCTGCCCGGGTGCTTCGCGATAGGTACGGTAGTAGTGCGGATCCCAGTAGCGGGTGATCCGTGCGGTCGACCATGCCTTCTTCTCGAGTGCCCAGGTCAGCGCGGTGGTGCGGCGACCGGACAGCACCGACTTGCCATCCGCCGAGTGGCTGCGTGCGGCCAGCAGTACGCCGTGGCAGATCGCGGCGACCGGCTTGTCTGCAGCGAAGAACGCAGCGATCAGCTGCTGCAACAGTGGACTTTCCAGATACTCGCGCATGCCGCGCGCGCAATGGCCGCCGGGCAGCAGCAAGCCATCGAATGCCGTCGCATCCAGCGCGTCCCAGCGCAGCGGCGTGCGGAACGCGGCGTCCTGCAGCAGCGCTGCGTAGGCCTTGCGTGCGTCGGCGTTCGCGCGTAACAACAGGCCGACCAGGCGCACCCGGTTCAGTCCGGGCAGCCAGCCCCAGGGATCAAGGCCCACGCCGCTGACCATCAGTGCGTCGGCGACGGCGGGTTGTCCGTCCGGCGTGGCGAACATCACCTGGTGGCCGTCGTCGTGCAGTGTGCGCCAGCTCACCGCGACTTCCGACGGATCGGAATCGCGACGCGGCAGGGGAATCAGGATGCGGGCCATGACGGCAGCTTGCTTACGCCGATGGGCTGTAGCGCGCCGACGGACTCACGGCACGATGCTCACGTCGATCTCGATCGGATAGCTGGCGCGGTCCGGCAGCTTCGGTGGAGCCGGCAGTGTCATCTTGCCCAGGCGGAGGGCGAAACAGTTGGCGACCGGTGTGGCCGGCTGCACGTCGATCCGGTGCGGCTTGCCGTCCGGCGCCACATCGGCGACCACGGTGAACGGTGATTTGTCCGCCGGCGCGTTGCTGACGATGCAGGCTTTGAGGGCAGCGGCGGACGAATCGGTGATGCGGTCCCACAACTGCTTCTGATAGGCCGCGCCGGTGCTGCCCGCCTCGACCAGTTTGCCCTGCGTCACGCGCGTGGTGAAGCTGTCGGCGGAGATTCCCTGCGGAGCGCCCAGCAACAGGGCAAGGGCGAGAAGGGTGGACATCGGCGGTTCCGGCAGTGAGCGACAGCGGACACGTTAGCAGTTCAGCCGCGTCGGTTCATTCGGCCCGATGCCCCAGTGCCAGGTACACCTCGCTCTGCATCTCGATCAGCCGTGACTCGGTGCGGCCGAATTCCGCGCGCAGGCGTTCGCCATCGTACAACTCGGTGATCGGCGCGGCGGCGGACAGCACCAGTTTCACGTGGCGGTCGTAGAACTCGTCGACCAACTGCACGAAGCGCTTGGCCGCGTCCTCGCTGTAGATGCTGAACTGCGGCACGTTGGCGATGATGATCGCCGGACCGGCCTTGGCCAGCGCGATGTAGTCGGCGACCGCGCGCGGGCCTTCGCACAAGGCATCGAAGTCGAACCACAGGATGTTGTCGGCGCGCTTGCGATAGGGGATGTCGCGGCCGTTGATCAGCAGCGCGCCGTCCTGCTGGATCGGACCGCTGGCCTGGCTGGCGAAGATGCGTTCCAGTGCGCGATGCACTTCGGCGCCGGGCGGCGTGAGATACACCGGCGCCTGGGTCAGGGCACGCAGGCGCCAGTCGCGCGACGAGGCCATCTCGACCACGTGGCAGTGCTGTTCGATCAGCGCGATCGCGGGCAGGAAGCGCGCGCGCTGCAGGCCGCCCTTGTACAGGTTCGCCGGTGCAGTGTTGGAGGTGGTGACCAGGGTCACGCCACGGGCGAACAGCGCATCGAGCAGGTTGGCCAGGATCATCGCATCGCCGATGTCGTTGACCAGGAACTCGTCCAGGCACAGCACGCGGCAGCGTGCAGCGAGCTCGGCCGCGACGTCGACCAGCGGACTCTGCCGCTCGCCCAGCGCGCGCAGGCTCTCGTGCACCTCGCCCATGAAGCGGTGGTAGTGCCGGCGCAACGCGATGCCGTGCGGCAGGCTGGCCACGAACAGATCCATCATGAAGGTCTTGCCGCGGCCGACCGTGCCCCACAGGTACAGGCCGGGCACCGCAGCGGATTGCTCGTTGCCGAGCAGGGATTTCAGCCGTCCGAACAGGCCGCCAGGGGTTTCGGGCTGCACGCACAGCGCCGCATGCATGCGGTCGAACTCGGGCAGCAGCGCCAGCTGGGTCGGGTCGGATTCCCAGCGATGCGCGGCGACGCCTTCGTGGTAGCGCGCACTGGGCGCGAGCGATGGGATTTCACTCATGGAACGGTATCTTGGATGGGATGATTGGATGAGCGTCGGGCGCGACGGACGGCAGGCTTCACGGCTGGCGTGGTGGCGGCAGCCAGTCGAGCACGGCGTGTTTCACGGCACCACGCAGGTCCATCAGCCGGCGGTGGAAGAAGTGGCCCGTCTCGGGCATGCGCACCAGTTCCGGCGGCACCTCGAGGCTGTCGATCCAGTCGAACACGGCCTGCGGTTCGACTACTTCGTCTTCCTCGCCCATCACCACCAGCCAGGGGCAGCCGGGTGGGGTGAGCGTTGCGAACGACCAGCGTCCGGCCGGCGGGGCGATGCTGATCAGCGCCCTGGCCTGCAGCTTGGCGGCGTTGCGGATCGTGACGTAGCTGCCGAACGAGAACCCGGCCAGCCACAATGCATCATCCGGCCGCGTGCGGCGCACCCAGGCGACCACGGCGGCGAGGTCATCGCCTTCACCGTCGCCGTTGTCGTAGACGCCGGCGGAGGCGCCGGTGCCGCGGAAGTTGAAACGCACGGTGTCCAGTCCGGATTCGCGCAGTGCGCGCTCGACCATCGTCACCACCTTGTTGTGCATGGTGCCGCCCTGTACCGGGTTCGGGTGGCAGATCACCGCGACACCGCGGCGTGCGCAGGCCGGTTCGGCGATGTCGCTGATGGTTTCGAGCTTGCCGGCGGGACCGTCGAGCATGAAACTGGCGGCGAGATCAGGAAAGCTGGCAGGGTCGGCGGGGAGCGCGGTGGGGTTCATGCACATGATGATAACCGCCGCTGCGCTTTGCCGCCGCGGGTGCCGCCGATGAACCATTTGGCACATGCGCTGCTCGCTGGTGACGATGGGTGGCTGCAGCTGGGTGGCATGCTGGGCGACTTCGTGCACGGCCGGCCCGATCCGCAGCTGTTGCCGCCGCGGGTGATCGCCGGCATCCGCCTGCATCGTGCGATCGACGTATATACCGATGCCCATCCCGAGGTGCTGGCGGCCAAGGCGCTGCTGCCGCCGCCGTACCGGCGCTATGCCGGGATCCTGCTGGACATGTGGTTCGATCATTGTCTGGCGCGGGATTTTCCGCGCTGGAGCACGCAGTCGCTGGAGGGGTATTCGGATGCGTTGCGTGCGCTGCTGCAGCGGCACGATGCCTTGTTGCCGCCGGAGTTGCGGCGGTTCCGTCGCTATATGGACGCGCACGGGCTGCCCGCTGGCTATGCCGACCGGACGTTGCTGGGGCACGCACTGACGGGGATCGGGCAGCGCCTGAGCCGGGCCAATCCGCTGGATTCGGCGTTGCCGGTGCTGGTGGCGCGGGAGGTTGAGTTGCAGGAGCGCTTCGAAGCGTTCTTTCCACAGCTGCAAGTGTTTGCGAGGGAGTGGATTGAGACGCAGGTTGGATGAGTGGAATGAGTTCACCGCAAGCACCCGCCCCTCATCCCAACCTTCTCACCCGCAAGGGGACTCCGAAGGTCGCCCGCAGGGGAGAAGGGGCAAAGACGAAAACGCCGCCCGGAGGCGGCGTTGGACGACGGCTTGTTGGGATCAACCCAGTTACTTGGCCTGACCGACGATCCAGTGCACGGCATTCGTCACCTGTTCGTCGGTGAGCGCCGGGTTGCCGCCCTTCGGCGGCATGAAGTTGCCGTCCGGGCCGTGGTAACCCTCGATCGCATGCTTGACCAGGGTATCGATGCCCTGCGCGATGCGCGGGCTCCACATGGCCTTGTCGCCTACCTTGGGTGCGCCGGCCACGCCGGAGGTGTGGCAGCTGGTGCACAGGTGATCGAAGATCGCCTTGCCGTCGGTGGTGCCGCCGTAGGCGACCTGCGAGGCGGCGGCCTTGGCGGCGGCATCGGCGGCCGCCTGCATCGCGGCGCGACCGGTGTTGCCGGCGTAGACGGCACCGGCCGGCGCGATCCGCGCGGTGACCTTGGCCGACTGGTCCGGGTTGGTTTCCTGCGGCTCGTGCTCGTAGATCGCCAGTGCCGTGAAGATCAGCACCACCGTCAGTACCGCCAGACCACCGATCATGACCGAAAACTGGCGCAAGACGCTCTGATCGGATTTGCTCATGGGACCGCTCACGCACGTACTCCTGTCAGTGGGCAACGCGGAACGCCACGATGGCGGCCCCGACCTGCCTGAATTGCCTGTACTGTCGCACCGGTCTGGCGAACCCATCCCGGCTATGGATTGTCGTACCGATGGGTACGACACGTTTGTCACTTGCCGCCAGACCCCGGTGACGGGACCGGAAGGCAACCAGTCACGGATTATAAACGAAGCGCGCGGCAAGTTTCAGGCTGGTGTGGCGAGCTGTCGTGCTGCCGCTGCCGCCGACGCAGCCCGCGCGGGGCCTGAGAATGCGCCGCCAGCCCTGCCATCGGTCATGCCTCACCCCTGTCAACCGGCATTGTTCAAGTTCGTTCAACTGCCCTTATGCTCCCATTCCGAGAGGTGTTTCCCGGTGCTGTACCAAGCGGTACGGCCTGACAAACGCCAGACACAGCTATAGACGCATACTGCGTTGTTGAGTGCCGGTTGACCGCACCGTTAAGTCCAGGAGTTTTACATGTCGCGTTTTTGGAAGATCGCGTTGATCGTTATTGCCGTGATCGTCGTGGCCATCGTGGGTTTCCGCCTGTTGCACAAGCCGGCCGGCCCGGCCACGGCGCAAACCGCTGGCAAGGGCAAGGATGGCAAGGATGAGACACCGCCGGTGCCGGTCACCGTGGTGCCGGTGGTCAAGCAGAACGTGCCGGTCTATCTGACCGCACTGGGCACCGTGCAGGCGCTCAACACGATCACCGTGAACCCGCAGGTGGGCGGCCTGTTGCTCAGCCTCGATTTCACCGAAGGCCAGCAGGTGAAGAAGGGCCAGGTACTGGCGCAGATCGACCCACGCACCTACCAGGCTGCCTACGATCAGGCGCGCGCGAAGCAGAATCAGGACCAGGCGTTGCTGGATACTGCCAAGAGCAACCTGATGCGCAGTCAGGATCTGGCCGCCAAGGGCTATATCTCCAAGCAGGACCTGGACACCCTGCGCAACACGACGACCCAGTACCAGGCTGCGGTGGCGGCCGACGCGGCCAGCATCCGCGACAGCCAGGTGCAGCTGGCGTACACCAAGGTGATCTCGCCGATCGACGGCCTGGCCGGTATCCGCGGCGTGGATCCGGGCAACGTGATCACCACCTCCAGCGCGCTCGTCACGCTGACCCAGCTGCAGCCGATCAACATCATGTTCACCCTGCCCGAGCAGAACCTCGACATGGTGCGTGCCGCGGCCGCGCAGGACGGCGCGGTGTTGCAGGTGACCGCGCTCGACCGCACCGACGCCCATCCGATCGCCAGTGGCGGTGTGCTGAAGGTGATCGACAACCAGATCGACGCCACCACCGGCACGTTCCGCCTCAAGTCGGAATTCCCGAACGCCAAGAACGAGCTGTGGCCGGGCCAGTTCGTCAACGTGCAGTTGCTGGTAAGCACCGTCGATGGTGGTCTGGTGATTCCGGCGCAGGCGGTGCAGCGCGGTCCGGACGGCGACTATGTCTATCAGGTGCAGGCCGACAACACGGTCAAGATGCAGCCGGTGGTGATCGCCGGTGAAGTGGGCGACAGCCACGTGATGATCGGCAGCGGCCTCAAGGTCGGTGAGCAGGTAGTCACCGAGGGCCAGTTCCGGCTGAAGCCGGGCAGCAAGGTCAACGCGCTGAAGCCGGGCGAAGTGCCGGCGGCACCCACCGCGGACCAGCTCGACAAGGCCAAGAAAGACAGCAAGGGCGGTGGTCGCCGTCATTGATGACGTGCCGGTGAGCCGATCGGCGCACCGGCACCGCGATCGCGATGAACCTGGCCGCACTGCGGCCATGATCGCGGCTGAAGCCGCTCCACCACGTTACGGATAGCCATGGGATTCTCGACCCTCTTCATTCGCCGGCCGATCGCCACCTCGCTGCTGATGGTGGCGGTGCTGCTGCTCGGCATCCTTGGTTACCGCCAGTTGCCGGTGTCCGCGTTGCCGGAGATCGAGGCGCCCAGCCTGGTGGTGAGCACCCAGTATCCGGGCGCCAGCGCCAGCACGATGGCGTCGCTGATCACCACCCCGCTGGAGCGCAACCTGGGACAGATCTCCGGGCTCAGCATGATGAGCTCGGACTCCTCCGCAGGACTGTCCACGATCATCCTGCAGTTCTCGATGGACCGTGACATCGACATCGCCGCGCAGGACGTGCAGGCGGCGATCAACCAGGCCAAGGGTACGCTGCCGGGCAACCTGCCGTATCCGCCGGTATACAACCGGGTCAATCCGGCCGACGCACCGATCCTCACCCTCAAGCTCACCTCGACCAGCCGCCAGCTGCGCGAAGTGAACGATCTGGCCGATTCGATCATTGCGCAGAAGCTGTCGCAGGTGCAGGGCGTCGGCCTGGTCTCGATCGCCGGCAACGTGCGTCCGGCCGTGCGCGTGCAGGTAAATCCGGCACAGCTGTCCAACCTCGGCCTGACCATGGAGGACGTGCGCAGCGCGTTGACCCAGGCCAACGTCAACGCGCCCAAGGGCACGCTGAATGGCAAGACGCAGAGCTACTCGATCGGCACCAACGACCAGCTGTCCGATGCGTCCGAGTACAAGAGCACCATCATCAGTTACAAGAACAATTCGCCGGTGCGCCTGTCCGACGTGGCCAACGTGGTCGACGGCGTCGAGAACGACCAGCTCGCCGCGTGGGCGAACGGCAAGCCGGCGGTGCTGCTGGACGTGCGCCGCCAGCCCGGCGCCAACATCGTGCAGACCGTGGCGCAGATCCGCAGCGTGCTGCCCGAGTTGCGCGCCGCGTTGCCGGCCGACGTGCACCTGGATGTGTTCGCCGATCGCACGGTGACCATCCAGGCGTCCGTGCACGACGTGGAATTCACCCTGCTGCTGACCATCTTCCTGGTGGTGGGCGTGATCTTCGTGTTCCTGCGCCGGCTGTGGGCCACGATCATCCCGTCGGTGGCGGTGCCGCTGTCGCTGCTGGGCACGTTCGGCGTGATGGCGTTCACCGGCATGTCGCTGGACAACCTGTCGCTGATGGCGCTCACGGTGGCCACCGGTTTCGTGGTCGACGATGCGATCGTGATGATCGAGAACATCGTGCGCTACATCGAGCAGGGCAAGAGCGGCAAGGAGGCGGCCGAGCTCGGTGCGAAGGAGATCGGCTTCACCGTGCTGTCGCTGACGGTGTCGTTGGTGGCGGTGTTCCTGCCGCTGCTGCTGATGCCCGGCGTCACCGGCCGGCTGTTCCACGAATTCGCGTGGGTGTTGACCATCGCGGTGACCATCTCGATGCTGGTGTCGTTGACCCTGACGCCGATGATGTGCGCCTACCTGCTCAAGCCCGATCAGTTGCCGCCGGGCGATGACACCCACGAGCGCCAGGCCGCAGTCGGCAAGCGCGATCTGTGGACCCGCACGGTCGATCTCTATGCCAGCACGCTGGACTGGGTGCTCGATCATCGCCAGCTGACCATGCTGGTGGCGGCCGCCGCGGTGGTACTTACCGTGTTCCTGTACATCGTGATTCCGAAGGGCCTGCTGCCCGAGCAGGACACCGGACTGATCACCGGCGTCGTGCAGGCCGACGACAACATCGCGTTCCCGCAGATGGAGGACCGCACCAAGGCGGTCGCCGAGGCACTGCGCAAGGATCCTGCGGTGGCCGGCGTGGCCGCGTTCATCGGCGCTGGCACGATCAACCCCACGCTCAACCAGGGCCAGCTCAGCATCGTGCTGAAGGATCGCGGCGACCGCGATGGCCTGGATGCGTTGCTGCCGCGGTTGCAGCAGGCCGTCGCGGGCATTCCGGGCGTGGCGCTGTACCTGAAGCCGGTGCAGGACGTCACCCTGGACAGCCGGGTCGCCGCCACCGAGTACCAGTATTCGCTGTCCGACGTGAATTCGACGGAGCTGGCCAAATACGCTGGCCAGATGACCCAGGCGATGCGCCAGCGGCCGGAGCTGTCCGACGTCGACAACAACCTGGCCAACAACGGCAATGCGCTGAAGCTCAGCATCGACCGCGAGAAGGCCAGCCGCCTCGGCGTGCCGGTGCAGAGCATCGACGACACGCTGTATGACGCGTTCGGCCAGCGTCAGATCTCGACCATCTTCACTCAGCTCAACCAGTATCGCGTGGTGCTGGAAGTGGCACCGGAGTTCCGCTCCAGCGACGACCTGCTGAACAAGCTCACCGTGCGCGGCAACGGCAACGGCGCGCTCACCGGCAGCAACGCGACCAGCTTCGGCCAGCTCAAGTCGAGCAATTCGGCGACGCCGTCGGGCATCGGCAATGCCGGCAACGTCGGTTTCCAGCTGGGCGGTGGCGGCACCATTCCGCTGTCCTCGCTGGTCAGCGCGCAGGTCACCAGCGCGCCACTGGTGGTCAGCCATCAGCAACAGCTGCCGGCAGTGACGCTGGCGTTCAACGTGGCCGCGGGCTACTCGCTGTCCGATGCGGTCTCGGCGATCCATGAGGTCGAGGCACAGCTCAACTTCCCGCCGCAGGTGCGCGGCGAGTTCGTCGGCAAGGCCGCCGAGTTCACCTCCTCGCTGGGCGACGAGGTGCTGTTGCTGCTGGCGGCGATCGTGGTGATCTACATCGTGCTGGGCGTGCTGTACGAGAGCTACATCCACCCGCTGACGATCATCTCCACCTTGCCGCCGGCTGGCGTCGGTGCGCTGCTGGCACTGCTGATCTGCGGCATGAGCCTGTCGGTGGATGGCATCGTCGGCATCGTGCTCCTGATAGGCATCGTCAAGAAGAACGCGATCATGATGATCGACTTCGCGATCGAGGCGCGCCGCACCGGCCTGAATGCGCGTGATGCGATCCGCCGCGCATGTCTGCTGCGTTTCCGCCCGATCATGATGACCACCGCCGCAGCGATGCTCGGCGCGTTGCCGCTGGCGCTGGGCAACGGCATCGGCGCCGAATTGCGCCGACCGCTGGGCGTGTCGATCGTCGGCGGTCTGCTGCTGTCGCAGCTGGTGACGCTGTACACCACGCCGGTGATCTACCTGTACATGGAGCGTTTCTCCGACTGGCTGGCCGCGCGTCGCGAGCGGCGCGCACTGGTTCATGCGCAGGCGGGCGGCAGGGTGTGATGGATGGTGGGCGTCGTGTGCCCGTCATCGATCTGCCGGTACCTCGCGGGGCCGGCGGATCAACCTTTTCGTGACTCGGGCGTTGAAGTCGGGATGATTCGTTCACGCGCTGTCTGTCATACCGCCGCCAGTTCCACGATCACGTTGGCTCCATGAATATCTCCGGTACTTTCATCCGCCGCCCGATCGGCACTTCGCTGCTGGCGATCGGGTTGTTCGTGGTCGGCATGATCTGCTACTTCCTGCTCGGCGTGGCGGCATTGCCGAACATGCAGTTCCCGGCGATCTTCGTGCAGGCCAGCCAGGCCGGCGCCGATGCCAGCACGATGGCGTCCACCGTGGCCGCACCGCTGGAGCGACATCTGGGCCAGGTGCCCGGCATCGAGACCATGCGCTCGTCCAGCTCCGAGGGCAGCACATTCGTCTTCATGATGTTCCAGAGCGGTACCGATCTGGATGCGGCCGCGCGCGACGTGCAGGCGGCGATCAACGCGGCGGCGCCGGATCTGCCCAGCGGCCTCAACGGCGCGCCGAGCTACCAGAAGGCGAACCCCAACGACGATCCGATCATCGCGCTGGCGCTGACTTCGGATACGCAGTCGGCGGCCGATCTGTACAACGCGTCCGATACCTTGCTGGCGCAGCGGCTGCGGCAGCTGCCGGGCGTGTCGTCGGTGGAGATCGCCGGTGCGGCCACGCCAGCGATCCGGGTCGACGTGAATCTGCGTGCGTTGAACGCGATGGGGCTGTCGCCGGATCAGCTGCGCAATGCACTGAGCGCGGCCAACGTGACCTCGCCGGAGGGCTTCCTCTCCAACGGCAAGACCACCATGTCGATCAGCGCCACCACCCAGCTGAATACGGCAGACGAATTCGCCCAGCTGGTGATCGCCAGCCACAACGGCACGCCGGTGCGGTTATCCGACGTGGCCAGCGTCTACGCCGGGCAGCAGGACGCGTACCAGGCGGCCTGGTTCCACGGCAAGCCGGCGGTGTTGATGTACGTCTACAAGAAAGCCGACGCCAACGTCATCGCCACCGTCGATCTGGTCAGGAGCCAGCTGCCGCTGCTGCGCGAATATCTGCAGCCGGGCACCGTGCTGACGCCGTTCTTCGACGGCACGCCGACCATCCGCGCCTCACTGCACGAGGTGCAGGCGACCTTGTTGATCTCGCTGGCGATGGTGATCCTGACGATGGCGCTGTTCCTGCGCCGGCTGGCGCCCACGCTGATCGCCGCGGTGGCCGTGCCGCTGTCGCTGGCCGGCGCATTCGTGATGATGTACATCCTTGGCTACACGCTCAACAACCTCACTTTGCTGGCGCTGGTGATCGCCATAGGCTTCGTGGTGGACGACGCGATCGTGGTGATCGAGAACATCATCCGTCACATCGACGACGGCATGACGCGGATGCAGGCGACGCTGGCCGGCGCGCGCGAGATCGGCTTCACCATCGTCTCGATCACCGCCTCGCTGATCGCGGTGTTCATCCCGCTGCTGTTCGCCGGTGGCGTCACCGGCATGTTCATGCACGAGTTCGCGGTGACTCTGGTGTCGGCGATCGTGGTGTCGGCGATGGTCTCGCTGACGCTGACGCCCGCGCTGTGCGGACGCTTCCTGAGCGGCCACCGGCAGCGCGCCGCGCGCGAGCCGATGCCGCCGTCGCGGATTGGCGCCGCGCTGGATCGATTCCACGCCGGCATGCTGCGCGTCTACAGCCGTGCGCTGAATTTCTCGCTGCGTCACGCACTGCTGTTCGCGCTGACCCCGCTGGTGCTGATCGTCGCCACGTTCTACCTGTTCGGCGTGGTCAAGACCGGCCTGTTCCCGGCCCAGGACACCGGCCTGATCTGGGGTCGTGCCAGCTCCAGTGCCACCGTCTCGTTCGCCGAAAGCAAGCAGCGCCTGCGGCGGTTGACCACGATGCTGATGGCCGATCCCGACGTGGCTACCGTGGGCTCGCGCCTGGGCAGCAGCCGGCAAGGCACCAGCGGCTCGTTCAATATCGATCTGAAGACGCGCGCTGCAGGCCGCACAGACGACACCTTCGCGGTGCTGGCGCGGCTGAGCGCGAAGGCCGCGAACTACCCGGATCTCAACCTGCGGCTGCGCCCGGTGCAGGATCTGCCCAGTGGCGGCGGCGGTACCAGCCAGGGTGCGCAATACCAGGTATCACTGCAAGGCAACGACCTGGCGAGTCTGCAGGAGTGGCTGCCGAAACTGCAGGCCGAGCTGAAGAAGAATCCCAAGCTGAGTGATGTCGGAACCGACGTCGACGAGGCCGGCCTGCGCCAGAACATCGTGATCGATCGCGACACTGCCGCACGCCTCGGCGTGTCGGTCGGGACTATCGATGGCGCGCTGTACGACGCGTTCGGTCAGCGCCAGGTTTCCACCATCTACTCGGACATCAACCAGTACAAGGTGGTGGTCAACGCGCTGCCCGATCAGACTGCCACGCCGGATTCGCTCAATCGCGTCTACGTGCGTTCCGACAGCGGCAAGATGATCCCGATCACCGCGTTCGCGAAGCAGGTGCCGGGACTGTCCCCCTCGCAGATCAAGCACGAAAACCAGTACACCACGATGGATCTCAGCTTCAACCTCGCCCCCGGCGTGAGCATGGGCGAGGCGATGGCGATCATCCAGGCCACCGTGCGGAACATGCGCATGCCCGGCGACATCAAGGTGCAGATGGGCAGCGACTTCCGCCGCTTCCAGCAATCACAGGGTGGCATGCTGTGGCTGGTGCTGGCGGCGGTGCTCACCGTCTACATCGTGCTCGGCATGCTGTACGAAAACCTGATTCATCCGGTGACGATCCTGTCGACCCTGCCGGCTGCGGGCGTTGGCGCACTGCTGGCCCTGTGGCTGACCGGCACCGAACTGTCGGTGGTGGCGCAGATCGCGCTGGTGCTGTTGATCGGCATCGTCAAGAAGAACGCGATCATGATGATCGACTTCGCCCTGGTCGCCGAACGCGAACACGGCAAGAGCCCGCTGGAAGCCGCCCGCGAAGCGTGCCTCGTGCGCTTCCGCCCGATCATGATGACCACCATGGTCGCGATCCTCGCCGCGCTGCCGATCGCGATCGGCCTGGGTGAAGGCTCCGAACTGCGCCGCCCGCTCGGCATCGCGCTGATCGGCGGTCTGCTGATCTCGCAAAGCCTCACCCTGCTCAGCACGCCCGCACTGTATGTGATCTTCTCGTGCCTGGCCGAGCGACGCAAAAGCTGGAGCGCGCGCCGGCGCCAACGCAAGGCCCTGGTGGTGGGCGCCAATGCAGGTTGATCGTCGCAGCTGGCGATACCCACATCGATGACGGCCATTCGCGGTGCCGATGTGAACGCATGGGCTGAATGCATCGGCACCGTGCTCACACGTCGTTAACTGGTGGATGGGTATCACTGACCGCTCTTCCGAAACGGAGACGCGTTCATGGGTACCGAAAGCAACAAGCCGGATTTCTCCAATGTGCAAGGTGGCGTGCAATCCACCGCGCCGAATGCGCCGGCAGCGAAAGCGGATTTCAGCGACGTGCAATCGCACGTCAGCTCGACGGTCGACGAGGCCACGATTTACACCGTGGTCGCCGGCGACAACCTGACCCGTATCGCCAAACATTTCTACGATGACGCGAATGCGTGGAAGACGATTTTCGACGCCAATCGCGATCAGCTGTCTGATCCGGATCGGGTCCGGACTGGCCAGATGCTGAGGATTCCCCCCAAGCCCTGAAGCCGAACTACCGCCAAGTCCCGAAACAGGAGACACCTTATGAAGACGACCCGCCAACCCTTGATCCTTGCCGCATCGCTGGCCGCCGTGCTGGCCTTGAGTGCCTGCGGCAAGCATGATGAATCGACCTCGTCAGTGCCGGCCACGCCACCGCCCGCCGCCTCTGCACCGACGATGGCGCCGGCACCGGCCTCCACCGCAGGCATGGGCATGCCGGCCAGTGACGCGACCGCCGCCGTCACGTTCGGCTCGGTGGAACTGGGCTCAACCGTGGATGCCAGCAACAAGATCCTCGCCAGCGGCAGCAGCTTCGCCCCGACGGATACCATTTACGCCTCGGTCGACACCAGCGGCAGTGGCAACGCCACGCTGGCTGCGAAATGGAGCTACCAGGACGGCCAGACCGTGCATGAGGACAGCAAGATGCTCCACTCCAGCGGCCCGGAGACCACGGCCTTCATGATCAGCAAGCCCGGCGGCTTCCCGGCCGGCAACTACAAGGTCGACATTTCCTTGAATGGCAGCCAGGTCGCCAGCAAGGATTTCTCGATCAAGTAAGTCGTTGCGGCGACGATGGCGGCAACAAGGGCGCGGCCATGCCGCGCCCTTTGTCGTTGCGGCGGCGCATGCCGTCATGGCCCGTGCTTTCCCCTCCCCGGCGAAAACGCGACAATGGGAGGCTTTCGTAAAGGCCCATCAAGCTTGCCCGGGTGGCCTGGAATGATCGGCTGGCGCCGATGTGACGCGTCAGGCGGCTCCAGTCCGGCCCCAGGCGGCAGCCTTATCCCTGAATGTCGTAGCAGAGAGGTCCATCAGACAATGCCCACCACGCCCAAGATCATCTACACGCTGACCGATGAAGCGCCGTTCCTGGCCACGCAGTCCCTGTTGCCGATCGTCGCCGCGTTCACCGGCATCGCGGGCATCAAGGTGGAGACGCGCGACATCTCGCTGGCCGGCCGCATCATCGCGCTGTTCCCGGAGTTCCTGAAGGACGATCAGAAGATGGCCGACGACCTGGCCGAACTGGGCCAGCTTGCCACCACGCCGGAAGCGAACATCATCAAGCTGCCGAACATCAGCGCCTCGATGCCGCAGCTCAAGGCGGCGATCAAGGAACTGCAGGGCCAGGGCTATGCGCTGCCGGACTATCCGGACGAGCCGAAGGACGCGTCGGAAAAGGACATCAAGTCGCGCTATGACCGGGTCAAGGGCAGCGCGGTGAATCCGGTGCTGCGCGAGGGCAATTCCGATCGCCGCGCACCGACTTCGGTGAAGAACTACGCACGCAAGCATCCGCACAAGATGGGCGCATGGAGCAAGGATTCGAAGACCCACGTGTCGCACATGGAGCGTGGCGATTTCTACGGCACCGAGAAATCCGTGGTGATCGGGCAGGCCGGCAACGTCAGCATCGAATGGTTCGGCACGGACGGCAGCCATGTCATGCTGAAGCCGAAGACCGCCCTGCTGGCCGGCGAGATCATCGACGCCGCGGTGATGAGCAGGCGCGCGCTGGCCGGTTTCATCGACGCGCAGATTGCCGATGCGAAGCAGCAGGGTTTGCTGTTCTCCGTGCATCTGAAGGCGACCATGATGAAGGTCTCCGACCCGATCATGTTCGGCGTGGTGATCGGCGAGTTCTACAAGGACGTGCTGGTGAAGCACGCCGCGCTGCTGAAGCAGGTCGGCTTCAATCCGAACAACGGCATCGGCGACCTGTACGCGCGCATCGCCTCGCTGCCGGAAGCGCAGCAGGCGCAGATCAAGGCCGACATCGACGCCGAGTACGCGCAGCGTCCGGGTCTGGCGATGGTCAATTCCGACAAGGGCATCACCAGCCTGCACGTGTCCAGCGACGTGATCATCGACGCGTCGATGC
>DAHUXL010000175.1 GCA_027307195.1 Rhodanobacter sp. | reverse complement strand
GATCGCCATGCCGCGGTCGCTGTCGTACGCCTTGTGACGAATTTCGGCGTAATCCTGGATGCCGTCCTTGGGGTCGATCATGCGCATGCGGCTCTGCGCGTACAGCGCCTTCGGCGCCTCGCGCATCGCGGCGGCGAGCTGGCCGGGCTTGGCGCGCACGATGTAGAAGATCCCACGCGCGTCGTCCGCGCGCAGCGGCCAGATCAGCGCCTGCCCGGCATAGGGCTGGTTCCACTGATTCGTGCCCTGCCGGTGCAAGGGGTCGACGATGCCGATGATCGTGCTGGGCGTTGCGCCCATCGCATAGAAGCTCTTGCCCAGTGCCGAACCATCGGGGAACAGCCGGTCGGCGAGCGCCTTGCTCACGATGGCTACCGGCGGAATGATCGCCTGCTGGGTACCCAGCTCGACGATTTCGTCGGGATGGAAGTTGCGCCCCGCGATCAGGTGCACGCCGAGCGTGTCGAGCAGATGCTCGTCGCCGGTGTACACCGCGGAGTCGGTGGTCGGCTCGACCTGATCAGGCGTCATCGTGACGAAGTTGTCCCAACCACCGCCTTGCAGCGGATAGCCGCTGGCGGGAGCGGCGTCGCGCACGCCGGGCAGTTGCCGCAACGCAAGCAGGTCGGCCCGCACCTGCGCATCGACCTGTTGCGTCGAGCGGTCGACGGCCCACTGGTTCTTGATCACGAACACGTTGGCCTCGTCCACGCCGCTGACATCGGACATGTTGGCCAGCCGCTGGTGGATGATGAACAGCGCGTTGCACACGATCGCCAGGGTCAGCGCGATCTGCAACGCGATCAGCACGGTGCCCGCCTTGTGCCGGCGCAGCGCGATGAGGATAGGTTTGATCTGTGGGCTCATCGGCGCACCCCCTAGTTCGACTTCAACTGCCATGCCGGCTGCACGTTCGCAGCACGCCAGGCGGGATAGAACGCCGCGAACATGGTCGCGACAATCGCCACCAGCATGGTCAGCCCGATCAGCGAAAGATCGAGATGCGCCAGCCGAGCGATCTGCGGCTGAAACAGGATGCCCACGCCCGACACGCCCACTGCGGTGAGCAACAGGCCCAGCACGCCACCGGCCAGTCCCACGGTGCCCGCCTCGATCAGGTACTGCGCATAGATCTCCCGCCTCGTGGCGCCCAGCGCGCGACGCACGCCGATCTCGCCGGCGCGGCGCAGGAATTTCGCCAGCAGCAGACCGATGGTGTTGACCAGGCAGATCACGAAGAAGGCCAGCGCCACGATCAGCGAGATGCGGCTCTCCGGTGGCACCACATGCTCGTGATCGAGCATCTGCACCACGTCGCGCAGGCGCACATTGGGTGCCCAGTTGAAGCGACCGGCGCGCTGCTGGTCAGCGGCGTAGCTGTCGAGGAAGCTGCGGTAGCGCGCAACCTCGTTAGCACTGTCCAGCTCCATCCACGGCGTGATCCACACGCAATTGCTCTGCAGCCAGCCATCCCAGGTGGTGAAGGTGAGCTTGCCGCGGCAGCTGTTGCGGCCACCCGTGCGCATCTGCAAATCGAGCGCGCGGGTGAACGGCATGTAGAAGTCCGAGGCGTCGTC
>DAHUXL010000173.1 GCA_027307195.1 Rhodanobacter sp. | reverse complement strand
CTGCCGCAGGCGAAACGTATCCACGTAGAACGTCAGGGCACGCTTGAAACCGGCGCTTTCGAAGTTGCCGTAGCGGTCGCCGTCGCGCAGCAGCGGACCGGGCTGCTGCAGTGCCAGCGACAGCAGCTGCTCGTACTCGTTGGTCGGCAGCAGGATGCCGTAGCGATGTTGCGACGGATGGCTCAGTGCGGCGAGCTGCTGCCGCCACTGCGCCCAGTCACGGGGCGGCGCATCGAAGCCGGCGGCCTTGAGCAGGTCCGTGCGGTAGAACAGCAGTCGGGTGTCGACGTACCACGGCACGCCGTACAAGGTGCCGTCGATCACGTTGGTGGCCCAGATGCTGGAGAAGTAGTCGTCCGGTTTGATCACCGCGGAATGATCGACGCGTACCTGCAGCGGCAGCAATGCGTGCAGCGCCACCATCTCCGGCAGCCAGGTGTTGCCGAGTTGGGTCATGTCCGGGGTGGAGCCGCCGGCGAATGCGGTCAGCAGTTTCTGGTGCGCGGCGGTCAGCGGCAACTGCTGCACCTTCACGTGGATGCCCGGATGCGCGCGTTCGAAATCCGGCAGCAATTTGATGATCGCCTCGCCCTCGCGGCCGATCGTCCAGACCGTGAGTGGCTGGTCGGACGCCGGTGTCCGTCCGCACCCGCCGATCAGTACGGCACACGCGATCACCCCCGCCAGCCACGCGCTGCGGCACATCGAAGGCGCAAGCAGCGATGGTTGCGGGTGGCCGCCGCGCTTCATTGCGCCGGCGTATGCGTGGACAACCAGCCACCTTCGAAGCCGGCGCGTTGGAGTCCCTTGCGGATATACGGATTCTTCTTCATCACGTTCCACACGAAGTCGCTGCGCCAGTTCTCGATCATCAGCACGATCGGACCCTGGTCGATGCCCAGTTGCTCGCTGTCGACCCAGCCCATCGGCAGCAGTTTGCCGGTGCGCAACAGCGTGTGCACGTGGAAGCTGGGATTGAACGCGTCGACGAAGCCGTGCTCGTTGTAGATGTCGGCACCGTAGCGGCGCTTCATCTCTTCCAGCGCGGGAATCACCAGCCCCGGCGCAAACGCGATCGAGCCGGCGGCGGCGGTGGGTGCAATGGTACCGTCGTCGACGACATAGCCGAGTCCGGCGCCGCGTGCGGTATAGCCCTGGAACTGCGCGCGCCGGTGGCTGCCTTCCACGATGACGCCACCCGGGCCGTTGCTCGCGGTCAAGCCCCACACGTTCTTGCCGTAGCCGGTCCAGCCGCCGGGGTTGGCGATGGCGTAGTTGCGCTGCGCGATCACCGCGCGGCGGCTGTTCTCGAAATAGTCCAGATCGTGCTTGCGGTTCCACGCATCACGGATGCCGCGGAAGTCGATCCACACATGACTGTACTGATGACCGAACAGCGGCCCGAAGTTCAGCAATTGCTGCCCTTGGAACTGGCCCCAGCTGCGCTCATAGGTGCTGGTCCACGCGGTCCACGCGTCGGCGCCGACCGGATGGGTGGGTGAGCCCAGCGCCAGCACGTAGACCAGCATGCCTTCGTTGTAGCCTTCCCAGTCGTGCGGAATGAACTTGCCGCCCGGTGTCCAGCCCATGCTGATCAGCGGTGCGCGCACCTGCGCCCATTTCCAGTTGACGCGGCGGTAGATGCGATCGGCCAGATCGCGGATCTCGTGTTCCTGCGGCGTGTCGCGGTCGTAGTAGGACTGCGCGAACAGCACGCCACCCAGCAGCAGCGTGGTATCCACGGTGGAGACTTCGGTCCAGCGCGCGAAGCGCTTGCCGCTCTGCATGTCGAGGAAGTGGTAGTAGAAACCCTGGTAGCCGCTGTCGTCGTCCTCGCTGTCGCCCTGCGGCGAACGGTCGAAGAAGCGCAGCGTGGCGAGAGTGCGCTCGATCGCCTGTTCGCGCGTGATGTAGCCGCGCTCCACGCCCACGCCGTAGGCGGTGAGCCCGAAGCCGACGGCGGCGATGCTGGAAAAGGAGTCGCCGGGATAGTGATCGGGGATCAGGCCATTGGCGGGATTCGCGCTGTCCCAGAAAAAGCGGAAGGTGCGTTGCTCGAGATCGTTGACCAGCACCGGAACCGCGGGAACACGGGTTGGCGCGGTGGCTGCGACGACGCCATTGGTCTGTAGCGCTGGGGTTGCCGGGGAGGCGAAGAGCAAGCTGGCGCCGAGCAGGACGGGAAGCCATGCGTGCCGGTTGAAAAACATCATTGATTATCTGCCGTACTTTGCGGGTTGTGGCTCGTTGAAACCGTGATGGTGCACGGCTTCAACGAGCCATCCGGACGTCCGCCCGCAGTGTGCGGGCGGACGAGTGAAGCGGCAGTCCAGCCATGCCGCGGAATGGTTTAGAACGAGTAACGTGCGCCGATCTGGAAGCGGCGGGTCTGGTTCGGATCGGCGCTGGTGGCCTGACCGAAATTGGGGTCGTAGAAGCCACCGTTGTAGCCATTGATGACATCGCGGTTGAACACGTTGAACACGTCGAAGCGCAACTGCAAAGCCTGGCTCTGGCCCCAGCGGAATTCCTTGGAAACGGCCAGATCAAGGTTGACGTACGCGCGACCGTACTCTGCATTGTGGAAATAGCTGCAGTTGTAGTCGCAGGTCGCGGTGCCCTTGAACACGTCAAACGGCGTACCCGAGTTGTAGGTGAAGATGCCGCTGAAGCGGGTGTCCCACGGCCCGTGCACCTGGCCGCTGATCACCAGATTGTGCTTCGGACCGACATGGTCGGCGGGATAGCCGGCCGGATTGACGTAGTCGAGCGAGTAGTTGTCATTGCCCTGCTGGCGTGCCCGCTGATAGGTGTAGGCCACGTCCAGACCCCAGCCCGAGGCGGTGGTGTACGGCTTGCTCACACTGACCAGCACGCTGCTGGCCTGGGTCTTCTTGTAGCCGTTGTGCAGCACCACGCCATACGGGCTGCCCGGCAGGTTGTCGAGTGAGAAGCCCGGCGCCACCTTGCGATTCCACAACCAGGTGAACTGGCGGTAGCCCAGCACGCGACTCAGGGTCAGCGAGCCGGTCCAGTCACCGAGTACCTGCTTTATGCCAAGGCTGAATTGATCCGTGTATGGCGACCTGGTCTTGTTGTTGACCGTGTCGATTTCCTGGCTGAAGCCTGCACTGCCGGAAGCCAACAATTGATTCAGCCCTGCAGCGGTGAGGTATTTCGGATCCCACGCAATCGTCCCTGGGGTCACGCCGCCGGGACTGAACTGGAACGTGTAGTTCGGTACCTGTGAGTGGATCGGTTCCTGGCTGAGCCAATCGAACGGCGTGCGCGAGTAATAGCGACCGGCGCCACCGAACAGGGTCGTGCTCTGGTCGCCGTCCTTGCTGAGGTCCAGCGAGAAGCCGAGGCGCGGCTGGATCTGGTCCTTCTCGGGTTTGCGCTCATGCCCGGTGCTGATGTTGTTCTGCAGGCCCAGGTAGTCGAGGGTCGGGATCTGCGCTGCGGGCGTCACGTAGTGGTCATTGAGCGCATTGGTCTCGTAATCCCAGCGTACGCCCAGATTGAGTTGCAGGCGTTGGGTGATATCCCAGTCATCCTGGATGTACGCGCCCAGCTGATTGTCGTGCAGCTGGGCGCCGGTGCCGAGTGGCGCATATACGGCGCGGTAAGGGCTGGTGAAGCCGCCGGGATAGGTCGGTCCGATCTGATAGTTGTACGACGGCACGGCGTTGTTGTTTTGCAACAGGTTGATGCTGTAACTGGAATATTTGACGCCCATCTTCACGGTGTGGTCGCCGTGCCAGGACAGGCCGGTAAAGGTCAGATCATCGCGCAGGGTGGTCTGATCCTGGGACTTGTTCTGCAAACCGACAGCACCGCCAAGTATCGCGATGTTCGGCTCGTAGATCTGCTGGATCAGGTTGGGTTCGGCAGCGGTGGGATTGAATTTGTACCGACCGCTGTCAAGCAGCAAGTCGTTGGTCCAGTTGTCGCCATACGAACTCCATTTCAGCAGCAGGTCGCTGACATCGTTGTTGCGTTCGGTGCGCCCCTGATAGGTTGTTGTGCCGCCGAAGCCCAGTATTTCCTTGTCTTTGCGGTCGGAGTAGCTGAGATCGATGGTGTTGTTCTCGTTGGGTTGCCAGCTCAACTTGCCAAACCAGGATTTTTCATTGAACGGCGCGGAAAAGGTACCGTTGTACTGCGAGAAGCGCGGGTCGATGATCGACACGCTGTTGTTGTTGACGTCCTTGCGCTCTTCGTAGTTGATGAAGAACAGCAATTCGTCCTTGAAGATCGGACCGCCAAGGTTGAAGCCGCGCTGCTGGCGCTTGTAGTCGGGCTTCTTCACGTGATTCTTCTTGTCGAAGGAATCCTGCGCGATCATCGACTGGTTCTGGAAATAGTCGTAGACCGTACCGTGGAACTCGTTGCTGCCCGACTTGGTGATGGCCGTGATGACGGCGGTGCCGGCCTGCTCGTACTCGGCCTTGTAGTTCTGCGTCAGCACGCGATATTCGGCGATCGCTTCCTGCGAGAACGGGTTGCCGCGACTGGAGTCCTGTCCGACCAGGCCGCCCTTGAGAATGTCGTTGCGCTGGCTGGCACCGTCGATGAAAACGTTTACATTCTCGGCCGATTGACCACCTGAGGAAAACGACTTCTGGGTGGGATCATGCGAGATGGTGACGCCCGGAACCAGCTGGGCGAAATCGAGGAAGTTGCGCTCGTTCTGCGGCAGGTTGGCGATCTGCGCCTGCGAGATGTTCTGCGCAACTTCCGAAGTGCGCGTCTCGGTCAGTGCGGTGGCGCTGACGGTGACACCTTGCAGGTTGGTTGCATTGGCGGTGGCCGCAGTCGGAGCCGGAACCGTGTTGAGATTCAGGGTGAGCGACTGGCCCACATGTACGGTCACGGTCTGGCTCGCATTGCTGCCATTGCCGCTGGCCACGATGTTGTAGTTGCCCGGAGCCAGGCTGACCAGGGTGTAGTTGCCGTCGGCGGTGACCTTCGATTTGTTGACGAAGCCGGTGGCCGTATTGGTGGCGACGACATCGGTCGGTACCTGCCCTTGCGGCGCCGTGATATGGCCGCGCAGGGTTGCCGTGCTGTTCTGGGCGTTGACGATGCCCGGTAGTGAAAGTGTGGTGGCGAGCAAGCCGGCGAAAGCCAGCGAGATCTGCTTGGATAGCATGCGTTGATTGACCATGACCTGACCCTCTCCCGTAATCGGTGCAAGTAATTCGGACTGTCTTGTTGTTGCGTTGCTTTGTGTTGCCCGTGAGCGGAACGCTCCCACGATCCGTTGACACGGAATCGCCTGGTGTCGAGGCGGTTCCAGCCGGTGCCGTCCTGCGCCGGTCCTGATGTCTGTCCGCTAGACGAGCGGTGCCCCACTGGAT
>DAHUXL010000170.1 GCA_027307195.1 Rhodanobacter sp. | reverse complement strand
GGCAGGCGATGAACAGCAGCGGCATGGTGCCGCGCGGCTGCCCGGCCGCGAGGTACAGATCGAAAAGCGCCAGCACCACGAACATGTGGGTGAGATAGATCTCGTAGCTGAGTCGTCCCCAGGAACGCAGCCAATCCAGGCCGCACCAGGCGTGCCAGTCACCACGGCGCTGGCGCTGCTCGCAGGCCAGCAGCAGACACAGCGCAGAGAGCGCCAGCAGCAGCATGTAGCCGTCGCGCAGCAGATGCCACATCACTGCACCGTCGATCGTCGCCGCCACCAGGCCGATCGCACCCAGCCATCCCAGCAAGGTGGCCGTACGTGCCGGAAGCGTGCGGGAGCGTGCAGCCAGCAACGCACCGAGCACGCCGATCGCAATCGCCGACATGCCCGGCAGGTAGGCCTTCTCCTGCCAGATCTCGTTGCCGCGCAAGGCAGCGTGCGTCCACGGCATCGACAACGCGAGCAAGGTCAGCAGCGGCACCAGCACCCAACGCCGGCGCGTCAGCAGGCATACAAGCGGAAAGCCGATATAGAACACTTCCTCGATCGACAGCGACCACAGCACGTCCCAGTTGCCCGGCAGGTAGCCGGTGTGCCCCTCATACCAGTTCAGATGCAGGCCGATGACGGCCCAGATCGCACCTGGCAGCGACTGACCCGGGCGACTGATCGTGTAATCCGGCACCGCCTGCAGATGCAATACGGCGAGCACGGCAACCAGCACCACCAGGCAGGGCACGATACGGGCGAAGCGACGCGCATAGAACGCACGCAAGTCGATCCGCTCCAGACCGCCCCAGCGTTGCAGCGCATTGCCGGCGATCAGGAAACCGGAGATCACGAAGAACACGAACACGGCCTCGTAGCCGTTGTAGTTCAGTCGGCTCAGAAACCACGGCGGCAGCACATCGGCCAGCGCGGTTTTCTTCAGCGGAATGCGCAGGCCGAGGTGATTGAGGATGACGAACAGGATGGACAACCCGCGCAGCAGGTCGATGCCGGGATTGCGGCGCGTCTGTGCGGGTTGAGCATTTTCCCCGCCCGTCATCAACGGCTGCATGGATTCCATCGGTGGCATCGGCTGCCCTGTCGTCAAAGAGCAGCATCATCCATGCACAGGCCTCGGCGCATCAAGACCGGCACACGAACTCATGCGGCAACCACCACTCCATGCCAGAAGGCTACGCGGTCCTTGATCTCGCGGGCGGCCTCTTTCGGCGCCGGGTAATACCACGCGGCATGGGCATTCACTTCGCCATCCACGACCACGTCGTAATAACTCGCCGTGCCCTTCCACGGACAGACGCTCTGGTGGTCGCTGGCCCGGAAGTACTCGCGCCGCATCGACCCGGCGGGGAAGTAGTGATTGCCCTCGACCACGACCGTGTCGTCGCTTTCCGCCAGCACGGCGTCACGCCAGATCGCTCGCATCAGTCGTCTCCAATGTCCTGCCCGGGAAACAGCACGTCGGTGTAGCCGAACTGGCTGAAGTCAGTGATGCGCGAGGGATACAGCCGGCCGATCAGGTGATCGCACTCATGCTGCACCACGCGGGCATGGAAGCCCTCGGCGGTGCGCTCGATGCGCTGGCCTTGCGGGTCGACGCCTTCGTAGCGGATCAGCGAGTAACGACTCACCGCACCACGCAAGCCGGGCACGGACAGGCAACCCTCCCAGCCTTCTTCCATATCCTGCGACAGCGGCGTGATCACCGGATTGAGCAGGATCGTGCGCGGCACCGCCGGCGCATCGGGATAACGCTCGTTGCTGTCGAAGCCGAAGATCACCAGCTGCAGGTCGACGCCGATCTGCGGCGCGGCAAGACCGACGCCGTCGGCGGCGTGCATGGTGTCGAACATGTCGGCGATCAGCGCGTCCAGTTCCACGCTGCCCAGCATGGCGTCGGGTACCAGCGGGGCGATGCGCAGCAGGCGCGGATCGCCCATCTTCAGGATTTCGCGAATCATGGGAGCCTCGGTTTCAAATCGTCCTCGTCTCCCGATTTGTGGGCTATGAAGAACTGATGCAAGCTGTGCTGTTGGTGATTCAACTGCAAAAAGCTGACCACCAGAGCGCGGCATTGATTTTGTTGAACCCGCAAGCGGGTTCAACGACCGCCGAACACCTTCTTCAGCAGATCGGTGGTGCGCGCGCCCGGGTTGTGGCGGATCGACTGCTCCTGGTCGCCGATCTCGGTGAACAGGCCATCCAGCGTCTTCGCCGTCACGTAGTTGTCCAGGTCCAGCGGGCTGCCGTTGTTGCCCGACTTGTGACCGCCCAGCGATCCCAGCGAACCCATCACACCACCCAGCGCGCCACCGCCGCTGCCTGCGGTGAAAGCCTTGTACTTTTCGGTGACGCCGACGCTGTCGGTGGCCTTGGCCACGATCGGATGGATACGCGCGGTCAGCGCGTCGCCGGCTACGCGGCGGAAGAAATCGGTGGCCGCGTGATCGCCGCCGGTGAGGATGCCCCGTGCATCGTCGAGCGTCATCTTGCGGATCGCGTCACCGAAGATCTGCGCCACCTGCGGCACCGCCTTTTCCGCCGCCCGATTCATGCTCAGCTCGAACGCCTCGACCTTGGCGCCCTGCCCCAGCTGCTTCGCCAGCTTGCCGGCCTGTTCAAGCTTTCCAGGCAGCGGAATGCGTACCTTGCTGTTGTTCCAGAAGCCGCCGTCACGACCAAGACTGTTGATCGCGTTGGTGGTGCCCTTGGCCAGCGCCTCCTTGAGGCCGGACGCGATGTCGCTGTCCGGCAGGTTGCTGCCGAGCGAGGAATTCGAGCCGTGCGTCGACGACTTGACCTTGTTCAGCAGGTCCTTGAACTGGCCGGTACCGGCGGCAATCACCGGCAGCGCAGCAACCGCAAGAGCAAGGCCCAGCAGGCCATGGCGAACCGTGATACGCATGACGAACTCCTTGCAGGCGATGGAATGATCAGTGTACCCCTGCCGCAAATCGCCGGGGTGCCCGTCCGGGCCGGCCCATTCGACCAATGGCTAATGCCTTCGGGCCTGATTTGGCATTGACCGTCGTCGCCGACAGGGCGACTCTTGCCGTATTGCCGAGGAGAGCCACTCATGCAAGCAGTCATCCCCAAGCCGAGTCCGGCCAGCAAGATCCTGTGGGTTGCCATCGCCATCGTCGGCGCGTTCTGTCTGGGCGTGGTGGCGCTGCGCCGCGGCGAGCCGATCAATGCGATCTGGCTGGTCGCCGCGTCGATTTCGATCTTCGTGATCGGCTACCGCTTCTACGGCAAGTTCATCGAGCACTCCGTGTTGAAGCTGGACCCTACCCGCGCGCCGCCCTCGGTGCTGCGCAACGACGGCCTCGACTACGTGCCCACCGACAAGTGGGTGGTGTTCGGCCACCACTTCGCCGCGATTGCCGGTGCCGGCCCGCTGGTCGGCCCGGTGCTGGCCGCGCAGATGGGTTACCTGCCCGGCACGCTGTGGATCCTGTTCGGCGTGGTGTTCGCCGGCGCGGTGCAGGACTTCATGATCCTGGGACTGTCGCTGCGCCGCGACGGCCGCTCGCTCGGCCACATGCTGCGTGAGGAACTGGGACCGGTTGCCGGCGTGGTGGCGATGTTCGGCGTGCTGGTGCTGATGATGATCGTGCTGGCGGTGCTGGCGCTGGTCGTGGTCAAGGCACTCACGCACAGCCCATGGGGTACCTTCACCGTGGCCGCCACGATCCCGATCGCGCTGCTGATGGGCGTGTATCTGCGCTGGTTCCGTCCGGGCAGGATTCTCGAAGTGTCGATCATCGGCCTGGTGCTGCTGTTGGCCTCGATCGCGTTCGGCAAGAACGTGGCCGATTCGGCCGCGCTGGCGCCCTTGTTCGACTTCGACGCGAAGGCGCTGGCCTGGCTGCTGATCGCCTACGGTTTCTGCGCCTCGGTGCTGCCAGTGTGGCTGCTGCTGGCGCCGCGCGATTACCTGTCCACCTTCCTCAAGATCGGCACTATCGCGCTGCTGGCGCTGGCGATCTTCCTCTCTGCGCCGACGCTGCAGATGCCGGCGGTGACGAAGTTCATCGATGGCACCGGTCCAGTGTTCCAGGGCAACCTGTTCCCGTTCCTGTTCATCACCATCGCCTGCGGCGCGGTATCCGGCTGGCATTCGATCATCGCCTCCGGCACCACGCCGAAGCTGCTCGCCAACGAAGGCCAGGCGCGCCTGGTCGGTTACGGCGGCATGCTGATGGAAGCGTTCGTGGCGATCATGGCGCTGATCGCCGCCGCCTCGCTGCATCCGGGCGTGTACTTCGCGATGAATTCGCCCGCCGCTATCGTCGGCAGCACGGTGCAGGACGCCGCCACCGCGATCAGCCAATGGGGCTTCGTGGTGACGCCGGACGAGTTGCTGCAGACTGCGAAGAACATCGGCGAATCCAGCATCCTCGGCCGCGCCGGCGGCGCGCCAACCCTGGCCGTGGGCATGGCGCAGCTGCTGCACAACATCATCCCCGGTGGCGGCATGATGGCGTTCTGGTACCACTACGCGATCCTGTTCGAGGCCCTGTTCATCCTCACCACCGTGGATGCCGGCACCC
>DAHUXL010000169.1 GCA_027307195.1 Rhodanobacter sp. | reverse complement strand
ACCTGGGCCGGCCTGGCCACCGCGCCGGTCGGCGTGCTGGCGTTCCTGATCGCGCCGATCCTGGGCAAGAACATGCACAAGCTGGACCTGCGCGCGGTGGTGACATTCGCGTTCCTGGTCTTCGCCGGCACCGCGTACTGGTTTTCCACCTTTGACAGCTCCGCCTCGTTTTCCACCCTGATCGTGCCGCGCTTCGTAATGGGCCTGGCGATTCCGTGCTTCTTCATTCCGCTGAACCAGGTTTATCTGTCCGGCCTGCCGGTGGACCAGATCGCCAGCGCGTCGGGATTGTCCAACTTCTGCCGCACCATCGGTTCGAGCGTATCCACCGCGATCATGGTGACGCTGTGGCAGCACCGCGGCGAAACCCACCACGCCAGCCTGACCGAGTACGTCAGCACGGGTCATCCGGCGGCCACCCATTTCATGAACCAGCTGTCGCATACCGGCCTGTCGCACACGCAGAGTCTCGGGCTGATCGATCAACTGCTGACGCGCGAGGCACTGACCCTGGCGGTGAACGACGTATTCTGGGCCTGCGCGATCCTGTTCGTGTTGCTGATTCCGCTGCTGTGGTTCGCCAAGCCACCCTTCGGCAGTGCCGGCGGTGCGGTTGGTCACTAGAGACGGCCTGGCAAATGCTGCAGCCACCGGCTGCAGCATGATCACCCCGACCCGACTGGTGCGCCGCAATATCTTCTGTTAGCGTTCGCCGCATGGCACAAACCAAACGCATCATCAAGAAGTACCCGAACCGGCGTCTCTACGACACGGAAATCTCCAGCTACATCACGCTGGAGGAAGTCCGTCAGCTGGTCCTGGACAACGAGGATTTCCAGGTGCTGGACGCGAAGAGCGGTGAGGAACTGACCCGTTCCGTCTTGCTGCAGATCATCTCCGAGCACGAGGACAAGGGGCAGCCGATGCTGTCGCCGCAGTTGCTCAGCCAGATCATCCGCTTCTACGGCGATTCGCTGCAGGGTTTCATGGGACCCTATCTGGAGCGCAGCCTGCAGGTGTTCCTCGATCAGCAGACCCAGTTCCGCAGTCAGCTCAACAACCTGATGGGACAGACCCCGTGGAACACGCTGAATGACCTGACCGAACGCAACATGGCGGCGTTCCAGGCAATGCAGCGGGGGCTGATCGACACGGCCGCCAAAGTGATTCCCACGCCGGTTGCCAGCAACCGCAGCGGCAAGAAATCCGGCTGATACCCGCCCGGTTGACGGCGCGCATCGACGCGTCGTTCGTTTGTCTCCTCCTGATCCGATCGCTGCAGCACTGCATGTGCTGCCTTGCCGCATGATCGAGCCACCGACCGAATGCCATGAACCAGACTGCCGTTGAGAAACCTGTTGCCGGGAAGCCCGCTGTTGAAAAACGTGTCGCGCTGGTCACCGGCGGCATCGGTGGCCTCGGCACGGAAATCTGTCGTCAACTGGCCCAGGCCGGACGTCAGGTCGTCGCGGTGGATCTGGCCACACGCAGCGGACGCGTCGCCGCATTCCGCGACGAGGTTGCCGGCTTCGGCGACAGCATCACGTTCGAGCCGGCCGACGTCAGCGACTTCGACAGCTGTCAGCAGCTGATCGCTCGCATCGAACAGCAGCACGGCGGCGTCGACATTCTGGTCAATGCCGCCGGCATTACCCGCGACGCCAGCCTGCGCAAGATGTCGCCGCAGCAGTGGCACGAACTGATGCGGGTGAATCTCGACGGCGTGTTCAACATGTGCCGCAACGTGGTCGAGGGCATGACCGCCCGCGGTTTCGGCCGCATCGTCAATATCAGTTCGGTGAATGGCCAGACCGGCCAGTTCGGCCAGACCAACTACTCCGCCGCCAAGGCCGGCGTACACGGTTTCAGCATGGCGCTGGCACGCGAGACCGCGCGCAAGGGCGTCACCGTCAACACCGTGTCGCCCGGCTATTGCGACACACCGATGGTCGCCGCGGTATCCGCCGAGATCCGCGCGCAGATCATCGCCGACATTCCGGTCGGCCGGCTCGGCGCTCCCGCCGACATCGCACGCGCCGCGAAATTTCTCGCAGCTGATGACGCCGGCTACATCACCGGCGCCAACCTGCCGGTCAACGGCGGCTATTTCATGAGCTTCTAGGAGCATGGGTGGTAGAAACCAAGTGAGCTAGGCAAAACACTTTTGAGTCAGATTTTTCGATCATTTGAGGCGAATAGCCGTAGCTATTCAACGAAAAGGAGCGGAAAAGCTGGCCAAAAGAGCGAAGCCGCAGCCGCTTGCGTTTCTGCCACCCGGGCTCCTGGGCGATCCCTGCGCTGCCGGGATTGCAGTTGCGTGCGGCTTGCGGAACAGTGGGCAGATTCCCTCCACGGATCGCAGCATGGCGCAGCAACCCATCACCCTCATTGGCGGCGGTCTGGTCGGCGCGCTGCTGGCGCAGCAGCTGGCGCAACGCGGTTTTGTCGTCGAGGTCTACGAGAAGCGTCCGGATCCGCGCTTGACCGGCTTTCTCGGCGGCCGCTCGATCAATCTGGCGCTGGCCGAACGCGGCCTGCAGGCGCTGCGCACCGCAGGCCTTGCCGACGACGTGCTGCAACGCGCAGTGATGATGCGCGGACGCATGGTGCATGCCCTCGACGGCAACAGCGGACTGCAGCGTTACGGCGTCGACGACGGTGAGGTGATCTGGTCGGTCTCGCGCGGCGCACTCAACATGCTGCTGCTGGACGCCGCCGAGGCAGCGGGCGTGCAGTTCCATTTCGGGCAGTCGCTGGTCAGTGCCGACTTCGACGCGCAGCGCATCCGGCTGGCCGATGACGCGGGCGTGGAACGCGAGTTGCCGGTCGACATGCTGATCGGTGCCGATGGCGCCGGCTCAGCCGTGCGCGCAGCAATGAATGCGTACAGCCCGCTGGGCGAGCGCATCGAGTCGCTCGGTCACGGCTACAAGGAGCTGGAAATCCCACCTGCGGGCGAGCTGCCTGCCTCGGTGCTGCAGTTCAGCGGCGGCCACGACCAGTTCGCGCTGGAACCGCACGCGCTGCATATCTGGCCGCGCGGCGGCTATATGTGCATCGCATTGCCCAATACCGAGGGCAGCTTCACCGTCACCTTGTTCCTGCCGGCCCAGGGCGCAGCGCCGAGTTTCGCCGCCCTGCCCGATGCGGCGGCCGCGGCTGCATTCTTCAGTGAACAGTTTCCGGGACTGCTGCCGTTGATTCCGCGCTTCAGCGAAGACTTCGACAGTCATCCGGTCGGCACCCTGTCCACGCTGTATCTGGAGCGCTGGCATCTGGACGGCCGCGCACTGCTGATCGGCGATGCCGCCCACGCGATCGTGCCGTTCCACGGCCAGGGCATGAACTGCGGTTTCGAGGACACCGTGGTGCTGGCGAACCTGCTGGCCGCGGCACCAAATGACAGCGCCGAGGTGTTCGCCGAATTCCAGCGCGTGCGCCAGCCCAACGCGAACGCGATCGCCGCGATGGCGCTGGAAAACTACGTCGAGATGCGCGATTCGGTCGCCGACCCGCACTACTTGGCCAAGCGCGAGCTGGGTGCGTTGCTGGCCGCACGCGCGCCGCAGCACTACATGGCGCGCTATCGGCTGGTCACGTTCTCGCACGTGCCCTACGCCTATGCGCTAGAGCGCGGACGTGCGCAGGACGCCTTGCTGGAACAGTTGCTGCGCGATACGCCCCGGGTCGCGGATGTCGATCTGGATGCCGCGGTGAGCCTGTTCCAGTCCAGCCTGCCAGCGTTGCCGCCACTGCGACATGGATAAGGCGCTGCTCGACGCGTTCCGTGCCACCGACTACCTCGTCTGCCTCGACGCGGCTGAGGTCGCTCCTGCGCATCCGGCAACCGCTCCGTGCGTTGCTCTACCTCCGGCATCCATGCCGTCGCCTGCGCCCGCGACACTGCCCCATCCATGGGCGGCGTGGGCATGCATCCGCATCGACCAGCTGCTGCCGTCATCGCTGCAGGCGCTGGTCGGCGCGCGCTGCTGGGGCTTCATCACCGCATGGAATCCCCGCGCGGAGACGACACGGACGCCAGCGGACAATCTCGCCGCACACCGCGAATTGCTGAACGCGCTGCGCGCATGGCCCGAAGCCGTAATCCACCCGGCGATTGGCATCGGCTCCACCGGCTGGAGCGAACCCAGCCTGTTCGTGAT
>DAHUXL010000168.1 GCA_027307195.1 Rhodanobacter sp. | reverse complement strand
GCCTGGGCGCAGCGCTGTGGCTGGCGGCCTGTCTGGCTTTGCCGATGATGGCCGACGCCCAGGCGGTACCGGCCGCGTCGGTGGAGCCCGATCAGCCCGCCGACCAACTGGTGCCGCCGACCAGTGCCGGCGATTTCACGTCAGCGCAGCTGGACAGCGTGCTGGCCGGCAACTGGCGCTCGCCCGCGAACCGCGCACGCGACGCGTATCGCCACCCCAAGGCGACCCTGCAGTTCTTCGATATCCGGCCGGATCAGACGGTAGTGGAAATCACGCCCGGTGGCGGCTGGTACAGCGAAATCCTGGCGCCGCTGCTGCATGACAACGGCCACTACATCGCTGCCGTGCAGGCATCCGCGGGCGACGGTGAGGCGCGCCGCGATGGCGATGCCCTGCACCGGAAATTCGCCGCCGATGCGGTGCATTACGGCAAGGCGAAGTTCGTCGAATTCGATCCGAAGGCGCCGGTGTTCGGCGCGCCCGGTTCGGCCGACCTGGTGCTGACCTTCCGCAACGTGCACAACTGGGTGATGGCCGATACCGCGCCGGCCATGTTCAAGGCGTTCTTCGCGGTGTTGCGGCCCGGCGGTGTGCTCGGTGTGGTCGATCATCGCGCCAGCGATGAGGCGACGCTGGACATGGTGAAGCAGAGCGGTTACCTGCCGACCCGTTACGTGGTGAAGCTGGCCACCGCGGCGGGCTTCACGCTGGACGAGAGCAGTGAGATCAACGCCAACCCGAAGGACACCAAGGATTATCCCAAGGGCGTGTGGACGCTGCCGCCCACGCTCACGCTGGGCGAGCAGGACAAGGCGAAGTACCTGGCGATCGGCGAATCCGACCGGATGACGCTGCGCTTCATCAAGCCGTTGGCGCCGGCGCCCGCAGCATCGGTTCACTGACGTCATCGCGCGCTCCTTGGGGGCGCGCGAGTCGGACCGTCATGTTGATCGCATTGAACAAGCCGTACGGCGTACTGTGCCAATTTACCGACCCGCAAGGGCGTCCCACGCTGGCCGACTTCGTCAGGCAAAAAGACGTCTATGCGGCTGGACGGCTGGACCATGACAGCGAAGGCCTGTTGCTGCTGACCGACGATGGGCGCCTGGCGCATCGGCTGACCGACCCACGCCACAAACAGGCCAAGACTTATATCGCCCAGGTCGACGGCGAGATCGACGAATCGGCCGCGCAGGCCTTGCGCCGCGGCGTGCTGTTGAACGATGGCCCGACCCTGCCGGCGGAAGCGGCGCTCATCGCCGAGCCGGACTGGCTGTGGCCGCGCGATCCGCCGGTGCGTTTCCGCAAGAGCATCCCCACCAGCTGGCTCAGCCTCACCCTGCGCGAAGGCCGCAATCGCCAGGTCCGGCGGATGACCGCGGCGGTCGGTTTCCCGACCCTGCGGCTGATTCGCGTGCGGATCGGGGAATACGTGCTGGACGGGCTGGCACCCGGTGCGACACGGGTGCTCCACCCGTAGGAGCGCCTACGCGATGGGCGCCAATCCGAAAAACGCCTCCGCTGTTGCCGTGGTGTGCGCCGCGGTGACTTCCACCGGCTCGCCGCGATCGCGCGCGATCTCCTCGCAGATGTGCTTCAGATACATCGGCTCGTTGCGCCGGTGGGCTGGTGGCGGCCGCACCGTGCGCGGCAGCAGGTAGGGCGCGTCGGTTTCGATCATCAGCCGGTTCGCCGGAATCTCGCGCACCAGTGCGCGCAGATGGGTGCCGCGGCGTTCGTCGCAGATCCAGCCGGTGATGCCGATATGACAATCCAGCGCCAGGTAATCGCGCAACGCCTCGCCGGTATCGGTGAAGCAGTGCACCACGGCCGCGGGAATCTTGTCACGATAACGGCGCAGCAGCGCGATGAAGTCCGCGTGCGCGTCGCGCTGGTGCAGGAACAATGGCTTTTGCACATCCACGGCCATCTGCAACTGCCGTTCGAATACCTGCAACTGCACATCACGCGGCGAATAGTTGCGGTTGTAGTCCAGCCCGGTTTCGCCGATCGCGCGCACGGCATGATCTTGCGAAAGCTCGCGCAGCAAGGCATCGGTGGCGTCGTCGTAGTCGGCCGCGTGATGCGGATGCACGCCGACGGTGGCAAACAGCTTGCCGGGATGCGCCCTGGCCAGATCCAGCGCATGCCGGCTGCCGTCGCGCGAGGCGCCGGTGACGACCATCCGGCTGATTCCATGCGTCTGGGCACGTTGCAGCACGGCATCGAGGTCGTGATGGAACGACTCGTGGGTGAGGTTGGCGCCGATGTCGAGCAGTTGCATGGCGTGGCTGGATGCGGAAAGCGGCCATTGTCCCAGACGCCAATGGGCGCGCAAGGGATTTCGCCGCATCGACGACGGACGCGAGCAGGGTCACATCTGCAGCGGCTCGGGAAATTTTCCTAGGTCGCCAAGGCCCATCACGGTCGGCGCAGGCTTCACAATGGACGCTCGTTCGGGGCGTGGCCCATGAATGGAACGATGGTACAGCGTCGGGCAATGCTCGCCTGCCACTGGCCGGATGTGATAACTATGAGGATTGCCGTTTCGCTGCAGGGAGTGCTGACGGCTTTCGCATGAATTTCGAGTGGGGTGGAGGATGTCGGCAGTGATTGAGCCGGCGGTCAGCGGGGCGGGCGTGGGCGTGGATGACCGCGAGGCGGAAGTCTGCGCATGGCTGGTTGCGCGTGGTCGTCTGAAAGACAGCGATCTGGGTCGCGCACGCCGATTGCACGAGGAATCGTCCGAGGGCACGTTGACTACCTTGATGGCCACGCTCGGGCTGGTGTCCGAGCGTGACCTGGCCGAAGCCTGGGCGGAACTGCTGCAGGTGCCGCTGCTGTCGGCACGCGATGCGCCGGAACTGCCACCGGCCGATCTGGATATTTCGCTGCGCTTTCTGAAGCAGCAACACGTGGTGCCGGTACACGATGACGTGGATGGGCTGGCCTTGATCGTGGCCGACCCGGCCGATCCATATCCGCGGCAGGCAGTCGAACTCGCCGCCGGTCGACCGGTGGCGTTGCGGGTGGGCCTGCGTTCGGAAATCGACGGACTGATCGAACGTTATTACGGCAGTGGTCGCTCGGCGATGGGCACGATCGTGGAAAACCTCGATGGAAGCGCCGCCGAGGAAGACGACGTCGAGCATCTGCGTGATCTGGCGTCCGAGGCGCCGGTGATCCGGCTGGTCAATCTGATTCTGCAGCGCGCGGTCGAGCAGCGCGCGTCGGACGTGCATATCGAGCCGTTCGAGAATCGGCTGAAGGTGCGCTATCGCATCGACGGCGTGTTGCATGAAGTGGAAGCGCCGCCGTCCTCATCCACCGCGGCGGTGATCTCGCGCGTGAAGATCATGGCGCGGCTGAACATCGCCGAGCGCCGCTTGCCGCAGGACGGCCGCATCCAACTGCGCGTGCAGGGCAAGGAGCTCGACCTGCGCGTGTCGACCGTGCCGACCAGTTTTGGCGAATCGGTAGTGATGCGCATCCTCGACCGCGAATCGGTGGTGTTCGATTTCGAATCGCTCGGTTTCACCGACAGCTTCAAGCAGCGCTTCGTCGATGTGCTGGAAAAGCCGCACGGCATCCTGCTGGTCACCGGTCCGACCGGCTCGGGCAAGACCACCACGCTGTACACCGCGCTGTCGCAGATCAACACCAACGACGTGAAGATCATCACCGTCGAGGACCCGGTCGAGTACCAGCTCGAAGGCATCAACCAGATCCAGGTGAAGCCGCAGATCGGACTGGATTTCTCAGGTGCCTTGCGTTCGATCATGCGTCAGGATCCTGACGTGATCATGATCGGCGAAATGCGCGATCTGGAAACCTGCCGCATCGCGATCCAGTCCGCGCTCACCGGCCACCTGGTGCTGTCCACGCTGCACACCAACAGCGCGGCCGGCGGCATCACGCGCCTGCTCGACATGGGCGTCGAGGATTACCTGCTCGGCTCCACCATCAACGGCATCCTGGCGCAGCGGCTGGTGCGCCGGCTCGATCCGGAGACGGCGATTCCGTACGAAGCGCTGCCGGAAGTGATCGCGCAATTCGAGCTGGAGAAGTACACCGACGAGCGCCCGATCCGCTTGTGGAAACCCGGCAGCAGTGCGGCCAATCCCAGCGGCTATCGCGGCCGTCGCGCGATCATGGAGTTCCTGACCATGAGCGATCCGCTGCGCCGGCTGGTGATGCAGCGCGCCAACGAAGGCGAGATCGAGCGGCAGGCACGCGCCGAAGGCATGCGCACGATGTACGAGGACGGCATCGCCAAGGCCGTGGCCGGCATCACCACGCTGGAAGAGGTGCTGCGCGTGACGCAGGAAGGCTGAGGTGGCGCAGTTCCGTTACAAGGCGGTCAACGATGCCGGCGAGACGCTGCAAGGCCAGATGGAGGCTGCCAGCGTCGAGGAAGTGATCGGCCGCCTGCAGGATCAGGGCCACACGCCGCTGGAAGCGCGGCCGGCCGATGGCGCGGCCGGCGGCAGCGGTCTGGCGGCGCTGTTCAAGCGCGGCCCGTTCACCGGCGATCAGCTGGCCCAGTTCACCCATCAGCTGGCGACCCTGCTTGGTGCCGGCCAGCCGCTGGATCGTGCGCTCAGC
>DAHUXL010000155.1 GCA_027307195.1 Rhodanobacter sp. | reverse complement strand
GAGAACTACTTCTTCCCCGACGTGATCGGTGCGACCTATCGGCGCATGGGTTTTCGCGCGGTGGTTGGCCTGCCGGTGATCGAGTTCCCGACCGCGTGGGCGAAGAGCCAGGACGAATACTTCGAGCGTGCCGGCGAAGTGCACGACAGCTTTTTTGGCGACAATCTGGTCAGTACCGCGTTCGCGCCGCACGCGCCGTACACGGTGTCGGACGACAGCTTCGAACGCATCCGCGTGTTGTCCGACCAGCTCGACATCCCGGTGCATCTGCACACACACGAGACCGAGCACGAAGTCGAGGACGAAAAGGCCAAGAGCGGCCTGCGTCCGTTCCAGCGCCTGCAGAAGCTGGGCCTGGTCAACGACCGTCTGATCGCAGTGCACATGACCCAGCTGACCGATGGCGAGATCGCCGCGTGCGCTGCCGCTGGCGTGTCCGTGGTGCATTGCCCGGAATCCAACCTGAAGCTCGCCTCCGGCTTCTGCCCGGCGGAGAAGCTGCGTCTGGCTGGCGTCAACGTGGCGCTCGGCACCGACGGCTGTGCATCGAACAACGATCTGGACATGTTCGGCGAGATGCGCACCGCCGCACTGCTGGCCAAAGCCGTGGCCGGTGATGCGGCGGCGTTCGATGCAGCGTTCGCACTGCGTGCCGCCACGCTCAACGGCGCGAAGGCGATCGGACTGGAAGCGAAGATAGGCTCGATCGAGGTCGGCAAGCAGGCCGACTTCGCTGCCGTGCGTTTGAGCGAGCTGGAGACCCAGCCGATGTTCCACGTCATCTCGCAGCTGGTCTACGCCACCGGCCGCCACCAGGTCAGCGACGTGTGGATCGCCGGCAAGCGCAAGCTGGCCGGGCGCGAGCTGGTCGGCATGGACACTGCCGCGATCCTGGAGCGCACACGCGCCTGGCGCGAGCGCATCGCCTCGGTCTAGCAGGAGTCTTCGATGAACCGTTACCTGGTCGTGCTGATTCGCCTGCCGCATCTCGACCCGGCCGTGGTGCCGCTGCACCTGGCGTTCCTGGACGGCCTGCGTGAAGAGGGGCGAGTGGAACTGTCCGGCGGCTTCACGGACAAGTCCGGTGGTGCCTACCTGCTGCTGGCAGCCGACTTGGCCGAGGCGACCGCGCTCGTGCAAAACGACCCGGCCCACGTCAGCGGCGGCTGGGATATCACGGTGCATGAATGGCAGGCGCATTAACTTTTGCGTTCCTCCATGAACGCAAAGATCAAGAAGTGGCCATCCATGGCCGCACTTTTCAATAAACTCATGTACTCACCGTGGACTCGAACATGACCGCCGCCAACGTCAACCCCGACGAGATTGCCCGCTTCGACAGCCTGGCGGCGCGCTGGTGGGACCCCGACGGCGAGTCGCGCCCGCTGCACGACCTCAACCCGGTGCGCGCCGCCTATATCGCCGCCCGCGTCGACCTGCGCGGGGCGAAGGTGGCCGATGTCGGTTGCGGTGGCGGCTTGCTCAGCGAGGCACTGGCGCGTGCCGGCGCGAAGGTCACCGGCATCGACCTGGGTGACAGGGTGATCGACGTCGCGAAGCTGCACCTGCATGAATCGGGCCTCGGCGTCGACTACCGCGTGCAGGCCTCGGCCGAACTGGCGGCGACCGAGCCGGACAGCTTCGATGCGGTGTGCTGCATGGAGCTGATCGAGCACGTGCCCGACCCGGCGGCACTGGTGAATGATCTGGCCGCGATGCTGAAACCAGGCGGGCGGCTGTTCATGTCCACGCTCAACCGCACGCCGGCCGCGTTCGGCGCGGCTATCGTGGGCGCGGAGTACGTGATGCGGATGCTGCCGCGCGGTACCCATCACTACGCGCAGTTCCTGAGGCCATCCGAGCTGAGCCGTCTGCTGCGCCATGCCGGGCTGGAACTGGAGGATGTTTCCGGGCTGGGTTACAACCCGCTCAATCGCAAGGCGTGGCTGAGTCGGATCACCGCAGTCAATTACGTAATCAGCGCACGCAAGCCTGCATGAAGTCGCTACCCGAAAACATCCGGGGCGTGCTGTTCGATCTGGACGGCACCTTGCTCGACAGCGCTCCCGATCTATATGCCGCGCTGGTCGCGCAGTGCGTGGAAGAGGGTGTTGCGCCGCCGTCGTATCCGCCGGTGCGTGAAGTGGTTTCGCGCGGTGCACGCGCCGTGTTGCGCTGTGCGTTTGCCGAGCGCGGCGAAGCTGCGCTGGAGGCGCTGACACCGCGTTATCTGCAGCTGTACCAGAACGTGATGGCGCAGCAGACGCAGGCATTCGATGGCGTCGATGATTTGTTGCTGCGAATCGAGGCACACGGCCTGCGTTGGGGGATCGTCACCAACAAGGCGGCGTTCCTCACCGAGGAACTGGTCAGCCGCATCGGCTGGGCCGGTCGCGCCAGCGCGGTGGTGTCGGGCGATACGCTGCCGGTGAAGAAACCCGATCCGGCGCCGGTGCTGCTGGCCTGCGAACGTGCTGGCGTGAAGCCGGCGCATTGCCTGTTCGTCGGCGATGATCGTCGCGACATCCAGGCTGGCGCTGCCGCCGGGCTGTACACGGTGGCGGTGAGTTGGGGTTATCTCGACGGTGGCGACCCGCATTCCTGGGGTGCCGACAAGGTGCTGGCTCATCCGGCCGAACTGGCCGCGCTGCTGCAGTTGCAGCCGGTCGTCGCATGAGCGAGCTGGTCGAACAAAATGCCGTGCTGCAGGGATTTATCGACAAGTGGCTGGCGGTGCAGCCGCAGCAGCGCATCGCGCTGGTGTTCGTCGATGGCCGGCGTTATCCCGGTCATGTCGCGCTGGCGGCGCTGGAGCAGGAGTTGCTCGGCGCCGCCTATGGCATCCGCGAGCCGCAGGTGGCGGCGGCCAAGCTCAACTGGTGGGCCGAGGAACTGGCTGGTGCGGCGGCCAGCGGCGGGCGTCATCCACTGACTCAGGTGCTGTTCGACGACGAGCGCGCGCATGCCATCGCCAGCGATCTCTGGTTGGCCCCGGTGCTGGCTGCGATGGCTCAGCTGGAGCAGGGCACCGCCGCGGATTTCCCCACCCAGCTCGATGCCGCGATGCCACTGCACGGCGCGCTGGCGGCGCTGGAAACCGCCTGGTGGTACGGCAGCGAGGCGTCGCCTGCGCGGGCGGCGCGGGTCGCCACGCTCAATCATCTTCTATACGCACTGCTGCGACTGGAGCAGGACGCCGAACGCGATTGTCTGCCGTTGCCGATGGCCCGACTGGCGCGGCATGGCTTGAGTCGCGCGAAACTGCGTGTACCCGGTGAAGCGCGTCAGCAGGCGGTGAAGGCGCAATTGGACGATCTGCTGGCCAGCTGGCGCGAGTCGGCCTCGCTGGCTGGGCCACTCAGCGTGTTTCGCGCGCTGGAATCGCGCCATGGCAACCAATTGGCACAGCGCGCGGCACTCACTGGCGATGCACTGGCCGCGCTGCAGAAGGGACAGCCGCGCAGCGGACTGGCTACCACGTTGCATGCGTGGCAGGCTGCTCGCGCGTGGCGCCGGCAGCTGGCCGAGTCGGCCTGAGACGCAGTGTTTCCGTCACACCACTATTGCGCACCGCTGCGCCTGCCCCAAGATTGATGTGCTTCGCGGCGATCCATTCGCCGATGTCAGGATCCCACGATGCCGAATCAGGAAAATACCGCCCGCCTTCTTCCCGACGTTGCCGTGCACGCGCAGCCGCATCTTGCCGGTGCGCTGGACTGGGTCGGCATGGCCGACATCCAGGTGCCGGTGCTGTTCGACGCGGGCGACGGTGAGGTACAGCGGTCCAGCGCGCGGGTCGGTGCCTTCGTCAATCTGAACCGGCCGGACAAGCGCGGCATCCACATGTCGCGCCTGTATCTGCAGGTCGAGCAGGCGTTGAGCACTCAGGTGCTCAACGCCGATTCGCTGCATGCGCTGCTGCGCGGCTTCCTCGATTCGCACAAGGACCTGTCCGACCGCGCCTGCCTCAGCATCCATTTTGAGCAGCTGGTGCGTCGCCCGGCACTGCGCAGTGCCAACAGCGGCTGGCGTGCCTATCCGGTGTGCATCGAAGCCAGCCTCACCGGCGACGAGTTCCTGCTCGAGTTCGGCACCGAAGTGGTCTATTCCTCCACCTGTCCGGCCTCGGCCGCGTTGTCGCGCCAGCTGATCCAGGACCAGTTCGCCAGCGACTTCGATGCCGCCAAACCGGTTGATCATGCGGCGGTGCTGGCGTGGCTTGGCAGCGAGCACGGCATCGTCGCCACCCCGCACGCCCAGCGCAGCGTGGCGCGCCTGCGCATCCGTCCCATGGCTGGGGCCGGCTTCCACCTGATCGATCTGGTCGACCGTGTCGAGCATGCGCTTGGTACGCCGGTACAGACCGCGGTGAAGCGCGAAGACGAGCAGGCCTTCGCGCTGGCCAACGGCGCCAACCTGATGTTCTGCGAAGATGCTGCCCGACGTATCCAGAAAGCGCTCGATGCCGACGCCGCGCTCAGTGACTTCCACATCCGCGTCGAACACCAGGAAAGCCTGCACCCGCATGACGCCGTGGCATACGCCAGCAAGGGCGTGGAAGGCGGCTACGGCTCGACGCCGTGATCCGCCACTCCTTCTTCCCTTCGGGAGAAGGTTGAAGAGGGGGCGGGTGCTTGCGAGAAACCGACACTCCTGCGGAGCAACTTCAGTCGCGATGCTTTGGCGTGCTGTTTGCCGAAGAACTTTCGTTCGCCTTTGGCGATCCGGTTACCTGGCAACGACAGCGGGGGTAATGGAAGTGCTCAGGCACCGGGTCTTCCCCGCCGGTGCACAATGGTTGGCAGCGCAGTAGCCGCCAGCCTGCCAGCAGACCGCCGTGCCATGGGCCGAAGCGTGTGACCGCAATCCGTGCATAATCAGAGCAACTGGGGTGGAAGCGGCAGCGCGGACCAAGCAACGGGCTGAGCCAGCGCTTGTACAAATGCAGCAACCACAGTATCAATCGGGTCAAGACATTCACGTTGCCGGGACGGCTTGCGGCATGTAGTGGTACAAGTATTCCAGATGCAAGCTTGCTGGTGTAGAACACATGGGCTATAACACCCGGCCGCCACGGCCAAAAACGGTGAAGGGATATGGCGAAAACGACACGTAATTCGACCGCCGCCAAGGCGCAGAAAGGGAAGACTCCGGCCAGGACGCAAGTCGCCAAGGCCGGCAAGCCGAAAGCAGCTGCCACAAAGGGGCGGACCGTGAAGAGCGCCAAGACACCTGC
>DAHUXL010000154.1 GCA_027307195.1 Rhodanobacter sp. | reverse complement strand
CCCGAACTCAGAAGTGAAACGCGCATGCGCCGATGGTAGTGTGGCTTTGCCATGCAAGAGTAGGTCACCGCCAGGGGCTTTATCCAAGAAGGCCTCCCCATCCGGGGAGGCCTTCGTCTTTAGGGCGTTTGAGAACGCTTGCTGCGAACTCGCTCAACAACGTCGGCAGTCCATCATCGCCTATGATGACGAGTGCGCTGCAATAGTCGGCGTCTGAGGGAGCCGCTCTTGTTTGTTCACGTCGAAACGCGTCGTCGACCCCGATGGCACTGGGCTACCTTGCTGGTGGTGACTGTCTGCGTGTTGTGCTTTGTCGGCCTGGCATTGACCCCTCCGCCACAACGGATTTCACTGTTGCTGGAATGGGGCACGGTACCAGCAAACATCTTCGACCCGCATGAAGCATTGTTGCCGCAGCTGACCGACCCAGCCTTGCTGCGGTTGTTCACGGCGTTGTTCATCCATGTGACCTGGCTGCACTTGCTCAGCAACTTGCTGTTTCTGGTGATCTTTGGATTGCCAGGCGAACGCGCGTTGGGTTCGTTGCGGTTCTTGCTGTTGTTCGTGATCGGCGGAATCGTGGCGAATCTGATCGGAGCGCTGTCGCTGGCGGGAGTACGGTTGCCGATCATCGGCTGCAGCGGTGCGGTATCGGCGGTGGTGGGTACGTATGTGGCGCTGTTTCCGCGCGCAAAGCTTGGCCTGGTCTTGCCGCTGGGGCTGTATCTGGAGTTTGTTCGGGTGCCGGCGTTCCTGCTGATAGGAATCTGGGTGCTGCTGCAATTGCTGTTCAGTTACGCCGGCCCGAGCTATGGCGCCTATGTCTGGTGGGCGCACATCGGTGGCTTTCTGTTTGGTCTGGTATTTGCGCTGTTTTCACGTGAAGCGATTGCCCGTCGCTTACGCGGCTGAGTGCGAAAGTCTCACCCGTCGGCAACGCTCCAGCCATGCCGACGAGAAAACCGGCGCAACAACCGGCGGGCGAATGGCGTGGCTGCCACCGCGCTGAATATCTGTTGCGGATCCGCACCTTCACGCTGCATATCGGCATGCTTGCGCTTGATGTAGGCACGCATCACGTCGGCATTGAATTCCGGATGGAACTGCGCGCTGACGGCGTTTGGTCCGTAACGCAACAGTTGATGCGGATCTCGCGCCGAACGGGCCAGTATGGCGGACCCGGGCGGGGGTTCGAGCACGCTTTGTTCGTGCGTGGTGTGTGCACGAAAGCTGGCTGGCAGCGCGCTGGCCAGCGGATCGTGAGCGACATCGGACGACAGTTCGATCGACTGGGTGCCGATTTCGCGGCCACCAGGCAGGTAATCGACCCGTCCGCCCAGCGCGTGCGCCATCAATTGATGGCCATAGCAGACGCCGAACAGTGGCAGCTCAACGTCCATCGCATCACGAATCCAGCCGGCAGTGCGCTCGCTCCATGTCGCGCGCTCGGTGACCATGGCTGCCGAGCCGGTGATCATGGCGCCGGCGACCTCCTGTGGTGGCGGTAGAGCTTCGCCAGCCGCGACATCGACAATGCGCAACTGTCGCGCGTGCAACCCTGCACCAAGCCGGAACCAGTGGGGGAAGTCGCCGTGGCGGGCACGAATGGCATTCGGCGCGCGGCCGGTGCGGATGATCAATACGGGCTTCATGCAGGGAGTTGGCAGTAGATGGTTTGGACGTCTTTACGGCTGGGCATCGTCGATTGCGTCAATCGGCGGCAATACGGTGAGGATTTCCTGCACGGTAGTCAATCCGGCAGCCACCTGATCGGCAGCGGAAATGCGTAACGGGCGCATACCCTCGGACAGCGCGGCCTGACCGAAGCCGCTCAAATCGAGCTGGGCTGAGATCAGTCCGCGCAGCCGCGGTGAAAGCTTCATCATCTCGTAGATGCCGGTGCGCCCCATGAAGCCGGTGTTGCGGCACTCCAGGCAGCCGACCGGCTCGAACACTTGCTCCGGCACCGGGATTGTCCAGCCGTGGGTGAGTACGATCCATGCTTGTGGATCCTGTGTTGTCGCCCGCTTGCAGTGCGGGCACAGCGTGCGAACCAATCGTTGTGCGACCACGCCGGTCAGAGTGGACTGGATCAGGTAGTGTGGTACGCCCAGATCGAGCAGTCGTGTGACTGCGCTGGGTGCGTCATTGGTATGCAAGGTGGACAACACCAGATGGCCGGTGAGCGAGGCCTGCACCGCCATTTGCGCGGTTTCGAGGTCGCGGATCTCGCCGACCATGATGATGTCCGGATCCTGCCGCAGCAGCGTGCGCACGCCGGCAGCGAAATCGAGATCGATCGCCGCATGTACCTGCATCTGGTTGAATTCGGGCGAGACCATCTCGATCGGATCTTCCACCGTGCACACGTTGAGCTCCGGCGTGGCCAGATGCTTCAGCGTGGAATACAACGTGGTGGTCTTGCCCGAGCCGGTCGGGCCGGTGACCAGCACGATGCCGTGCGGACGCTCGACCATGCTGCGCCAGTTGGCGCTCTCGCCCGGGGAAAAACCGAGCTGGGCAAAGTCCTTGACCACCAGATCCGGATCGAAGATGCGCATCACCACCTTTTCGCCAAACGCGGTGGGCATGTTCGAGATGCGCAATTCAACCTCACGGCCGGAAGCCGAGCGCGTCTTGATGCGGCCGTCCTGCGGTCGGCGCTTCTCGGCCACGTCCATGCGCGCGAGGATCTTGATGCGAGCAGTCACTGCCGTCATCACCGGTGCCGGCAGCTCGAACACCTTCTGCATGATGCCGTCGATGCGGAAGCGGATGTGGCCGGTGTCACGACGTGGCTCCAGATGGATGTCCGACGCGCGTTGCTCGAACGCGTATTGCAGCAGCCAGTCGACGATATGCACCACGTGGCGGTCGTCAGCGCCGACTTCGCCGCTCTTCCCAAGTTCGACCAGCTGCTCGAAGTTGAGGATGGCCGCGGAGCTGTCGTTGCCGGTCTTGGCATCCTGTGCCAGCTGGATCGAGCGCTGGACGCCGTAGAACTCCTGCAAGTAGCGATTGATGTCGACCGGACTGGCCACGACCCGCTTGATATCCCGACGCAGCATCTGCGCCAGATCGGGAGCCCAGCCCGCATCAAACGGTTCACAGGTGGCAAACGTCACCTCGCCCGGTGCGACCGCGATCGGCAGGATCCGGTGACGCTTGGCGTAGGCGTGACTCACCGACTGGGTCACCGAGGCGACATTGATCTTCATCGGGTCGATTTTCAGGTAGGGCAGTCCGGCATGACCGGCCAGCCATTCGGTCAGGATTTCCAGACTCAATGGACGGCCCGTGCCGTGCTGGTTCGTCAGCTTGGCGTTGGCGATCAATACCAATGGATGCAACTCCACCATGCTGCGACCGGCGCGTGCGCCCATGCGCACTTGCTTGGCGTCGTCGGCCAGAAGGTAACCGTCGACCACCAGCGCGGCCAGCAGATCGTCCAGTTCCAGTCGACCACGTCGGCCCAGCAAGGATGCGATTTGTGGTGATGCGGCCATTTGGGTGTGCCCCCGTAATGCTTTTGCCGGCCCGAAGCCCAGTGGGAAAGCAAGCTGCCGTTATACTAACGCGCTTTACCCAAGGTCACGGAAAGCCATGTCCGCGCGCACCTTCCAGGATGTGATCCAGACCCTCAACCGCTATTGGGCGGCGCAGGGTTGTGTGTTGCTGCAGCCGCTCGATACCGAGGTCGGCGCAGGCACGTTCCACCCCGCCACCTTCCTGCGCGCACTCGGCCCCGAGCCATGGGCGGCGGCGTATGTGCAGCCCTCGCGCCGACCAACCGACGGCCGTTATGGCGAGAATCCGAACCGTCTGCAGCATTACTACCAGTACCAGGTGGTGATGAAGCCGAACCCGGAGAACATTCTTGAGCTGTACATCGGTTCGTTGAAGGAACTCGGTCTCGACCCGCTGATGCACGACCTGCGCTTCGTCGAGGATAACTGGGAATCGCCGACGCTGGGAGCGTGGGGGCTCGGCTGGGAGGTCTGGTTGAACGGGATGGAAGTGACCCAGTTCACCTACTTCCAGCAGGCTGGCGGCCTGGAATGCCGCCCGGTGACCGGCGAGATCACGTATGGTCTGGAACGGCTGGCGATGTATCTGCAGAACGTGGACAACGTCTACGACCTGGTTTGGACCGACGGCCCGCGCGGCAAGGTGACTTACGGCGACGTGTTCCACCAGAACGAGGTGGAGCAGAGCACCTACAACTTCGAACACGCCAATGTGGCCGATCTGTTGTATTGGTTCGACGCGTGCGAAGCGACGGCCAATCGGCTGATTGCCGCGAACCTGCCGCTGCCGGCCTACGAGCAGGTGATGAAGGCCAGCCATACCTTCAACCTGCTCGATGCGCGTCGCGCAATCGGCGTCACCGAGCGCCAGCGTTACATCCTGCGCGTGCGCACTCTGTCGCGCAGCGTGGCCGAAACCTATGTGGCACAGCGCGAAAAACTCGGTTTCCCCGGTCTGAAGCAAGTGAAGGAGCAGGCCCATGGCTGAGCACAAGCCGCTGTTGATCGAGCTGGGCACCGAGGAGCTGCCGCCGAAGGCGCTGGATGAACTTTCCGCAGCCTTCCTGCGCGGCATCTGCGATGGTCTGGCCAAGCGCGGGGTCGTCGCCGGGCTCGATCTGGCGCAGGCCTATGCATCGCCGCGTCGTCTGGCCGTCTATATCCCTGCTGTTGCGGCAACCCAGCCCGAACAGGCGATCGAGCGGCGTGGCCCGGCACTGACTGCCGCGCTAGATGCCGAGGGTCAGCCTTCCAAGGCGTTGCTCGGTTTTGCACAGTCCTGTGGCGTCGAGGTCGGGCAGCTGGAAAAGCTGGAAACCGACAAGGGCGCCTGGTTCGTCTGGCGCACGCTCAAGCCCGGCCAGACAGTGGCGTCGCTGCTGCCGGAAGTCATCGATGAAGCGCTGAAGGCGTTGCCGATTCCCCGACCGATGCGCTGGGCCGATCACGACTACAGTTTCGTGCGTCCGGTGCACTGGCTGGTGATCCTGCACGGCGCCGAGATCATCGATGGCGAAGTGTTGGGTCTGCACAGCGGCCGCAAATCGCGCGGCCATCGTTTCATGCACCCGCAGCCAGTGCATGTGGCCGATGCGGACGGTTGGCTGGACGCGATGCGCGCGGCCAACGTGGTGGCCGACCCACAGGAGCGACGCCAGCGCATTCGTGCGCAGGTTGCCCAGGCGGCCGAACAGACTGGCGGCGTGCCGCGACTGGATGATGCGCTGCTGAGTGAACTGGCCAACCTCACTGAATGGCCGGTGGCGATTGCCTGCACGTTCGAGCGCGAGTTCCTCAGCGTGCCGCCCGAAGCCCTGGTCACCACCATGGTGACGAACCAGAAATTCGTGCCGGTATTCGATGCGGATGGCAAGTTGACCGAGCACTTCATCGGCATCGCCAACATTGACAGCACGGATCCGGTCGAGATCCGCAAAGGTTACGAGCGGGTCATCCGGCCGCGCTTCGCCGATGCCAAGTTCTTCTGGGACGAGGATCTGAAGACACCGCTGGCCAGCCATCAGGAACAGCTCAAGAACGTCACCTACCAGCAGGCGCTGGGCAGCTTGTGGGACAAGAGCGTGCGCGTGGCCGAGCTGGCGCGGATCATCGCCAACCGGGTCGGCGCCGATGCCGCTGCGGCCACCCGCGCGGCAAGCCTGAGCAAGTGCGACCTGCTGACCCGCATGGTCGGCGAGTTTCCCGAGCTGCAAGGCGTGATGGGGCGCTACTACGCCAGCCATCACGGTGAATCGGCCGAAGTCGCCGAGGCACTCGACAGTTATTACCAGCCACGCTTCGGCGGTGATGCGATCGCCGCCGGCAAGCTCGGTCAGGTACTGGCCGTGGCCGAACGGCTGGATACCCTGGCTGGCATTTTCGCCGTCGGTATGAAGCCAGGTGGCAACAAGGATCCGTTCGCCCTCCGCCGTGCTGCGCTGGGTCTGGCGCGTACGTTGATCGAAGCTGGCATGGAGCTGGATCTGCGCGGCAGCCTGGTCGAGGCGCTGGAGCTGGTGTCCGACAGCGCGCTGGCGGCGGGGCTGAAACCCGGCAAGGACGGCAAGCCGGCTGCTCTGAATGCGGGTCAGCGACGGGCGATCCTGGTCGACGAGTTGTATGACTTCGTGCTCGATCGCCTGCGTGGTTACTACGCCGAACAGGGTTTCGACAACGCCCAATTCGAAGCGGTGCTGGCGGTGCAGCCGGGCAGCCTGGCCGATTTCGATCGACGCCTGCGCGCGGTGGTCGAGTTCGGCCGCCGCCCGGAAGCGGTCAGCCTAGCGGCTGCCAACAAGCGTGTCGCAAACATCCTGCGCAAGCAGGCGGAAGAGGCCGGCGCACCAGCCATCGGCCGCGTCGTCAATCCTGCGCATTTCGAAGTGGATGCCGAACGCGAACTGGCCGATGCGTTGGCTTCCGCCCAGCGGGATACCGCCGAAGCCCTGGGTGCGGGCGACTACACCGCCGTACTGGCACGTTTGTCGCAACTGCAGGCGCCGGTGGATACGTTCTTCGACAGCGTGCTGGTGAATGCCGATGATCCGGCCGTACGCGCAAACCGGCTTACTCTGCTCGGCCAGCTGAAGGCCCAATTCAGCGCGGTTGCCGATATTGCCCTGCTCTGAAAACGAGTCACAAAAACGCGGCAGCCCTCAGGCTACCGCGTTTTTGTGACACAGAGACGCGCATAGGGTCACGCGTTGCCGGACTCCTTGCGCATCCGCTCAGCCAGCCGGTGATTGAACGTCACCATGGCAATCGGATCCACATGGGAACCGCCCGGGCTGAGGATTTCGTAGAGCTGGGTCAACAGATCCGTATTCTCTGACAATCGCAGCTGACTGCCGGCCAGATTCAGTTCCGACTGCAGGATTTGCACGGCGGCATTCAGCCGCTGGGCGTCGACGCCCGCGCCTGCAGCATGGCCATCCGTACCCGTTCGACTATGTGATCGGTTCGGGGTCACCTTTTCCGAACTGTACTGGTCATCCAGCGTGGGAACCGTGGGATCGGCCTGCAGCGTACCCTCGCCCGCCACCAACCAGACCAGTGAAATACCCAATGTGCGCGCCAGCGTGACGCAACGTGCGCGCGATGGATCGGTATTGCCATCGCGCCAACTGCGCACAACGCCTTCGGAAAAGCCACACATCCTGGCGATCTCCGTGGCGCTGCCAACGCGCTGGATCAGCAGCTTGATGCGTTCCGCGAAGCTTCCCGTGGCTGGTGGATTCGTGACATTTTGCGTGTTCATGGTCTTGGCCGGAAGGTTTTGGTGGCGTTATTGACATACCGCAAGATGATGCGATAAGTCAAGTGGAATATGCGTGAAAAAAAGTTACGAAAGTGTTGACGTGCGCACTTCCCTGAATTAACGTCGTAATAACTTGCGTTAAAAATTGCGCAAGAATGTACGTTTAATCGCGCGGATTGGCATGGGCTGGGCACTTTGCTTGGGATGTCGTCCTTGGATGTTACGCACACACAAAAGTTTCATGCGCCCGGATCGCTCGGGCCGAACCATGGGGAGTTATCGTTAAATGAATTCACGCAAAAATTTTAGCAGCAGGCAGCTGCAGCGAACTGCACTTGTCTTGGCACTCGGTATGGGTCTCGCTGGTGTTGCCTTTGCACAGTCCACCAGCGGCACCATTTTTGGCCAGGCACCGGCCACTTCTGGTGAAACGATCACGGTGAAGGGTTCGACTGGCATTACCCGTGAAGTTCCGGTTGACAGCAGTGGGCGTTACTCGATCAGCAATCTGCCGCTCGGTAGCTACACCGTCATCCTCAAGAAGGACGGTGCGGTTGTAGACTCCCGCAGCAATGTGAACATCGCGGTGGGTGCTGGTACGACAGTCTCCTTCGTGGGTTCGCAGAACGCCCAGGATCTGGCTGCAGTGACGGTGCAGGCAAATGCGCTCCCCGTGATCGATGTTTCTACGGTTGATTCGCGGACAGTCATCACGGCTCAGGAGCTCGCCAAACTGCCTCTCGGCCGCAATGCTGAGGCGATTGCTCTGTTGACTCCTGGCGCAGTCGCTGGCAACGGTGCGTTTGGTCGAACGGTTTCGTTCGGCGGCGCTGGTGTCACCGAGAATGCTTACTATATTAACGGCTTCAACACGACGGAGCCGTTGAAGGCTCTCGGCGGCGTTGGTCTGCCGTATGGCTCGATTGATCAGCAGGAAACCTACACCGGCGGCTATAGTGCGATGTACGGTCGCTCCGACGGTGGCGTGATCAGTCAGGTTGGCAAGCGTGGCACCAACGAGTGGCACTTTGGTGCCCAGGTTTCGTGGGCGCCAAAATCCTTGGCCAACGATCCGGAGAATATCTACTACCCGAACCAACAATTGCCGTCGGGCTATGCGTACTCCAATCCGGCGCAGCCAGGGACGCTCTACCGCAACCGTAAGGGTAATGCCAGCTGGGATACGACGTACTCGGCCTATGTCGGTGGTCCGCTGATCCAGGATCGCTTGTACATGTTCCTGTCTGCCGAGTCCGAAAAGCAGCAGGGTGCAAGCACCACGACCTCGGCAGCTGGTGCACCCAACATCAACCAGTACAAATACAGCCTACCCAAGCTATACACGAAGTTCGACTGGAACATCAACGACAGCAACATCCTTGAATATACGCACATCCAAAGCAACTCATCCTACAGCGGTGACCTGTATGCATATGACTATGCGACGGGCACACATGGCACCGCCATCTCGGGGCATGACACTTCGAGCAAGGGTGCGAACAAATACGATATCGCCAAATACACCGGCTATCTCACCGATGATTTGACGCTGTCAGTGACCTATGGCAAGAGCAAAACAGAGCACTTCACCACGACGCCGGGTCTCAGCACCACGCTGCCGTTCCTCTCGGGTGTGACCAATCAGAACCCGGCCACTACCGGCGGCACTCCGATCCGCAACGGTGTTGCGTCCTACATAACCACCACGCCGGACGCAGGCAGCAAGACGCACGGTCTTCGCGCCGACTTGGAATACAAGTTGGGTGACCATCGCCTTGCCGTGGGCATCGACAACCAGACCTATGCCGCCCATAACGAAGGCCAAGACATGGGTGGCCCGGGCTACATCTGGATCTACAGCAAGGCCGGTAACCCGGCCAAGCCGATCAATCCCGCTCTCGGCGTTGGTGCCCCGGGTGGCAATGGTTACTATGTTCAGAAATACATCTTCAAGACGACGACCAGCATGTCGGTGAAGCAGAAGGCGTTCTATCTTGAAGATCGTTGGCAGCTCAATGACAAGGTGTTGCTGAGCCTGGGTCTACGTAACGATCACTTCACCAACTACAACAGCGCAGCCAAGCCGTACGTCGACCAGAAGAATCAGTGGGCGCCGCGACTGGGTGCCAGCTGGGATGTGCTTGGGGATTCGACGTTCAAGGTCTACGGCAACTTGGGTCGTTACTTCCTCGCGTTGCCCAACAGTGTGGCGATCCGTGGCGCGTCTGCGTCCACCTTTACCCGCGAATACTTCACCTACACAGGTATCAACCCGGTGACAGGCGCTCCGACTGGTCTGACCACATTCAGCCCGGGTCCGGTCTCCGCCAATGGCGAGTACGGCATTGCACCGGACAACAAGACTTTCGCTCCGACCGACCTGAAGTCGCAGTATCAGGATGAGGCGATTCTCGGCTTCGACAAAACCTGGGGCGCAGATTGGGCTTATGGTGCGAAGGCGACTTTCCGCCAGTTGCAGTCCGCTATCGATGACGTCTGCGATGGTGGCAAGATCGACGACAAGCTGACAGCTCAGGGCGTCGACACCTCGACGCTCGATATCCACAGCTGCTATATCTTCAATCCGGGCAAGACCAACACCTTCCTGCTCAACGACTCGAACGGCGGTTACAAGAGCGTCCAGATGTCCCAGGCTGATTGGGGCTTCAACCAAGGTGCCAAGCGCAAGTACTACGCTCTCGACATGTATCTTGAGCACCCGTTTAACGGCAAGTGGCAGGCACGCGTTGATTACACCTTCTCACGCAGCTGGGGCAATACCGAGGGTCAAGTTCGCTCGGATCTCGGCCAGGACGACGTGTCCAAGACGGAAGATTGGGATGCAGCTGAGCTGATGATTGCCAGTGGCGGTTTGCTGGCAAACAATCGCCGACACCAGCTCAAGGTCTACGGCAGCTACCAGATCACGCCGGAGTGGCTGGTATCCGCCGCGGCTCGTATCCAGTCGGGTTCGCCGAAGAACTGCTTGGGCTATTTCGGTCCCAATCAAACTGATCCGATCGGCTACGGTGGTGACTATCACTTCTGCTTCGGGAAGGCCAGTGGTCCGGGAGCCGCGGGTAACACGCCATGGACGGAGAAGGTCGACCTTGGCGTAACCTACCGACCGGCTTTCGTGGATCACAAATTGGCCTTTGGGCTCAACGTGTTCAACGTGCTCAACCAGCGCAAGGTCACCAACACGGATCCTCGCTCTGTGACCAACGTGTCCACGGTCTCGAACACCTATGGCATTGGTACCTACTATATGGCACCGCGTTATGTCCGTCTTTCGATGTCGTACGATTACTAAGAGTCACGTCCAAGGGAATGAGCGTCTTGCTCTGACCTTGTCTTGAAGAAACGCCACTCTTGATCGGGTGGCGTTTTTTTATATCTTCGAGTTGTGTCAGGAGCTCGCTGGCGGCAATACTTCCCGAATCCGCCATATCTCCAGCGCAGTATGGATGGACCAACATCAGGACATCGCATGAGCCAATTCGCACTGCTGGGTAAACGGCGGTTTGCACCGTTCTTCTGGACCCAGGGGCTGGGCGCGTTCAACGACAACGCGTTCCGCAATGCGCTGGTGATGCTGGTGGCGTACCAGATGGGCTTGAGCGATCACGCGGCATCGTTGTACACGAACCTGGCGCCGGCGCTGTTCATCATCCCGTTCTTCCTGTTCTCGGCCACCGCCGGACAACTGGCGGAGAAGTTTGAGAAGACACGCATCATTCGTTGGGTGAAGCTGTTCGAGATCGCGGCGATGGCGGTCGCTGCGGTCGGTTTCTACACGCACCATCTCGTACTGCTGCTGATGGTGCTGTTCATGATGGGCATCCACTCGACGGTGTTCGGGCCGATCAAGTACGCGATCTTGCCGCAGGCGCTGAAGCCCGCCGAACTGGTTGGTGGCAACGGGCTGGTGGAGATGGGTACGCAACTGGCGATGCTGGTTGGCATGATCGCCGGCAACGAGTTGATGCGGGTGGTGGGCATGGGGCCGCTGCTGGCGTCGGGGCTGACGATCATGGTGGCGGTGATCGGTTATCTGGCAAGTCGGGAGATTCCACAGGCGCCAGCTACCGCGCCCGAGCTGAAGTTCAACTGGAACCCATTCAGCGAGACGGCGCGGGTGATCGGCATCACGCACGCGGACCGCGCGGTGTGGAACGCGGTGCTGGGCATCTCGTGGTTCTGGTTTTTCGGGACGGTCCTGATCGCGCAGTTGCCGATCTACGCGCGCGCCACATTGGGTGGCGACAGTTCGGTGTACACGCTGGTGCTCACGCTATTCTCCATCGGCAGCGGCATCGGCGCGCTGCTGTGCGAACGGATGTCGGGCAAGCGGGTGGAGATCGGTCTTGTGCCGCTGGGTGCATTCGGGCTCACTGCGTTCGGCGTGGACCTATACTTCGCGAGGCACGGCGCTGCGGTGATGCCCGGGCTGGACTGGCTGGCGTTCCTGCACGGCGCGGGCAGTTGGCGCATCGTGCTCGACCTTTCCCTGATCGGCGTGTTCGCCGGCTTCTACGTGGTGCCGCTGTTCGCCTTCGTGCAGGCGCGCGCGCCGCGCGCGAAGCTGTCGCGCATCATTGCTGGCAACAACATCATGAATGCGCTGTTGATCGTGCTGGCGGCCGGCTTCGGGCTGGGGCTGGGCGCGCTCGGCTTCGATGCGTCGCAGATATTTCTTGCCGCGGCGCTGCTCAACATCGTGGTGGCCGTGTACATCTTCACCCTGGTGCCCGAGTTCGTGATGCGCTTCATCACGTGGATGCTGGTGAACACGCTGTATCGCGTGCGCGCCGACGGCATCCAGCACATTCCTGAAGAAGGCGCCGCCTTGCTGGTGTGCAACCACGTCAGCTTTATGGATCCGCTGCTGCTGATGGCGAATCTGCGGCGACCGGTACGCTTCGTGATGTATTACAAGATCTTCAACATCCCGCTGCTGCGCTTCGTGTTCCGTACGGCCAAGGCGATCCCGATCGCCGGTTACAAGGAAGATCCCGCCGTGCTGCAACAGGCTTACGACGCGATCGACGATGCGCTGGCCGCTGGTGAGGTGGTGTGCATCTTTCCCGAGGGCGGGTTGACCGGCGATGGTGAGATCGCGGCATTCCGTCCGGGCGTGGAAAAGATCCTGGCGCGCCGCCCGGTGCCGGTGGTGCCGATGGCGCTGCGCGGCCTGTGGGGCAGCGTGTGGAGTCGGCGCGACTCGATGTTGCGCCGGGCACGCCTGCCACGGCGTTTTCGCGCTCGGGTGGAGTTGGTGGTCGATGCGCCGCTGGCGCCAGAGCAGGTCATCGCGGCGATGCTGGAGGCGCGGGTACGCGAACTGCGTGGTGAGTTCGCCTAGCCGGGGTCAGCTCACCCAGCCGCCAATCACGATCAGCGCCGCCACGCTCAACCACGCCAGCAGCGCGCGCAGCAAGGCGCTGCGCAGGCGTACCAGTTCGGCCAGTGGGTCGCTGTGTTCCTCGGCGTAACCGTCACCGGCCTCGATGTCGATCAGTACATCGGCTTGCGCCGCGGCGCCCAGAAAGCCCGGCTCGCTGCTGTACCAGCTGGTAGGCGCGGCCTGACTGTGCCAGCGTCGCCAGGCGCCGATCACGGCGTCCCAGTGGCCGACGAAGGCCAGCGTGAAAGTCAGCAACTGGGCCGGCAGCCAGTCCAGCGCATTGGCTACATAGCGGGCAGCGCTGCGGCTGCTCGAGTCAAGTTGCAGCGAGTCACTGCGTGCCAGCGTCTGCGCCAGCCGGTACAGGAGTGCGCCGGCCGGTCCGAGCAGGAAGAACCACAGCAGCACGGCGAAACGACGGCGCAATGCGGCGTAAGCGATCGCCACGCCCAAGGCAGGTGCGTTCCAGGCGATCGGAGCGCCATCGTCAGCCATCGTCTGCGCCGCGGCCTCGCGGCTGGCACCATCCGGCGCGTCCAGGATCGCTTCCAGGTCGGCCTCGAATTCACGCGGGCCGAAGCAGTAGAGCAGCACGGTCAGCGAAAACAGCAGTTGCAGCAATCCGCCCAGCGGGGTGTGGCCGAGCAACCACCATAGCAGCGCGCACAATACGGTCGGCAGCAGCAGGGCCAGCGCGACACGACCACCGCCGCTGGTGTCCGCCAGCTGCGTTACCCAGTGACGAAACAGACCATCGCCGCGCCAGCGTGCGAGCTGCGGCATGACATGCAGCAGGCCAAGAGCGATGAGGGCAACAAGCAGACTGATGGCCATGACGGAATGAACTCGCAAGCAGTCGTTGCATTGTATGCGAGGGATCGCTTATTCCACAGATCGGCGTCGGATGGTGTTGCGCGAGGGGCAGCCATTCCGGGCCGGATCAACCCGAGGGAATGGTTGCGGCCAACCTGTCCAGATCCAGTCCGGCGCGCTGCTGCAGCCAGTACGCCAGCAACCGGTACGACACTGACAGTGCGGTGGACGGCACAAAGCTGCCATCGGCGATGCCGTCGACGATCTGCTGCGGCGTGAACCAGCGTGCGTCTTCCAGTTCATGGTCGCGCATGTCGATCCGGCGCGACACCGCGGTGGCGATGAAGCCGACCATCAGCGAGGCAGGCATCGGCCATGGTTGCGAGGAGTGATAGTGCACCTCGTCGACGATGACGCCGGCTTCCTCGGCCACTTCGCGGCGCACCGCGTCCTCCAGCGATTCACCCGGCTCGACGAAACCGGCCAACGTCGAATAGCGGCCTGACGGCCAGCTGGCCTGGCGGCCGAGCAGACAGGAGCCGTCGTGCTCGACCAGCATGATGACGGCGGCATCGGTGCGCGGGAAGTGCAGGCGTGCGCAGTCCGGATTGGTGCATTGCGCGCGATGACCGGCGGCAACCAGTTGCAGCGGTGCGCCGCAACGTGCGCAGTGGCGTGTCTCGCGTTGCCAGTGCGCAAGGCCCTTGGCGTAGGCGAACAGGCCCGCCTCGTCAGCCGCCAGCTGCAGGCCGGCGCTGCGCAGATTCAAGCGGCGTGCACCGAGAGCGCTCTCCAGTTCGTCGATGCGCTGGGTATCGTCCAGCACCAGCAGAAAATGCGGCCGCTGGTCGGCGATGCCGAGCAGGGTTGTGGGTACGTCGCCGAGCCATTGCGCACGCTCATGGATGTCAAGCCAGCGCAGTGCCTCACGATCGCATCGCATGAAGGCTTCGCCGGCCGCATCCAGCAACAGATAGCGCGCTTCGGACGAGCTTGCCTGTTCGGCGATCCACGCGGATTCATCGCGCCGCTCGGCGGTCCGGTCGAGGATCAGGCTGAGCCCGGCGAAAGTATTGGGACGCGGCAGCTTGGCCCGATCCATGGAACGATCCGCTCAGGTGGAGAACGAGGACCCGCAGCCGCAGGTAGTCTTGGCGTTCGGATTGCTGATGACGAACTGCGAGCCGCTGAGGTTCTCGGCGTAGTCGATCTGCGCGCCGGTGAGGTACTGCAGCGACAGCGGATCGCACAGCAGGGTCACGCCCTCGCGCTCGACCGCAAAGTCGTCCTCGGCCTGGGCTTCGTCGAAGGTGAAGCCGTACTGGAATCCCGAGCAACCGCCACCGCTGATATACACGCGCAATTTCAATGCCGGATTGCCTTCTTCGGCAATCAGCTCATGCACCTTGTGCGCGGCAGCAGCCGTGAACAGCAGTGGCGCGCCGCTGCTGCGGTAATCGGGGATCGCGACGAGAGTTTCCATGGTCATCTAGATGGGGTCGGGACGGGCAAGCGCAAGCATATACCGCCTCAGGCCGGCACGGCCTCGGCGAGCTCGGCATCCGGTGCCGGCAATTCACGCTGTGCTTCCTCGGCCTGGCGCGAGATGCGCCCGTTGACCTGGGCGCCGGCGGCCATTTCGAGCGTGTGATAACGCAGGTCGCCGTCGATGCGCGCCTGCGGCGCCAGTTCCAGCCGGGCGCTGACATAGACATCACCAGTCACGTGGCCGTTGATCACCGCCTGCGGCACGCGGATCTCGCCGTGCACCTGGCCATGCTCGCTGAGCGTGAACATGGCACCGTCACCTTCGCCCAGCACGGTGCCTTCGATGCGGCCATCCAGGTGCAGCGCACCACTGAAGCGCAGGTCGCCGCGGATCAGCGTGCCGCGGGCAATCAGGCTGGTCTCGTGACTGCTGTGATTGCGATCGTTGCGTTTACGGTTGAGCATCGTGATCCCCCTCGGCGGTAGTGATATTGCCGCTCAGTGCGGCGCCCCATGCGACGGTACGGTCAACCGGATCGCCGCTGGCAGGCTGAATGAGAATGCGCAGTCGCGTGGGGCGGAAATCCGCCGGCAGCACGATGGTGCCGTGCAACTGCTGGAAATACATGAAACGGAACGGCAGACCATCTTTCTGCGTGGCATCGCCCAGCGCCAGCCAAGCCAGGGTGACCACCTTGTCGCCGCGCAAACCCTCCACACTGATGGTAGCGTTGCCGGTGGTTTCTTCGCCGCGCTTGGCGTTCTGAGTGAGGCTCAAGGTCAGATTCCAGCCGCGCGAACCGGTGATCGGCTGCAGTTTCACCTCCTGCAACTTCAGGCCCTGCCGCTGGGCATCGCCACCGACCAGTCGTGCATAGAAACCCAGGTCGGCACGCAGGCCGCTGAGTTCTTCCTCGCGTTGGGCCAAGGTGCCGCGCAACGAACGAGTGGCGACCTCGTTGACCTGGGCGGCGCGCTGCAGGTTTGCGATTTGCTGTTCGAGATCACCGATTCGCGCCTGCAGTGCGCGTTGCTGGCGCAGGTCGATGGCGGCGGGCGTGGCACGCCGACTCAAACTGCCGACGATCAGGCCGACCAGCAACAGGCTGACCAGCCAGGCCAGACCAAGCCACCACCAGCGCCGTCGATGGTCGACGTCATCATGCCGGCGCACGACGAAGCGTGGCGGTGGTCGTGAAGCCATGAAGGCCATTCCGGGGAAAACTGAAGGTATAGCCCCGCTGCGCTGAAAGCGTCAAGGAACCGGTACACGCTTCAATGCGGCAACGCCACCCCGGCGCAGCCGCGCATGGCGTGGTTCAGCTCTGCATCTTGCTCTGCAGGTAACGCTCCGCGCCGATGTCCTTGATCAGGCTGAACTGGGTTTCCAGCCAGTCGATGTGTTCCTCCTCGTCGTACAGGATGTCCTTGAACAGGTCGCGGCTGATGTAGTCGGCAATGCCTTCGCTGTGCGCAATCGCGGCGCGCAGATCGACCACGGCGGCCAGTTCCAGGTCCAAGTCGCCCTGCAGCGACTCCAGCACGTTCTCGCCGATGCGCAGCTTGCCGAGGTGCTGCAGGTTTGGCAGGCCATCGAGGAACAGGATGCGCTCGATCAGATGATCGGCATGCTTCATCTCCTCGATCGACTCCTTGTACTCGTGCTCGGCCAGTTCGGTGTAACCCCAGTCCTTGAGCATGCGGTAATGCAGGAAATACTGGTTGATCGCGGTCAGTTCGTTGTAGAGCACCTTGTTGAGGAACTCGATGACCTTGGCATCACCTTTCATGGCCTTTCTCCGCGCGACAGACTGTGTCGACTATACAAAGTCCGCACAGGCACGGACGAAATGCGAATGGCAATGGTCAGCCCGGACATCGAATGTGTACGGACTGGGCGGCGACTGATTGGAGATGTAGCGGGAAGGCTCAGGCTGCAGCGAGCGGCAGCTGGCACATCACCTGCGAAACCGCTTTGTCGAGCGTGGCGCGGGCTTCCTGCTCGCAGCAGCCGCAGCAGTCGGAGCAGCCGGTGCGCGCCTGCAATTCGGCAAACGAATGCACGCCATCAGCCGCTTCGCGGAGGATGTCGTGATCGGTAACGGCATTGCACAGACAGATATACATGGCGCGTATAAGAACGCGAATGCGAATGATTGTCAACAATCCAGTTGTCGATCGTTGTTGAATCCGTTCAGGCCGCCTCGCGGCCGTCACGCGGCCCGGTCGGCGGCGTTTCCGCGGTATCCCGTGGCGGCAGCGTGCCGAGTTCGACGCTGCACAGGCTCTCCACCAGGGGCGCGAAGTGGCGTAGTGCCCGCTCATAAACCTGTCGCTTGAAATTGACGACGTGTGCGGCCGGGTACCAGAAATCGACCCAGCGCCACAGGTCGAACTCCGGCTTGTCGCAGGCATCCAGCTTCAACGCATCCTCGCCGCCGACCAGCTTGAGCAGAAACCACACCTGTTTCTGACCGATGCAGGTAGGGCGCTGGTGATGGCGCACATAGCGATTGGGCAGGCGGTAGCGCAGCCAGCCATGGGTCGCGCTGATGACCTCCACGTGATGTGCGGCCAGCCCGGTTTCTTCTTCCAGCTCGCGGTACATCGCCTCCAGCGGGGTTTCGTCCGAGCGCATGCCGCCCTGGGGAAACTGCCAGCCATCACGATTGATCCGGCGCGCCCAGAACAGCTGGCCGGCTGCATTCAGCAGCACGATGCCGACATTCGGACGGTAGCCATCTACATCAATCATGTCGCCTCCTGGAGTCGTACGGCGCGGGTTGCCGCGCAAGACCGCATCCAGTCCTGCAGACGATTCAACCACAGCGCAGGAAGCAGCGGCAAGCGGCAGACTTGAACCGACCGGGCTTCACGACTACACTTCCGCGCCCCGCCCGTATCGTTCTGATCCGGCATGGCGGGATTCCTCAAGGCTATGTAGCTCAGCTGGTTAGAGCACAGCACTCATAATGCTGGGGTCGGTGGTTCGAGTCCACCCATAGCCACCA
>DAHUXL010000147.1 GCA_027307195.1 Rhodanobacter sp. | reverse complement strand
ATGCCTTCGGCGCCGGCCGCCTTGCCGATCAGCAAGGTGTTGATGCCGACCAGCCGACCCTCGGTATTGATCAGCGCGCCACCGGAGTTGCCCAGGTTGATGGCCGCGTCGGTCTGGATGAAATCCTCGGCGCTGGAGCTGTTCAACTGGCGCCCGATCGCGCTGACGATGCCCATCGTCACGGTCTGGTTGAGGCCGAGCGGATTGCCGATCGCCAGCACCACGTCGCCGGGACGCAACGGCCGCTGGTCGGCCATCCGGATCACCGGCAAGTTGCTGGCGTCGATCTTCAGTACCGCCAGGTCGGACTCTTCGTCCGCACCGACCAGGGTGGCCTTGGCGATGCGGCCGTCATACAGCAGCACTTGGATGTCGGCAGCGTGGGCGATCACGTGGTTGTTGGTCAGCACATAGCCCTGGCCCTGTGCACTGACGATGACGCCGGAGCCGAGGGTTTGCTCGCGGTGCTGGTAAGTGGTGGGCTGGCCGCCGAACAGCTGCTGCAGCACCGGGTTGTCGTACATGCGTACGGCTTGCTCGGTGACGATCTTGTTGGCGTAGATGTTGACCACCGAGGGCGCCGCGGCGGCCACTGCGTCGGCGTAGGAGACCGGGCCGCTGCCGACATGGCTCTGTTGGGTGGCGGGCGGAGTTGCCGGGGTGGTCAGGCCGAAGCGGGCGCGCAGGTGCTCGCCGCTGCCGGGCCAGAACAGGCCGACCACGAAGGCCATCGCCAGTCCGAGGACGGCGAAGCGCGCAATGAAGAGAAGTGTGCCGGCGGCATGTTTCATGTCGAAAGGAGTGGGTCCCGGCAGGTCGTGGTGAATGTCGCGGGGGATGGAGTTCGCCGCGATGGCGTTTATTGTACGGGGCAGGGCCTGACGCTACACTAACGCGATTTTTGCGGGGTCCCAAACCCCACCTCAGACAGACATTGCAAGTACCGGAGAGCCTGATGGCGAACGAAGTCGTCGATCACGGCCGCCGCCGTTTCCTGACAGCAACCACCGCGGTGGTTGGTGGTTTGGGAATCGTGTCGGCAGCTGTGCCCTTCATCAAGTCGTGGGAACCCAGCGCGCGCGCCAAGGCCGCTGGCGCTCCGGTTACCCAGTCGCTGGCCAAGATCGAGGCGGGGCAGATGCTGAGCGTGTCCTGGCGCGGCCTGCCGGTGTTCGTGCTCAATCGCACCAAGGCCCAGCTCGATACGCTGCCGATGGTGGACGCGCGCCTGGTCGATCCGAAGTCCGACGGCGCTTCCGCCGGGCAGCAACCGAAGTACGCGCAGAACGAAGCCCGCTCGATCAAGCCGGAATGGCTGGTGATCGTGGGCATCTGCACCCACCTGGGCTGCGTGCCGGAGTTCGTGCCGGAGATCAAGCCCGAGCCGTTCGATCCGGACTGGAAGGGCGGTTTCTTCTGCCCCTGCCACAAGTCGCGCTATGACCTGGCCGGCCGCGTGTTCAACGGCGTTCCGGCGCCGAAGAACCTGCAGGTGCCGCCGTACCATTTCATCGATGACAGCACCATCCAGATTGGCGTGGATCCGAAGGAGGCTGGCTAATGGCCAACGTATTCACGAACATCGGCGACTGGGTCACCGAGCGCGCGCCGAACATGATGCCGGCGTACCGCAAGCACATGACCGAGTACTACGCGCCGAAGAACTTCAACCTCTGGTACTACTTCGGTTCGCTGGCGCTGCTGGTGCTGGTCAACCAGATCGTCACCGGCATCTTCCTCACCATGAACTACAACCCGAGCGCCGCGGGCGCGTTCGACTCGGTGCAGTACATCATGCGTGACGTGGAGTGGGGCTGGCTGATCCGCTACATGCACTCCACCGGTGCCTCGCTGTTCTTCGTGGTGGTGTTCCTGCACATGTTCCGCGGCATGATGTACGGCTCGTACAAGCGGCCGCGCGAACTGGTGTGGCTGCTCGGTATGCTGATTTTCCTGGCGCTGATGGCCGAGGCGTTCATGGGTTACGTGCTGCCGTGGGGCAACATGTCGTTCTGGGGCGCCAAGGTGATCGTGTCGCTGTTCGGCACGATCCCAGTGATCGGCAGCACCCTGGTCGAATGGATCATGGGCGACTTCCTGCCCGCCGACGCAACGCTGAACCGCTTCTTTGCGCTGCACGTGATCGCGCTGCCGCTGGTGTTGCTGCTGCTGGTGGTGCTGCACATCGC
>DAHUXL010000145.1 GCA_027307195.1 Rhodanobacter sp. | reverse complement strand
CTCGACCATCCATGCGCTGTGCCAGCGCATCCAGCGCGACTACCCGCTGGAAAGCGGCGCCGCGTTCGCCAACGACAAGCTGTTCGACGAGCAGCAACTGCAGCGCGAATGCGTGGAGGATTTCTGGCGCCGTCGCTATCTAGCCGGGGAGGTCGATCCCCGCGAGGCCGCATTGCTGCTGAAGGATGGCCCGGAAGGCCTGCTGCGCGATCTTGGTGGACTGTCGAACAGCACCGATGCGCGGATCGTGGCCGGCGGGCTGGCTGAACTCGAACGACAGATCGCCACGCTGCGCAGTAACGAAAATATCGCCGAATTGCAGCGACTGGCCAGCGACAAGTCGCTGTACGGCCCGCGCAAGACCGCGCTGTCGAACCGATTCAACAAGATCGTCACCGCGCTCAGGGATGACGACGAGGAACAACTGACCGGCGCACTCGACAAGACGTTTGAGCCAGACAACGTTCTCGAACAGGAACCTCCCGAAAGCGCTGGCACACTGAACAGGCACCCGCTGATCCGGGCGCTGCAGACCCTGCGTCCGCTGCTGCAGTTGCGCACCGTCTTCACCCGCGGCGCCGTGCTGGCCGAGGCCGCGCAAGCCTGTCGCGAAGAGATGCCGCGGCGCGCACGCCAGCGCCACGTGCTGACGTTCTCGATGCTGATCGATGCGGTCTACGAGAGGTTGTGCGGCGAGCAGGCCGACGCCGTGCTGGCCGACCGCTTGTTCGAGGCATTCCCGGTCGCCCTGATCGACGAGTTCCAGGACACCGACCAGCGCCAGTTCGCGATCTTCGACCGGATCTACCGCGAGCGCGGCACGCTGGTGATGATCGGCGATCCCAAGCAGGCGATCTATAGTTTCCGCGGCGGTGACATTGCCGCCTACCTGCGTGCCAGCGAACAGACCAGCCAGCGGTTTTCGCTGGGCACCAATCACCGCTCCAGCCGTGCGCTCGTCGAGGCATTGAACGCCTGGTACGGCCACACCGAAGGCGGCTTCGGCCACCCGAAGATCCGCTATCAGCCAGTTGTCGCGGCCGGCAAGGCCGACGACAAGCCGTACACCATCGACGGCCAACCGGCAGCGCAACCGCTGGTCATCCATCCGTTCCGCGGCGATGCGCAAGACAAGCGTGGCAATCCGCTGAAGGCACTCGGCGAGCTGGAAGCGCTGGCACTGGACGACTGTGCCAATCGCATCGCCGAGCTGCTCAATGATCCGCAACAGCAGATCGGCGGCCAGCGCGTGACGCCCGGTGACATCGCCGTACTGCTGTCGACCAACAACCAGATCGTGGCGCTGCGCACGCGACTGATCGCCCGCGGCGTGCCCTGCGTCGGCAGCGGCCGCGGCAACATCTTTGCCGGTGAAGTGGCACGCGAACTGGAACTGATTCTCTATGCTGTGCTGCACCCGGACGACGACCAGGCGGTACGCGGCGCCCTGGCCACCCGCCTGCTTGGCGCGACGCTGGAACAGTTCAGCGCATGGCAAACCCAGCCGGCGGTGTTCGAGCGCGAGCTGGAGCGCTTCGACACCTGGCGCACGCTGACACGTACCCGTGGTGTGCTCGCATTGATCGACGCATTGCTGGCCGCACGCGCCACTGCCTTGCTGGCGCTGCCCGAAGGCGAACGCGTGCTCACCGACCTGCGTCATCTGGGTGAGCTGCTCGCCGCGGAGGAAGGCGCACGGCAGGGACTGGATGGCCTCTACGCATGGCTGCTGGAGATGCGCCATGAAGGCAGCGACGGCAATGCCGAGGCGGCCGACGAACGCCAGCTGCGCATCGAGAGCGATGCGCGCCGTGTGCAGTTGCTTACCATCCACGCCAGCAAGGGGTTGGAGTTTCCGATCGCGTTCCTGCCATTGGTGTGGCGTATCGGCGATCGCACCGGCGTGCGCTCGCCGAAGCTGCTGCGCTATCACGACATCAGCGGCCAGCGCTGCGTCGACCTCGGCTCGGTGGATTTCATCGAACATCGCGGCCGGCATTTCCGCGAAGAACTCGAAGAGCGCTTGCGTCTGCTCTACGTCGCACTGACCCGCGCTGTGCACGCGGCGCACGTGTACTGGGTCGATCGCGGTCCGATGCCCGGCAATGATGCACAGGCATGGGAATGGGCGGCGATCGACGTGCTGATCCTGCAGGCGCAAAGGCAACTGGATCTGACCAAGGGCGAAGCCTCACTCGATGCCATGGCCATGGCACTCGGCGGCATCCAGCTGTCCGCACCATTCGCCGATAGCTACACCCGTTATCGGCTGCCGGCCGAAACGGCATCGCCGCGCGCCACGCAGACACCACTGCCGCGTTTGCGACCGTTCCAATGGCTGCACAGTTTCAGCGGATTGACCCGGTATGCGGCCGCCACCGTGGTGGTCGACGACAATGCTGCCGCCGATGAAACTGGTCTGGAAGAATTTGGGGCTGCTATTGAGGAGAGTGTCGAGCTCGTCGAGGACCCTCGTCTGTTGAGCCTGTACCCGCTGCGTGGCCCCCGCTTCGGCGATGCAGTGCACCAGGTGCTGGAACTGGCAGGACCGAGCCCGGTCTGGCCCGGACAGCGCCAGTTGATGCATACCCAGCTCACCGCCCAGGCGGTCAAGGCCAGCAACGTGCCGCCAGACGAAGCACTGGAACGCGTCGGCCGGATGATCGACCGCGCGCGCCAGGCTGACCTCGGCGATGGCCTGCGCTTGATCGACATAGCCACCGACCAACGCATCGTCGAGTTCGAATTCCAGTTCCCCGTGCAACAGGTGCCACTGGCACGGCTGCGTCAGCTCTGCATCGCCCATGGCCAGCCCGACGTGGTGCCGGCCAGCCTCGACGCGATGACGCTCAACGGCATGCTGACCGGCTTTGCCGATCTGATCATCGAATGGGACGGTCGCTTCCACGTGCTCGACTACAAGACCAACTGGCTCGGTGCTCGATTGCACGATTACCAGGGCGACTCCCTCGACGCTGCGATGGCCGAACATCACTACCCGTTGCAGGCGCTGCTCTACACCGTGGCGCTGCACCGCTACCTGCGCCATCGACTGGACGGCTATACGGCCGAACACCGACTCGGCGACAGCTGGTATTTGTTTGTCCGTGCGCTTGGGCTGGCGCCGGGTCTCGGCGTGTGGCGCCATCGCTGGCCGGTGGCGCTGATCGAGGCGCTGGATGATGCCTTCGCCGGTGCGCAGGAGGTGGCCGCATGAATCGCCTATTGCCACCAGTCGAATCAATCGACGAACGCGCGATCGACCAGACCTTGGCGCAATGGGTGTTCAAACGCACCGAATCAGCATTGCTCGCTGCCGCCGTACACGCGGCCAGCACCGCCGAAGGCCACGGCCATTCCTGCGCATGGTTGACCGATCCGCAGACCGATGCCGGCTTCGATGCGGATGCGCTGGACGCGCTGCACCAGCACGCATGGGTCGGCGATGGATCGCGCTTCACGCCATTCGTGCTCGACGCACAGAACCGTTTCTACCTGTGGCGCAACTGGCAGCACGAAGCGAAGCTGACCGCGGCGATCCTGCAGCGCTGCCAACAACGCATGCTGCCGATTCCCGCCGACACACTGGCCGACGATCTGGACATCCTGTTCCGTGGCATGCCGGCAGGGATCACCGACTGGCAACGCGCCGCGGTGGCCGCGGTACCCGGCACACGCTTCTTCGTGCTCACCGGCGGCCCCGGCACCGGCAAGACCACCACCGTCGTGCGCATGCTGCTGATGCTGCTGCGCCATGCCCACGCCTGCGGACTGCCGGCACGACCATCGATCGCGCTGGCCGCGCCCACCGGCAAGGCCGCGCAGCGCCTGGTGCAAGCCATCGCCAAGGGCAAGGCCGAGTTACAGACGACATTGTCGAGTGAGGATTTCCGCGAGCTGTTGCCACTCATCCCGCACGCCGATGCACGCACACTGCATCGACTGCTCGGCTATCGGCCGATGGACAACACCTTCAGCCATGGCGCACGCAACCCGCTGGCCGAGGACATCGTGGTGGTGGACGAAGCATCGATGGTGGACCTGGCGATGATGCGCCAGCTGTTGGATGCGCTGCGTCCCGACGCCGTGTTGATCCTGCTCGGCGATCCGGGCCAGCTCGCCTCGGTCGATACCGGCTCGGTACTCGCCGACATCGTCGCCAGCGCACCGTCGAACCAGTTGCCGTGGGCCCTGGCCAACCTGCTCGCACCACTATTGCAGAACGCGCCTGGCACGGCGACAAACGATGCAGCACTGGCCGGCCAGGTGCTGACGCTCACCCACAGCTGGCGCGCCGGCAGCGGTTTGCAGCGCGGCATCGAAGCACTGCGCGACACGCCCGACCCGGCGTGGCTGGACACACTGCTGAGCGTGCGTGCGGATGGCGACCTGCACCTGCGTCACTGCCCGAATCCATCCGCCCTGCGCGCCTGCGTCGACGGTTGGATCGAGCGACATGCCGC
>DAHUXL010000142.1 GCA_027307195.1 Rhodanobacter sp. | reverse complement strand
CGCCAAGTCGATCGCGCTGCAACGCACCGGCAAGCTTGGCACCTACGCCAGCTGCCTCGGCCACGAAGCGGCGCATGTCGGCATCGGCAGCGCGATGCGGCCGGAAGACGTGTATGCACCGAGCTATCGCGAATACGGCGCCCAGCTGTACCGCGGCGTGCAGCCCCGCGAGGTCTACATGTACTGGGGCGGCGACGAGCGCGGCAACGACTACCAGAAGGAACCGGCACGGCACGACTTCGCCTGGTCGGTGCCGATCGCCACGCAGTGCCTGCATGCCGCGGGTTCCGCGCTGGCGTTCAAGATCCGTGGCGAGAAGCGCGTGGCGGTGTGCACGATCGGCGACGGCGGCTCGTCCAAGGGGGACTTCTACGGCGCGATCAACATCGCCGGCGCGCAGAACCTGCCGCTGGTCGCGGTGATCGTCAACAACCAGTGGGCGATCTCGGTGCCGCGCAAGATCCAGTCCGGCGCACCCACGCTGGCGCAGAAGGGCATCGCCGCGGGCCTGTTCTCGATCCAGGTGGATGGCAACGACATCATCGCCGTGCGCAAGGCAATGGAAGACGCGCTGGAGCGCGCCCGCAGCGGCAAGGGCGGCAGCGTGCTTGAGCTGGTCACCTACCGCCTCGGCGACCACACCACCGCCGACGATGCTCGTCGCTACCGCGGCGAGCAGGAAGTGAAGGACGGCTGGGAAAAGGAGCCGATGAAGCGCCTGCGCAACTGGCTGGTGGCCAAGGGCGTGTGGGACGACGCGAAGGAGGAAGCCTGGAAGGCCGAGTGCGACGAGTGGATGGACAACGAGGTGAACGCCTACCTCGAGACCAAGACCCAGCCGGTCTCGGCGATGTTCGACTACATCTTCGCCGAAGTCCCCGCCGATCTCGCCAAGCAGCGCGATTACGTCCTCTCGCTTGAAACCCAGCTCGAATCCAAGAAGGGTCATTGAGTCATGGCACAAATCACTCTCATCGAAGCAGTCACCCAGGCGCTTGCCTATGAAATGGCCCACGACGAAAGCGTCATGGTGCTGGGCGAGGACGTCGGCCTCAACGGCGGCGTGTTCCGCGCCACCCAGGGCCTGCAGGAAAAATTCGGCGAGCTGCGCGTACTCGACACGCCGCTGGACGAAACCACCATTGCCGGCGTCACCGTCGGTCTCGCCGTGCAGGGCATGAAGCCGGTCGCCGAGGCGCAGTTCGAGGGCTTCATCTACCCGATGATGGAACAGATCGCCTGCCACGCCGCACGCATGCGCAACCGCACCCGCGGCCGCCTCACGGTGCCGGCGGTGTTCCGTGCGCCGTGGGGCGGCGGCATCCGCGCGCCGGAACATCACTCGGAAGCGAACGAGCACCTGTTCACCAACATCCCCGGCCTGCGCGTGGTGATGCCGTCCTCGCCGGCGCGTGCCTACGGCCTGCTGCTCGCCGCGATCCGCGATCCCGATCCAGTGATGTTCTTCGAGCCCAAGCGCATCTATCGCCAGTACAAGGAAGAGGTGCCGGACGACGGCGAGGCTTTGCCGCTGGACGTGTGCTTCGTGCTGCGCGACGGCACCGACGTGACCCTGGTGACCTGGGGCGCGCAGGTGAAGGAAGCGCTGGAAGCCGCCGATGAACTGGCCCAGCAAGGCATCAGCGCCGAGGTGATCGACGTCGCCACGCTGACCCCGCTGGACTTCGACACGATTGCGGAATCCGTACAAAAAACGGGCCGCTGCGTGATCGTGCACGAAGCACCGAAGACCGCCGGCTTCGGCGCGGAGATCGCCGCACGGCTGGCCGAGGAGTGCATGTACGACCTGCTCGCGCCGGTCGAGCGCGTCACCGGTTTCGACACGCACATTCCGCTGTTCCGCCTGGAAATGAAATACATGCCGAGCGTGGAGCGCGTCGTCGACGCCGCCAAGCGCACCCTGGCCGCCAGCTAACCTTCAACGGACCCGATCCCATGGCTGATATCAAGACGTTCTACCTGCCCGACCTCGGCGAAGGCCTGCCCGACGCGACCATCGTCGAGTGGCATGTGAAAGTGGGCGACAGCATCAAGCTCGACGCACCGCTGTGCTCGATGGAAACCGCCAAGGCGGTCGTCGACGTACCCTCGCCGTACACCGGCAAAGTGACCAAGTTGCACGGCGCTCCTGGCGACATCATCGAGACCGGCTCCGCGCTGGCCGAGTTCGAACCGGATGCGAACGCCAAGCAGCGCGCCGAATCGCAGGATACGGGCCACCAGCATGGCCCGAAGAAAAGTGTCGGCAGCACGGCCGCGGACGACAGCCACAAGGTGGTCGCTTCGGACGAAGGTGGCGAAGTCGAAGAGACTGCCGCGGCGCGCGAAGACGAAGGCACCGTGGTCGG
>DAHUXL010000139.1 GCA_027307195.1 Rhodanobacter sp. | reverse complement strand
CCCGACTCATGCCGTGGTCGTGGGCAGCGACGGCCAGCGCCGCCGCGAGGTTGTCGCTACGCTGATCCGGCGCGCGTCCCTGTTGCGCATCGAGGCGATGCACGGCGGCCAGGGACTGCAGGTACATTGCGTTGCTGGGGTGCGTGGTGTCGGCGAGAGTCGAGGCAAGCTGCGATTGCGTAGCGTGTTTCAGGGCTTCGAGCGTCTTCGTCCCGGCAATGCCGTCCACATGGAGATTCTGGTTGCGCTGAAATTCTTCGACTGCCGCCTTAGTGCCCGGACCAAAATCACTGTCCGGGGTAAGAGGGCGACCGTGGACATCATGCAGGCCGAGCTGGGCCAGTCGTGTCTGCAGGTCGTGGACCTCGGCGCCATGGTCGTGTTCGCGCAAGGTACCTGCATGCTGCACATGATCGATGGCTGCATGATGGGCTGAGCCTGACTGATGAGGCGAAACAGTACCCGGGTGTGTGATGTGCAGCAGTCGCTCGTCAGCGCCATTGCGACGTATGTTCACATCGAGCGTGTGGTCGCGATTGGCCACCGTCGTGATGTCGCGGCTGGACACGTCGGTCCACTGTCCGTTGATGAAAGTGCGCCCGTGTCCGGCCTTGTCCCACTCGATAAAATCGTGGCCCTCCGCATAGAAGCCGCGGCCACTGGCTGTGCGCGCGTAGGAACCGCCAACCTCCAGCGCGTAGACCATCTGCCGCCCGTGTGTCGGGTCGACAAACATATCCTTCACCGCCGGGTAGGCCTGGCTCAGATGCGGGTGCGCTGTGTCGGCAGCAAGCTGGGTCGGATTCACCAGCGGATTGGCCAGCACGGCTTGCCACGGCGTGTGCATGGCGTTGTTCGCTGTTGCGTGCTGCATCGTGTTGAAGAGGCCTGTGCCCCGCAGCGCATCGTCTCGTCCAGTTTGCATATAGTCAGGCAGCCGGTCGATGGCCCCGCTGATGTCGGTGACGCTGTGATATGTGCCGTCGCTGATGTGGCCGACTATACGCTGTCCCCAGCGCTCGCTCTGGTTGTAGGCCTTGGCACTGATCGCGATCATCCGTGCCTGATCATCCGCCGAGGCATGCTGATAAAGCTCGCTTGTCTGCAGCGGCGTGACGACATGGGTCATCAGCTTGTTGACCTGTGCCACATCGCGGTTGTGTACGAATGTGATGCCGTCATTGCTAGTCAGAAACGCATTCATGTGCGATTTGACCGTGACGTCCAGGTCGCGACCGTGGTCGCGTTCGCTGATTTGATGGCCGTCGCGGCTGAGATCGGCAATCGTCTGGGTCCGTTGCGCGGCGCTCAGAGTCCAATCGGGGTGATGGGCTGTTGCCCACGTCTGGTAGGCGTCGGTCAACTGGGTGGCGACTACTCCACCGCTCTGACCGAGGTCGCTCTGCAGAGTGCCGATCGAATAGCCGCTGGCTGCCACCGGATGCAGTACAGAGTTGCCCTGTACGTCGTGCGAGATATTGCCGGCAAAGCTCAATTGATAGGCCTTATCCAGGCCTTCGGAACTCACTCCGATGGCGAAATAGATGAGCGACCTGGCTTCGTTGTCCGTCAATGTGGGCATGGAGTTCTCCTTAACTCTGAGCTATGGCGATTAGTTTTGGTCGGCGGTGCAATGGTCGTCGACAGGTAGACGTTTTCCCTTGATCACTGGATGAAGCACCACATACTTCTCGAAGGTGTTTTCCTCTTTCTTGCCGACCCTCCGGTACCAGACCAGATCAGTTCCTTGGCGAGTGAAATAGCCGCTCTCTTCGGTTTCGTAGCTGGGACATATCGCGTATCCGGCATGTTCGTCGCCGCCGCAGTAGCGCACATATAACTTGCCATCGCGAATGCGGCCTTTGAGTGATCCATCCGATCCGCTCAGTCGTGTGCCGTCAGTCCAGTCGCCGGTCACGTCTTCGCCTGTCTGGGTCAAGGTCAGTGTGGCCGAATGCTGATAGCCGCACGTCTGTTTGTATTTCCAGTCACCAGCGAAGACCTTCGCTTTTGGAGTGCCTGTCGCATAGGCGGTGCAGAGAATCTGCCCGATGACCAGCGCGCTGAGGAGGAAAACGCTGCGAGACAGACGCAACTGGATATGAGCTGAGGTAGTGAACATGAGAGCTCCTCGAAAGATGGACCCTGAAATCCTTTGCCGGAAAGCCTAGCATCGGCACTTCGCGGCAGAATGTGAGCTTGCTCGGGAAATGTTGTGGGGGAATGGCGCGATGGCGATCCGGATGATCAATGGCAAATAAGCTCGACCCACTCGCAGCCCTTCGCGGATAAGGACGCATCAGCGGCTCGCATTAGCATCACTGCGCGCCTATCATCGGCGCTGCCGTAGCAAAGACTGGTAAACCAGGTTGCAACGAGGCTGGACCTGCCAGGAAAGCCCGATGCCCGCATACCGCATTGCCCTGACGATCGGATGTCTGCTGCTCGCCTGCGCGCCCATGGCGACCCGAGCCCAATCGGCCGCCGAATGGCAGGCGCTGCAAGCTGCCGCCGCAACCAAGTCGGACAAGATCATGGCTGAAGCCAACACCCACAGGGGGCTGCTGGCCCAGTATCGAGTGATGCGCGAAGCCTATACCCGTGACGATTCACCGGCGTTTCGGCTGATCTTCGGGCAATACATCAGTTGGTATCAAAGCTTTCTCGGCGATTATCCCGACGCGATGGACAGCTATTCGATCGGGCAGCCACCGCTGGAAGGCGACAGTCCGTCGCCACTGACCGATGCTGGCTACGTAGTCCATCCCGCTTTGGAAGCCATTCCGGAACTGGCGCGGGGCTATCGCATCGTGCTCCTCAACGAAGCGCACAATATTCCGCTCACCCGCAGCCTGACCGTGCAACTGCTAAGCAGGCTGCGTCAGGAAGGCTTCAATTATTTCGCGGCCGAAACGCTCTATGAGAGCGACACCGCATTGCCATCGCGCGGTTATCCCATCGACGCCAGCGGTTTCTACACCAGGGAGCCGGTCTACGCGGAAATGGTGCGCACCGCGCTGAAACTCGGCTTCAAGGTGATTGCCTATGAGGCAACATCGGATGCCGGGGGGAGTGACGCACGCGAAACCGAGCAGGCGCGCCATATCGATGAACGGGTGTTCAAGGCCGACCCGCATGCGCGGCTGGTGGTCAATGCCGGCTATAGCCATATCGTGAAGTCAGGCGCGTATCTCGACGGCGCATCGATGGCTGAGCATCTGTACAAGCTCACTCACATTCCCATGCTGTCGATCGAGCAGACCATGCTGTACCCGCATCCTTCGAGCAGCGGCGACCATCCTTGCTACACGGCCGTCATGCAGGAGTTGCGGCCGAAGGTGCCCATCGTGTTCGTCAATGCAGCGGGCAAGCCGTGGTCGCTGCGTCCGGGCTACGACGTGAGCGTGTTCTTTCCGCCGGTGCAGATGCTGCATGGACGTCCCGGCTGGCTCGGTCTGGGCGGTCTGCGCCGGCCGTACCCGGTCAGTGGCGAGCGCTGCCGCAGGCACTACCCATGTCTTGTCGAGGCACGCTACAGCGATGAAGGTGCGGACGCGATTCCAGCGGACCGGATGGTGCTCGCCCAGACAGCCTTGATGAATGCCGGATCCTCCATCCCCGTGTTCAGCAGCGAGCAAAGCATGCCGTCGGGCGATCTCTATCTGCGGCCGGGCAAGTATCAGCTGAGCCTGGTCATTGAGGACGACAGGGTCATCGAAAGGAAAAGTATCGTCGTTCCGGATACGCCGGCCTCGTCGCCCGGACAGCCATGACAAAAGCCGAAGAGGCTGAGCAACTCCCCGCTGGTTGAATGTCTCTGATCCTTTTCCCTTGCGCGTACGAAGATCGAGAGCGCGACGCGCGCATCAATGCCATGTGCGCTTGCCGCCTGCGCTGGCGGGGTTCATCTCGACACTCAGGGTGAAGGTGCGTTGTTCGTCCGGCTGCATGGCGCCGACGCCGACCAGCTTGCGTGCGATCTCCTCGCCGCGTTCGTTGCGAATGGTCAGCACCATCGAGTATTCCCACGCGCCGCTGTCGGCGGGGTTGCGAAAGCTGCCTTCCACGCGCAGTGGTACGGACGCTGGCGTTGCGGTCGCGCTGGTGGGCTCACTGAAGCGCAGCTTGTGGCGGCAGGCGGGACACACCGCCGCACTTTCCAGGATGGTCTCCCGGCAGTGCGGACAGGTGCGCGTCGCGCCGGCCGTGCCCGGATTCGAGTTGCTCACGAGGCGGTGCCGCTGTGCCCTTGGGCCTTGTGCCCGCTGTTGCCGTCCTTCGTATCGTCCCAACCGAACTCGGCCTGGCCGCGCATGCGCGAACCCGCTGCCACGCTGAGCGAGCCTGCCTTGAGGTCGCCGGTCAGCGCGCCGCTTTGCTGCAATTCCACGTGCGCCGCGGATTCGATGTTGCCGATCAGTTCGCCCGCAATGGTGACCTTCTCGGCGCGCACGCTGCCGGTCACTTTGGCGCCGGGCTCGATGGTGAGGTCGCCGCGCACGTTGACGTCGCCCTTGAAGTTGCCGGCGATGCGCACATGGCCCTCACCTTCGATCTTGCCCTCGATGGTGATATCGGGTGCGATCAGCGATTCGGCCCTGGGCTTGCCGGGTGTTGGCGCGGGCGTGGGACGGAATGCGGGTTGCACCGGCGCCGACGCCTCGGGTTTGGTCTCCGGGATGGAACGGTGTGCCAGGTCCGTGGCTTCGAGTGTTTCGGTGGCGGAGGTCTTGACGGATTCTTTCCACAGGGCCATGGCGGGACTCCAGTTCGGTCGGACGGAGGGTCAGCCTATCCCCCAAACGGCACGCAAAAACGGGGTCGGGTTCACTTACTTGGCTTAAACGGGGTTTAGGTTCAGGTTCGCGTCCTAATTGGCTGTTTGCTGGACTTGAGCACTGCGGCACCGCGGGGAACGATCATGCAGATGAGCAGCGGTCTTGCGGTGTACGGTTGGTCGGGCACCTGCCGCCGGTTCAAGCTCGCCTTCGATGTTGTCGGCGGCAGCCTGTCGAGAATGAGAGTTCCCGCCCGCAGCATGCGAACAGCGGCTACCCCAGAGAGACAGCGGCGTAAAACAGGGGCGGCTCATCCGGAATCCTTGAAGCCCTTGAGCACCTCAACGCCATGACCTCGGAGGTCATGGCGTTGAGGTGCTGCTGGCAACGAAAATCGCGGCACTTCAGCCGAGGGATTCCCCATGCGCCCGATGTTGCTCGTTCTGGCAATGGTCCTGTGTCTCGGCGCTGCACAGGCGTCGCCCCGTGTTGTCGCAGCACCCTCTACGCGACTCGACCACATTCTGCTCTGGGGGCGCGGGATCGATCAGGTCACCTCGGTCATGGCGGTCAAGCTGGGCTTCCAGGTGCGGCCCGGGCACGACCCCGGCGGAGTCGCCAATCGATACGTCCGGTTCGCCGACAGCAGTTTTATCGAACTGCTCGGCATCACCCGGCCCGATCCGAGCTTCGATCCGGGCATGAAGGAAGACCAGCTGGCGCTCAAGGGCGGCCCGGGATCGCGCAGCTTCGGTTTCCGCTCCGCGACGCTCGATGCGATCCACCGTTCGCTCAAGGGGCTTGGTTATGCGGTGACGCCGTTTTTCACGGGGCCTGACAGCAAGAAACCGGGTTGGCGGTTGTTCGCGTTCGATCGTGCACCGCTGTCGAGCAACACCTTCTTCATCGACTATGCAGCCAACTACGCTCCTGACCAGATCGATACTGCGAATGCGGACGATTACCGCGTGACGCGCGAGCATCCCAATGGCGCGCGCGAACTGTCGGCGATATGGCTGGTGTCGGGCGACGCCGAGGCCGACCGCAGGCAGCTCGAAAAGATGGGCTTCGGCGGCGCGGTGCCGACCCGGTTGCCCGCGGTCGGCGCCCGCGGTTTTTGCGTGCCGGTCGGGCCGACGGCGTTGCTGGTGCTTCAGCCTGACGGCACCGGTGCCGCAGCCGAGGCCATGGCAACCGGTGGGCCGCGCATTCTGGGCGTGAGTGTCGGCGTCGCCGATCTCGGGCGCGCGCAGCGTTGGGTCGAACGTGGCTACGAGCGCACGCTGACAATTTATCGCGGCTTGTCCGGTGAATCCTTCCTCGCCCCGACGCGGGATGATCTAGGTCTTTCGATAGAGTTCCACGCGATCCGGCCGGGAGACGCGCCATGCGCCGGAGCGGGCATCTAGAGATATTCTTCGCGTGGTATCGCACGAAGGATTCGCCATCGACACGCTCACGGCTCCTCTGTCCCATCCGCCAATCGGCGCCTTGCTGCGGGAGTGGCGCGCGGCGCGGCGCCTTAGCCAGCTCGACCTGGCGCTGGAGACCGGCATATCGACCCGCCACCTCAGCTGCGTCGAAACCGGCAAGGCGCGCGCGAGCCGCGACACGGTATCGCGGCTGGCCGACGCGCTGGGCATGCCGCTGAGGGAGCGCAACGTGTTGCTGCGCGCGGCGGGTTTCGCGGCGATGCATCCCGAACGTTCGCTGGGGGCGCCCGCCCTCGATCGCGTGCGCCAGGCGGTCGACCTGATCCTCGCGCATCAGGAGCCGTATCCGGCGTTCGTGATCAGCCGTCATTGGGATGTACTGGCGACCAATGCGGCAGCGGTCCGGGTCGGCCAGATGCTGATGGAAGGCCGGCCGGGCCGGCACGTCAATCTGCTGCACCAGATTTTCGATCCGGAAGACTTTCGTCCGGTGATCGCCAACTGGCACGAAGTGGCCGCACGCTTCATCCGGCACCTGCACGACGATCTCGCCGCCAATCCGACCGACCGCCGGACCCGGCAATTGCTCGATGAAGTGTTTGCCTATCCCGACGTTCCCGCACGCTGGCGCGAGCGCGAGCGGGGCGACGAACCCTCGCCGATCGTCACCTTCACCTTCCGAAGCAAGTTCGGCGAGCTGCGCTTCTTCGAAACGTTCACCACCTTCGCGGCGCCGTACGACGTGACTCTCGACGAGCTACGCATCGACTGCACCTTCCCGGCCGACGATCACACTGCTGCCGTGTGCGCCGAGCTTGCGGCAGGGGAGGCTGCAAGCTCGGCCACAGGGTAGTGACGCTATCCTGTTTCAACGGGCTTGAGCACGCCGATGCCAAGTGGGACGATCACGCCAATGAACAATCGATCCGCCGCAGAGCAGCACCTGCGCGACCTCGCGCGACTGCGCCGGGTGCGCGACCGGATCGATCGCGAATATGCGCAGCCGCTGGATGTCGAAGCGCTTGCCCACGGCGTGCACATGTCGGCCGGGCACCTCAGTCGCCAGTTCAAGCTCGCCTTCGGCGAGTCGCCTTATTCCTACCTGATGACCCGGCGCATCGAGCGCGCGATGGCGCTGCTGCGTCGTGGCGACCTCAGCGTCACCGAAGTCTGCTTCGCGGTGGGCTGCGCATCCTTGGGTACGTTCAGCACGCGTTTCACCGAGCTGGCCGGCGTGCCGCCCAGCGTGTATCGGCGCGACGCGGCGGCCGCCACCACGGGGATGCCATCCTGCGTGGCGCGACAGGTGACGCGACCGGTCAGGACGCAACCGATCAGGAATGGAGAAGCGCCGGTCCCCGAGTCGGACTTAGCATGACGGCTCCTTCCCCACCGAGCAGGACGGCCATGGACATCAACATTCACGCGAGCTTTCTTCCGCAGACCGATCCGGACGCCTCGTTGGCGTTCTATCGCGACACGCTCGGCTTCGAAGTGCGCAACGACGTCGGCTACAACGGGATGCGATGGATCACGGTCGGGCCGCCCGACCAGCCCGGCACGTCCATCGTGCTGTACCCACCGGCTGCCAGCCCCGGTGTCACCGACGACGAGAAGCACACCATCGCCGAGATGATGGCCAAGGGCACCTACGCCATCATGCTGCTGGCGACCAGGGACCTCGACGCCGCCTTCGAACGGATCCAGGCCAGCGGCGCCGAGATTGTCGAAGAGCCGACCAATCAGCCGTACGGCGTTCGCGACTGTGCCGTGCGTGATCCCGCGGGCAACCTGCTGCGCGTGCAGGAGCGGCGCTGAGATTTTCGATGCGAATCCACGTGAGGAGTTTCCTATGAGTCCGGCTGCAAAGAAGGCCCCGCGCAAGCCCGCCACGGCGGCCCCGAAGAGTGCCCAGACATTCACAGTTGAGGAGCGGGCCGCGATGCAGGCCCGCGCCCAGGAGCTGAAGGCGGAGGCGCGTGCGAACAGGAGCAGGGAGGAAGGGGAGCGCGAGCTGCTGGCGGCGATCGCCGCGATGCAGGAGCCCGACCGCGGCATGGCGACGCGGCTGCATGCCGTCGTCAAGGCCAGCGCGCCGGCGCTGATGCCAAAGACCTGGTACGGCATGCCGGCGTACGCCTTGGACGACAAGGTCGTCTGTTTCTTCAAGAGCGCACAGAAATTCAAAGACAGGTACGCCACCTTCGGCTTCAATGACAAGGCCAGGCTCGACGACGGCGCCATGTGGCCGACCACATTCGCGCTCAAGGCCCTGAACGCCGAGGTGGAGAAGCGGATCGCCGCGCTGGTGAAGCAGGCGGTGGGCAAGTAGCCCCTAGATAAGCCGGTCGCCCGGATGGAGCGAGGCGGGATCCGTGGCTATTGGGGATGGATGAATGCCTCAGAGACATTTCTCTTGCCGATCAAATGTCGCAGCCCTCTTTGCCCACCCGCTCGCGGGCATGGGCTCTGACCCGACCCGGCTGGGTCTCCGGCATGGTCAGGAACACGGGCATGACGGCCAGCGCGACGGCGGCGATCATGGCGCCGGGCAGGGCGGTCCATCCAGTCTGCCGAATGAAAAGCTCGGCGAGAAAGGGTGTCAGGCCGCCGAAGATCGCGGTGGCGGCGGTCACGCCCAGCGCCAGGCCGCTGAGTCGGCCTTCGCCGGGAAACTGCTCGGCGGTCGCCGGGGCACCCACCGCACTCACGCCGCCGGCGAGGCAGGCCAGCACGATTGCGCCAGCGGCGATGTGCAGCTCGCCGCCGCCGGCCATCAGGGCGAACATCGACAACGGTAGCAGCATGCCGGCGGCGCCCAGCCAGATCAGCATCGGCTTGCGGCCAACGCGGTCGGAGAGCGCACCCGCCAGCGGCGTGACCAGGATGACCGCCACTGCGGCAACGGTCGACAGCCATAGCGAACGGCCTTCGGCGAGGATGCCCGACGAGCTCAGGAAAGCCGGCACATAGGTGATGCCGACGTAATAGGTGATCGAGCCAAGCGCCGAGATGGCGAAGGTACGCAGCAGCGCAGGCCGGTGATGGGCGATCATGTGGCGCAGCGGTGATTCGGGCACGCTGCTGTGCTGCACCTGGCGCAGGAAATCCGGTGATTCGTCCATGCTGGAGCGGGCAATCAAGACGCAGCCGGCCAGTGCCGCGCCCACAAAAAACGGAATGCGCCAGCCCCAGGCATCGAGATGGGCGGTGCTCAGCGTGCTGACCACCAGCGCGGAGATCGCCACGGCCAGCATCGCGCCGATCTCGCTGGCGGCGGAGGCCAGCGAGGTGATCAAGCCGCGCCGGTCCTCGCGCGCGCCTTCCAGCAGGTAGGCGACCACGCCCGTGTATTCGCCGCCGACAGAGAACGCCATGAAGCAGCGCAGCAGCAACAGCAGGCCGCCCGCCGCAGGTCCGATCGTGGCGTAGTCGGGCAGCAACGCCGTCGCCAGCATCGCCAGCGTCATCAGCATCATCGACAGCATCAGCGTGCGCTGCCGCCCGATGCGATCGCCGATATGACCGAACACCATCGCGCCCAACGGCCGCATGCCGTAGGAAATGGCAAACCCGGCCAGCGTGGCCAGCAACGAGTTGTGGCCGCCACCGAAGAACACCCGCGACAGCACCGTGGCGAAATACAGGTAGAGCGTGAAGTCGTACCACTCCACCACCGTCGACAGCGCAGCGACCACCATGGAGGCACGCGAAATTTCGGGAGTGATAGGCGTTACGGTGGGGGTCATGCCGTTGCCGAAAGCGGGTAGGTGCCGATGACAATACCTGACGCAGCCGCGGTGACGTCGCTGCAGGATCAGCGCAGCGGTTGTGTCGCCGTGTCACCCTTGCACGGGATCGGCGCGCCATCCTTGCCGACCGCTTGCGTGAAGCTCGAACCGCTGCGGTCGATGACGATGCCACCAGCGCACTGCTGGTTTCGATCCAGCCGATAAGTTGCCTGTACGCGAAGCTCTTCCTGCCGCTGCCTGTCCAGGCGTATGGCCTGGGCCGCCTGATACTGGCGGCCCTGCTCATTCACTTCCTGATACGTGTTGGACAAGTCCTCACGCCGCTGCTTCAGGTTGGCTGCCAGTTGGGCCTGGTACTGCTGCGCATGCGCCTTGGCCTGCTGCGCATTCAGCTCGGCGGTGCGAACGGAATCGCGCGTGATCTCGTCGGCGTGGCGCGCTGCGAGGTACCGGGAAAGCCCATTCCAGGCAAACACGGCAACGATCAAACCCGCCACGCCGGCTCCGATTTTCCACGACAACGGCATGGCCATGACACCCAACCCCGGCAAGATTGTGGAAGACCCCGCGTCCCCATACCCAGACGCAGCTTGGTCAGAGAGTCGGCCAGTGGAGTCTAGCAGCGTGTTGAAAGATGCTTTCGCGACGTCGTGCTGGAGCGTCGGCGGATCGGTCAGTTTGCCCGGTTCGATCCCGATAAGATCGGTCCTGTCCAAATCGCCGGACCTCGCGCGTCATAGGAATGGCGGCGCACACTGCCCGCCATCACTCATTGCGGAGAATCCCGATGCAATATCTATTGATGCTGTATTCGAACGAGAACGGCTGGTCGCAGATGACACCGGCCGAACAGGAACAGGGCGTCGCGGCCTATGGGGCGTATACGCAGGCACTGAAGACGGCGGGTGTGCTGGTCGGCTCGAACCGCCTGCAGAACAGCACGACCGCGACCACCGTGCATGTGGCGGACGGCAAGTCGCAGGTGCTGGACGGTCCCTACGTGGACTCCAAGGAGCAGTTGGCCGGCTACTACCTGATCGACGTGCCTGACCTGGATGCGGCGCTTGCCTGGACGGCGCGCTGCCCCGGTGCGAGCCATGGCACGATCGAAGTGCGACCGGTGTGGAGCATGTAGGCTTGGATAGCGCGGCGCTGGCACGCAGTACTGCAGACGCCGTCGCGCGGCGCAGCTACGGCAAGCTGGTTGCCTTTCTGGCCGCCGCCATGCGTGACGTGGCGGCGGCCGAAGATGCGTTGTCGGAAGCGTTTGCCGCGGCGCTGGCGGACTGGCCGCATAACGGTTGTCCTGCGAATCCGGAAGCATGGTTGCTGACCGTGGCGCGGCGCAAAGGGATCGACGGCCACCGGCACCACCGCAACGGTAAAGCAGTGGCCGTGCAGTTGCAGATATTGGCGGAGCTCGACGCGGCCACATCGACGGAGATGGATGACGCGGCCATTCCGGACCGACGTCTGGCGCTGCTGTTTGCGTGCGCGCATCCGGCGATCGATGCGGGCATCCGTGCACCATTGATGTTGCAGGCCGTGCTGGGGCTGGATGCGAAGACCATCGCCTCGGCGTTTCTCGCATCACCGGCTGCCATGGGCAAACGCCTCGGGCGCGCGAAACAGAAGATCCGTGAGGCCGGCATCCGGTTTGCCATCCCCGCACGCGATGAGCTGGCCGGACGGCTGGCAGGCGTACTGGATGCGATTTACGCCGCCTTTGCGGAAGGCTGGAGTGATCCCGGCGGCACCGATGTGATCCGGCGCGATCTCACCGCGGAAGCGCTGTTCCTCGCCGGCCTGGTAGCCGGGCTGTTGCCGCAGGAACCGGAAGCGCTGGGCCTGCTGGCCTGCATGTTGCACGCGCAGGCACGCTGCCATGCGCGCCGCAATGCGGATGGCGACTACGTGCCGCTGGCCGGGCAGGATGTCGCACTGTGGGATGCGGCCATGATCGACGAGGCCGAAGCGCTGCTGTTGCGTGCGAGCGCGCTGGGCCGCATCGGCCGTTATCAGCTGGAAGCGGCACTGCAGTCCGCGCATGTCGAGCGCCGCCGCAGCGGGCGCACCGACTGGACGCCCGAGGTGCAGATTTACGACGCGCTGCTCGCACTCTCCGGTTCGCCGGTGGTCGCCCTCAACCGCGCGCTCGCCATAGCGGAACTGCAAGGTCCGCGTGCCGCACTCGAGATCGTGGATGCGCTTGCTGCCGACGGCCGGCTCGTCGAATACCAACCCTACTGGGCAGCACGCGCGGCACTGCTGGCCAGAACCCATGCCTGTCCCGAGGCTCGCGCTGCCTTCGACATCGCGATCGGCCTCGCCAGCGATCCCGCCGTCCGGCGCTTCCTGCAGGGACGTCAGGCCGCATTGCCGCGCTGAGATTGCCGCGACCCAACTGGCGTGGTTGCCACGGTGCCAGAGGCGAGTCGGGTGGTCTGTCAACCGCGGTCAGGCAGGGAGCTGCGGCTTGCTCACGGTTCTGTTATGCCGCCAGCTCAGCGGGATATGCGATAGTTCGTACCTCGGTCTTCCGGACCGATGGCTGACGGGGGGCGTGGCCGATGGCACGCTGCCCGGATGGAAACCGGATCGCAGGGGGAACGGTTGGATTGCGCATGAATGGTCGGATCAGGGGATGGGCCTCGCTCGTCCTGGTGATATGCGGTTTGCTGGCAGTGTCACCGGTCCGCGCGCTTGATCCCGATCGCGCGATCGGGCAGCTGACCCATGTCTGGTACGAAAACCAGCTGCCGCAAGGCACGGTGTTGTCCATTGCGCAGGGCAAGGGCGGCTCGATCTGGCTGGCGACATACGGCGGACTGGTTCACCACAGCGGCGCGGAGTTCGACACCATCGATCCGCGCGTGTCATCGGTATTGAAGAGCACGGCAATCACGGCGGTCTATGTCGATCGCGACGGTACGCTGTGGGTCGGCACGCTGAACGACGGGTTGTACCGTCGCCGTGGGCGCGAGCTGGAACAGGTGACGCTGCCGGCAAGCATCAAGAGCGTGTTCGGCATCACGGAGGATCGGGGCGGCGCGCTGTGGCTGACCACCAACGCCGGCGTCGCGCGAATGGGGGCGAAGGGTATCCGTCTGCTCGGCGAGGAAAGCGGGTTTCCGCCGCGCGGGTTCTATCACGCGATCGTGGCCGATGCATTGGGTGGAGTGTGGATCGCCACGGATGATGCAGGTGTCTTGCACTGGCGCAATGGCCATGCAGAGACGTTCGATACCCGGCGCGGCCTGCCAACCAACTCCGTTCACAGCCTCGCGATCGACCATGCCGGCACGATCTGGGTCGGCACGCAGGCCGGGCCCGTGCGCTACCGCAATGGGCGTTTCGAGCGTGACCCGCGTGCAGCCGCGCTCGATGGCAAGCGCATCTACTCCCTGTTGGGCGACCGCGACGGCAGCATGTGGTTCGCGCCGCTCGGCATGGGCGTCTGCCGCCTGACTGCTGCGCGCTTCGATTGCGACAGCGCGCTGAGCGGCATGGTCGGCGAGACCGTCCGGTCGATGTTCGAGGATCGTGAAGGCAATCTCTGGATGGGTACCACTTCCAGCGGCATCCATCGCTTCAGCGATTCGAAGCTCGTCACCGTCACCGGGAAAATGGATTCCAATGCGGTGCGTGCCGTGTACCAGGATCGCGCAGGCACGCTCTGGATCGGCACCGATGGTTCCGGACTGGCACGTTACGAGAACCAGGTGCTGGTGCCAATGACAGCGGTCAACGCGAAGCTGCCGAGTCTGCTTGTGCGCGCGATCCAGTCCGACGCGGCCGGCAACCTTTGGGTGGGAACGACCGATGGCTTGAGCCGGATCGCGCACGATGGCACGGTGCGCAACTTCGGCATCGGCGATGGCCTGCCGGGCACCATCGTGTTCGCGTTCGCACCTAGTCGTGATGGCGGCATGTGGGTGGCGACCCTGCAAGGTATGGTGAAGATCAACGGCGACAAGGTTGGCGTGGTTCAGGGCACGCATGGTGATGACACGCGTGCACTGTACGAGGATTCGGCCGGGCGTCTGTGGATCGGCGAGCGCAGCGGCTTGCGCTGCCTGCACGATGGGGTGGTCGACCGCTGCGGCACCGATGGCCTGCCGGGCATCAGCGTGTTCGCGTTTCATCCCGAACCCGATGGTGACCTGTGGCTCGGCACGAGCCAGGGACTCATGCGCATTCGGGGGCAGGTGGTGCAGGCTTTCACCGAGCGGGCGGGCTTCTATGGCGACACGGTGTTCGCCGTGCTCGACGACGACGCAGGCAACTTCTGGGTCAGTTCGAACCGCGGCATCGCGCGGCTTGCGCGGTCCGACATCGACGCGCTCGACCGCGGCGCGGTGACGCAGATCGAGCCCCGCTGGTACGGCAAGAACGACGGCATGCTGTCGCAGCAGGCCAATGGCGCCTCGCAGACACCGGCATGGCGCACGCGCGACGGGCGGATGTGGTTCGGCACGGCCAACGGTGTCGTGATCGTGGATCCGAAGCACGAGCGCGTGAACCAGATGCGTCCGCCGGTCGCGATCGAGCGCGTGCTGGTGGACGGCAAGGACATGGCCCCGGGTCGCGTCGGCCGGATCGGTCCCGACGTGGAACGCATCGAACTGCACTATGCCGCGATGAGCTACGTGGCGCCTGCTGCGGTGAAGTACCGTTATCGCATCGAGGGCTTCGACCGCGGCTGGATCGATGCCGGCAACAGTCGCGTTGCCTACTACACCAACCTTCCGCCTGGCGACTACGTGTTCCAGGCGATTGCCAGCAACAACGATGGCGTATGGAACACCGACGGCGCCAGCGTGGCTTTCACGATCGTGCCGAGTTGGTACGCCACCTGGTGGTTCCGCACCCTCGTCGCGATGATCGTCATCGGCCTGCTGGCTGCGATCTACCGGCTGCGCATCTGGCGCCTGCACGAGCGCGAGCGCGAGCTGACCCGCGAGGTCGCGCAGCGCACGGAAGCATTGCGCAACGCGAACGCCGAGCTGAAGCGCATCGCCGCGCTCGACGGCCTCACCCACATTGCGAATCGCGGCGAGTTCAACCAGCGGTTGCGTGCGGCGTTGGACGAGCACGCGGCGCGCGGTGCACCGCTGGCCGTGCTGATGTGCGACGTCGATGCGTTCAAGGCCTACAACGATACCTACGGCCATCTCGCCGGCGATGTCGCGCTGACCGCCGTCGCAGGTGCGCTGACTAAGGTGCTGCGCTGGAATGCCGCGGATATCGCTGCACGCTACGGCGGCGAAGAGTTCGCGGTGCTGCTCACCGAATGCGACGCCGACGAAGCGGTGGCGGTCGCGCAACGCATGCTCGAGGCCGTGCGCGCGCTGGCGATCGAGCACCGCTGTTCCGACGTCGCGCCGCATGTGACGATCAGCATCGGCATTGCTGCTGTCGTGCCCGCTGCCACGGAATCGCCGGAACAACTGCTTCGCTGTGCGGATGAAGCGCTGTATCGCGCCAAGGCGGCTGGGCGCAACCGAATGGGCGGCGGTCCCGGACCTGCGGGGTGATGGTTCTGGCCAGGGAAGGGAAGTCTCGGATTCTGGCCTTGGTTTGATCATGCTCCGTAATGTTTCGGTCTGCTGCTGTGCAGCGTCAGGCGCAGGCCGCTGCTGCGGCAGACATCGATGCGCGGAAAGAGCTGGGTACGCCCACCATTGAAGGTGACGCGAAGGTTGCGCAGGCATCCGCCAGCGGGGACGTCGAAGGTCATGGATGTCAGGCCGCCTTGCAGCGGCTGGCCGAGATCGATGTCCTGGAAAGAATCGCGCTCGGCAGGTGCGATGGCGAGCGCGATGACACTGTCCAACGTGGCGTTCACCAGATCGAAGTGCCGAGCGGGCCCGGGCCCTGCGTCGGCGCCGGCCGCCGATGGAGCGGCGAGCAGGCTGCCGAGCGCGACGGCAAACATGGCGGCGAGGACGGTGGGGCGGGTCGAATTCATGA
>DAHUXL010000138.1 GCA_027307195.1 Rhodanobacter sp. | reverse complement strand
GCAGATCGCTTCGCTGTACAGCGCCGAGCAACTCGTCGGTCGCCAGATCGTGGGCGTGATCAACTTCCCCGAGAAGCAGATCGGCCCGTTCCGTTCGCAGTTCCTGCTTACCGGGTTTCACACCGACGAAGGCGTGGTGATTACGGCAGTCGAGCGCCCGGTACCGAACGGTACGCGGCTGGCCTGATCCAGGTCGGGTTACGACTGCGGTACGCTAGCGATCGAGCCATACCGCCAGTCCCTGCGCATTCAACTCGATATCCATGTGCAGTAGTTGGACGAGTGCCTCGCGGCCCTGTGTCCAGCCGTGAGCTGCGGCGCGACCGGCATACAGCTCGGTCAGCGTCTCGACCAGGGTTGCATGACGATCGTCCTGACCATCCGCCGCGCGGGCCAGCGCCACCATCGCGTCGATCTGCTGGTGCAGGTCGGCAGCAAGTCGCTCCACGTGTTCCACCCGGCCGTAATGGGTGAGGTACATCGCGGAAGGATGCAGCGCGAGCAGCCGGTCGATGGAGGCGTGCAGGGCGTCCGGATCGAACTGCACCGGCGAGGTGGTGGGCAGGATGAACGGGCCCTTCGCCGTATCGAATTCGCGATACGACAGGCCGAACACGTCGCCGGTGAAGCACACATTCGCGCGGGCGTCGTAGACAGTCAGGTGATGTTTCGCATGCCCCGGGGTGTCGACGCACAGCAAGGGTCGGTCAGCCAGATTCACCACATGCCCATCCGGCGCCTCGATGACCCGCTCAGCGGGAATCGGGCGCAGCCAGCCATAGGTCTGCTCCATCACTGCCTCGCCATACACGGCGCTGGCACCGGCCCATAGTGCCGATGGGTCGATCATGTGCCGGGCACCGCGCGGATGCACCACCAGCTTCGCATTTGTCAGCTGCGCGATCAGCTCGCCGGCACCGCCGGCGTGGTCCAGATGGACGTGGGTGAGGATCAGCCAATCCACTTCGGCAGCGGTGATTCCGGCCTCGTCCAGCGCGGCCAGCATGCGCGGTACGGAAAAGTTGGTACCGCAGTCGATGAAGGCACCGCGCCCGTTCTCGACGATCAGGTATGCCGCATCGAACCGCGGTCGGACAAAACCAGTATCGATGGTGTGGATGCTCATGCCTGCCTCGCGATCAGTCGATCTGGCGAGCGTAACAAGCCGTGGCGGGATCGGCACTTGCACCTTGGTCGAGCCGGTCGGCAGCCGCTACGCCATACGGGCTCGGCGGCCAGGCAAACTGCGGTAGGCTAGTCGCGCATGGGGAATCGGGGGAATCGTCGATGCGCTGCCTGTTCATGGTCGTCGCGCTGTTGCTGGGGAGCGCATGCTCCGCTTCTGCGGCGGAAGTCGTCGTGCATTTCAGCGATGCTCAGGGCCACGCGGTGAATGACGCGGTACTCATGTTGACGCCGGATACAGGCACTACTGCCAACCCATCCGCAGCACCCCCGGCTACCTACATCATTGACCAGCGCGACGAGACCTTCATTCCGTACGTGCAGGTGCTGCGTCCCGGAGACAAGGTGGTGTTCCGCAACAGCGACAGCACGCGGCATCACGTCTATTCGTTCGCCGCCATCAAGACGTTCGAATTCGTGTTGCGTCCGGGCGAAAGTTCACCCGCACTCAGCATGGACCAAGCCGGTGTCGCTGCGGTCGGCTGCAACATCCACGATCACATGGCCACCTATCTGTTCGTATCCGCGGTGTCGGCCGTCGCAATGTCCAGCCATGATGGCTATGCAAGGCTCGATCGTCTCGCTCCCGGTCGCTACACCGCACATGTGTGGCATCCCCAGTTGCATCCCGGCCGTGCGGAGCCGATCCAGAGCGTGATCATCGCGGGCGATGCCGACACCGTGCAGCTGAGTTTCACGCTGTCGCTGCTGCCGGACCCGCGCATGTTCATGGATCGCGAACATCTGGATTACTGAGCCGGCCATGCCATCCATGGGTTTCCGCCTCCGCCTTGCGCTGTTCTTCGTCGCGACTTTGGTGACGGTGCAGCTGCTTACCGCTGGCCTGGTCTACGAGGTGACCCGGCGTGCGCTGGTGACCGAAGGCGAGCGCCAACTGACGGCCAATGCGCAGGCGTTCGTGGCGCAGATGGACGACATTTCGGCGCGGATCGCCGGCAACGTCGAAGTGCTTTCGCTCGACTATGCCTTGCGTGCGGCCATCGCCGAGCGCGATCGCGGCACCGTGCTGTCGGTATTGCGCAATCACGGTCGCCGGGTGGGTGCCTCACGCATGCTGCTGATCGGTCTGGATGGTACGGTCGAGGCGGATACCGGTGATGCGGCAACTGCGCGCACACGCTTTCCCTTTCCCGATCTGATCGACAGCGCGTATGACCGGCGCACGGCCGCCGTGGTCGCGCTGGACGGCAAGGCCTCGTGGATGGTGGTGGTGCCGATCTACGCGCCACAGCCGGTCGGACTGGTGGTGGTGAACGTGCCGCTGGATGATGCATTGCTGGCGCATATGCAACAACTTTCCGCACTGCCGCGGGACATCGAGCTGGCGACTCGGTCGACTCCCGGCCATTGGACGATGGTGGCACGCGGTGATCGACACACCGGGCTGGTCGACAGTCTCGAGGCCTCACACCAGGGACTGCCGTGGAAGCCGTTGCTGACGAAAGTCGACGGCAAGGAATACATGGTGCTCGCGCAACGCCTGAAGCAGCCGAAGCAGGGCACGTCTGTGGTGGCGGTGCTGGGTTATTCGCTGGACGACGCACTGAGCCCGTTCCGTTCCGTGGCGATCGCCTGGGCGACGTTGCTGGGGCTGGGGATGGTCGTGGGTCTGCTCGGCGCCTGGTTCACTGCACGCAGCGTATCGCGCCCGGTCGAGGCACTCGCCGCGGCGGTACGGCGCATCGAAGCGGGTGATTACCGCGCCCCTGCCAGCATGCAACGGCACGACGAGATCGGTCAGCTGGCCGGCGCCTTCGGCACCATGACCGATGCGGTGCGCCAGCGCGAGTGGCATATCCGTCATCAGGCCATGCACGACAGCGTGACGGACCTGCCCAACCGCGTGGCAGCCGAAGCTACCGTCGACCAACATCTTGGTGGCGACGGTGCGGGTGAGGGTGCCTTGCTGATGGTCGGGCTGACCCGCGTGCCGGAGATCATCAAGACGATGGGGCACGCGCTGTGCGATCGCCTGATGCGCGACGCCAGCAGGCGCATCCAGCGGGTCACGGCTGCGGCCTACCTGGCACGCACCAGCGACACGCAATTCATGCTGTGGTTGTCGCGGGCCGATCAGGCGGCAGCAGTCGCGGCAGCGCTACGCATCCTTGACGTACTCAACGAGCCGTATCAGGAAACCGACATCAGCATCGACAGGCTGCCTTCGGTGGGCATCGCGATGGCGCCGGCCGACGGTTCGCAGGCGGGCACGTTGCTGCGCCATGCCGAAGTGGCGCAGTTCGCGGCCAGCGGCTCGGCCAGCGCGCTGAGTTTCTACGACGCGGCTACCGATCCGCATCGGCCCGATCGACTGTCGCTGATGGGTGATCTGCGTGATGCGCTCGATCGCGACGGCCTGTTGTTGCACTACCAGCCCAAGCTGGATCTGGTCAGTCAGCGCGTCGATGGCGCCGAGGCCTTGCTGCGCTGGAGTCATCCACGCCGTGGCCGGGTGCCGCCGGATGCGTTCATCGGCATGGCCGAGGACACCGGCAATATCCATCGGGTCACCCGCTGGGTGCTGGCCAGCGCATTGGCACAGGCGCAGCGCTGGATTGAACAGGGCCTGCCGCTGCATATCGCAGTGAACCTGTCGACGCGCGACCTGGAGGACGCCGAGCTGCCGGTGCGGATCGCTGGGTTGCTTTCGATTCACCGCGTACCGGCTTCCTGCCTGACCGTGGAAGTGACCGAACGTGCCGTGATCGGAGAGCCGGATACCGCGATCCGCATCCTGCGCCGGCTGGCCGATCAGGGTATCGGTATCGCGATCGACGACTTCGGCGTGGGGCAATCCACCTTCGCCTATCTGCGCCACCTGCCGGTGAGCGAACTGAAGATCGACCAGATGTTCGTCAAGCATCTGGCCACCGACATGAACGACCGGATCATCGTGGGCTCCATCGTCGACCTCAGCCATCGACTGGGCTATCGCGTCACCGCCGAGGGCGTGGAAGACCAGGGTGCGCTGGATTATCTGGCCTCGATAGGTTGCGATCACGCGCAGGGTTATTTCATTTCCCGGGCACTTGCCGCGGAGGCCTTTACTGCGTTCGTCACCGGGCGGGGCGGGTATGCCTCCGCTGGAGTGCCGTCATGATGCGCTGCGCATGGTGGTTCTGCCTGCTGGGTTCCGCGGTGTGCCCGTCGCTGGTGTTTGCGCAGGACGTCGACCTGCATGCCTACATCGACGGTCGCCTGGTCGCGGCCCCCGGCGAAACCAGCTGGACGAAGGGCGGCCTCGGCAAGACACGCTTCGGCGATGGCGGTACGGATGCGCAATTCGGCGGGGCGGGCTTGGTCGGTACAGCGCAGCTCACGCCGGCGTTGCTGGCACTGGGCGAGATCCAGTTCCAGACCACCGATCGTCCGACCGTAAGTGTGATCGAGGCGTATGTGCGCTACCGCCCGGTCTCGCTCTCGCGCTGGCGCTGGTCGGTGCAGGTCGGTGCTTTTCTGCCGCCGATCTCGCTGGAGAACGATGCGATTGGCTGGACCAGCCCGTGGACGCTCACGCCATCGGCGATCAACAGCTGGGTCGGCGAGGAACTACGCGTGATCGGTGCCGAGGGTCGTGTCGAATGGCGCGGTGACGCCAATACCTGGGAGCTGCACAGCGCGCTATTTCGGCGCAACGATCCGGCCGGTGACCTGCTGGCTGACCGCGGCTGGTCGCTGAGCGACCTTACCTCCGGCTTGGGCAGTCGTTTGCGCGAACCTGATGAGGCGGGTAGCGGATCATCACCGGCGCACCGCTACGACCCGTTCCAGAACATCGGCAGCCGGATCGGCTGGTACGCGAATCTGGACTGGCGTGCGGCCGGCTTGGGACGGATCAGCCTGATGCGCTATGACAACCGCGCGGACCCGACAGCACATACCGAGAGCGGTGTGTTTGCCTGGCATACCTGGTTCACGAGCATGGGTGCCAGCACCGACACCGGCCCGATTCGCTGGATCGCCCAGGTGATGGACGGCGCTACCGTGATCGAGCCGGTGGATGGCATGCAATTCAAGACCCGCTTCCGCTCGGCTTTTCTGCTCGCTGGCTGGAACCGTGGCAACTGGCGTCCAGCGCTGCGCATCGAGCACTTCAGCACGCACGATGGGCGGTCCGAAGCCGGCATTCCCCAGGGCGAGCACGGCAATGCGGTGACCGCAGCGCTCAACTGGCGTCCACGTGACTGGTTGCGGCTAACCGCCGAGGTGCTCCGGATCGACAGCGTGCGCATGCAACGTGCGGATGTCGGGCTGTCACCAGCGTCGATGCTTACCCAGGTGCAGCTGGGCATCCGGTTGATCTATTGAGCGAAAAGCGTGGCACGGGAACCTCCAGCACGCTGTTGCATCCGATCCTTGGCGATTCCATTTCAACCACGTGATGCAACCAGAGGGGAATGACATGTTGCTTTATGCAGTTCTGATATTTGCGATTGCCGCCGTCGGCGGGCTGGTGCTGGCTTCCAGCGTGTTGCGCGGCAAGCTGGCGCCATGGGCGATCTCGGTGCTGCACGCCTTGTTGGGCGCCAGCGGTCTGGTGCTGCTCATCCTTGAAGTGCTCAAGGGCGCTGCACCCGGTCGCCTCACGGCGGCGCTGGGTCTGCTGGTGATCGCGGCGCTGGGTGGTTTCTTCCTCGCCTCGTTCCACCTGCGCAAGCAGGTCGCACCGAAGGCCGTCGTGTGCGTGCATGCCGGTGTCGCGGTGGCCGGTTTCCTGACCTTGCTCAGCCTGCTGCTGGGCTGAGCCATGCGACATCCACTCCATCCCGCCTTGGTCCATTTTCCGATCGCCTGCTGGTCGCTGGCGACAGCAGCGGATCTGGCCAATCTGGTCTGGGGCGAACCGGCGTGGCGTCTGGCCGGCGTGTTGTTGCTGGCGGGGATCGGTTTCTCGATCCCCGCCATGCTGGCCGGCTTTTTCGAGCTGGCCAAGGTCGCCGAGGGCAACCCGGCGATCAAGGACGTCAACCGGCACATGCTCATGGTGATGTGCGCGCTGGCGTTCTATACGGCCAGCCTGTTCCTGCGTCTGCAGCGCACGCATCTCGCCGAACCGAGCCTGCTCGCGATCGGCATGAGCGTACTGGGCTTCCTGTTTCTGGCTGCGGCAGGCTGGCTCGGCGGCAAGCTGGTGTATGGGCATCGGCTCGGCGTCAGCCCGCCGTAGCGGGTTCAGCCTTTGGCCTTCACCTTCGCCGGTCGCGGCACGCGCCACAGATACCATGCGGCGGCGGTGCGATGCGGGCTCCAGGCTTGGCCGATCAGCGCCATCGCCTTGGGCGTGGGTGCCACGTCGAGCGACTTCAGCAGCCGGTAGCCTTCGCGCACACCGAAATCGTCCACCGGCAGGATGTCGGGACGAGCCAGGCTGTAGATCAGGAACATCTCGACCGTCCAGCGGCCGATGCCTTTCAGTGCGCTCAATCGTGCGATCAGTTCGTCGTCCGGCAGCTGTTGTGCTGCGGCGAGATTCGGTACTACGCCGCTCAGCGTGGCGGTGGCAATGCCGCGGATCGTCTCGATCTTGCGCGTGGAGAAACCGCAGGCACGCATGGCATCGAAACCGGCGTCGCGCAGTTGCGCCGGCGTCGGAAACGGTTGCTGCGGATGCAGGGCCAGCAGGCGCGCGAGGATCGCGTCGCCAGCCTTGACGTGCAACTGCTGGTAGGCCACTGCGCGCACCAGAGCCTCGAACGGTTCGCGCGCGGGTTTCGGCTCGTGCCCGCAGGGGCCGAGTTGCGCCACCAGCCGCGCCCAGTCGGCGTCGATCGACGCCAGATACTTCGATGCATCGGCGGATGCTGGCTTGCGGTTTTTCATCGGAACGGGATTTCCCTTGCTAGCCGGCACGGCGAAACGTCAGATTGATGCGACATTCGCCGAGCACCGCGTGATGGTTCGGCTTGAGCGGCAGTATGCCGTGGTAGCGCAGCCGCGCAGGGCCGCCCCATACGACCACGTCACCATGGGCCAGCGGTACGCGCAGCGCGCGGTCCGTACGCTGCATGCCGCCGAACAGGAACACCGCCGGAATGCCCAGCGAGACGGAAACGATCGGCTGGCCGAAGTCGCGCTCGTTGCGATCCTGATGCAGGGTCAGCCGGGTGCCCGGTTCGTAACGGTTGATCAGGCAGGCATCCGGCACGAATCCGGAAAAGCCGGCTAGTGCGGCGGCGGCTCCAGCCAGTTCCAGGAAGACATCAGGCATTGGCGGCCACGGCTTGCCGCTGTCCGGATCGATCGGGTCGTAGCGATAGCCGCGCCGGTCGCTGATCCAGCCCAGCGGGCCGGCGTTGGTCATGCCCACCGACATGCGGAAGCCGCCCGGCGTGATCAGGTGACGGAACGGCGCCTGTGACGCGATGGTGTCGATCGCCTGCAGCAGCGGCGACTCGTTAGCCAGCGCAAACCCGCGCAGCACCACGGCGCCATCGCATAGTGGTTCGTCCTGGCGCGAGGGATCGGGCACAGCGGAAAACAGATCGGTCGTGATCATTTGGCGTCGTGAAAGATGATGCCCAGCGTATGCCGATGACCGCTGCGTATCCTGCTCACGCCATGCCGCAGGTTCACCCGGTAGCTCCCGCGCGTACCCTGCACTGGACGCTGGTGCACCGCGAATACCACGGCATCACCTTGGCGCAGCGGCACCACTTGCGGCCGCGACTGCATGCGGGGGCGCTGCTCGGTCAGCACGAATTCGCCGCCGCTGAAATCGCGTTCCGGTTCGGACAGCAGGATCGCGAGCTGCAGCGGGAATACATGTTCGCCGTACAAATCCTGATGCAGGCAGTTGTAGTCCTCCGCACCGTATTGCAGCAGCAGCGGCGTGGGGCGCTGCTGGCCGGCGGCGTGACAGCGCTGGATGAACTCGGTGTGCGTGTCCGGGTATCGCACGTCGATCCCCATCGACGCATTCCAGCGGTTCGCGATCGGTACCAGTCGCGGATAGATCGCGTTGCGCAGGCTGCCCACCCTATCCGGTAACGGATAGGCGAAGTACTTGTATTCGCCGCGTCCGAAGCCGTGCCGGCCCATCACGACACGACTGCGGAAGAGCCTGTCGTCCGCGTACAGGTCGGCCAGTGCGCGGCATTCCTGCGGTGACAGCAGAGCTTCGAGCATCGCGCAGCCCTGTGCGTCGAGGTCGTCTGCGACGCCGGCCCAGTCGAAAACCTGCAGCCGCATACCGGCGTCATCCGTCGTCGCGATGGGCAGAGCGCGCAGCTGTGCGCTCATGCCTGCGCCTCGCGTGCGAGCAGGGCGCGCTTGCGTTCCACACCCCAGCGATAGCCGGACAAGCCGCCGTCATTGCGCACCACGCGGTGGCAGGGTATCGCTACCGCCAGCATGTTCGCTGCACAGGCTCCGGCTACCGCACGCACGGCTTTGGGCGAGCCGATGCGTCGAGCGATGTCGCTGTAACTGACGGTGACGCCGGCTGGTATGTCGCGCAACGCCTGCCATACACGCTGCTGGAACGCGGTGCCGCGCACGTCCAGCGGCAGGTCGAGACCGAGCGCCGGCGCTTCGACGAAACCGACCACATGCGCCACCAGCTGCTCGAACGCATGATCGCCACCGATCAGGTTCGCCTTGGGGAAGCGGTCCTGCAGGTCGCGGGCCAGCGCATCCGGATCGTCGCCGAACAGGATCGCGCAGAGGCCACGCTCGCTCTGAGCGACCAGGATCGCACCCAGCGAGCATTCCCCGACCGCGAAGCGGATGTCCTGGTCTACTCCACCGGCGCGATAGCTGGATGGCGTCATGCCGAGCATCTGGTTCGACGACTCGTAGAAACGGCTGCTGGCGTTGTAGCCGGCGTCGAAGATCGCCTCGGTCACGCTGCCGCTGCGGGCCAGTTCACTGCGCACACGACGGGTGCGATGGGCGGTGGCGTACTGCTTTGGCGTCAAGCCGGTGACGGCCTTGAACACGCGGTGGAAATGGAAGGGACTCAGGCCGCTCGGTTTCGTCAGCTGTTCGAGCGTGGGTGGCGTCTCCGCGTTCTCGATCAGCCGGCAGGCTTCGGTGATCATCGCCGCGTGCTGTTCCTGCAGCGATGGCTGATCGGGTTTGCAACGCTTGCACGGGCGAAAGCCGGCACGCTCCGCAGCGGCGGTGGAATCGTAAAATGCCACGTTTTCGGGCCGGGCCGGGCGAGCGCCGCAGGAAGGACGGCAGTACACGCCGGTGGTCCTGACCGAATAGAAAAACGTGCCGTCGGCGCGCGCGTCGCGCGCCTGCACCGCAGCCCAGCGCGGGTCGGCCTGAGTGGTGGCGGCAAGTGCGGCATGTTTGTCGGACGTTTTCATGGGAGTTCTCTCCGGTAGATTATCGCGTGTTGTTCAATCTACGGATCGATGGCAGCGGCAGCACTCCGGGTCTTGCGCTTGAATTCGTGTGGTTCACCACTGCAGCATGATTTTGCCGATATGCATGCTGCTTTGCATCAGCGCGTGCGCCTGGGCCGCCTCGGCAGCAGGGAACACCTGATGGATCACTGGCCGCAGCTTGCCGCCTTCCAGCAATGGCCAGACCTTGTCGTGCAACTGACGGGCCAGCGCGCCCTTGAACGCGACGGGACGCGCACGCAGCGTGGAGCCGGTGAGTGTAAGCCGGCGCCGCATGATCGTGGCGGCATCGATGCTGGCCTTGCTGCCGCCCAGCGTGGCGATGAAGACCAGTCGGCCGCCTTCGGCCAGTGCATCGAGTTCGCGCGGAATGTAGTCGCCGGCAACCATGTCGAGGATCACGTCCACGCCGTGACCGTCGGTGGCCTGTTTCACGACTGCGACAAAATCCTCATCGCGGTAGTTGATCGCGCGCTCCGCACCGAGTCGCACGCACGCCGCGCACTTCTCCGCGCTGCCGGCAGTGGCGAACACGCGATGGCCGAACGCATGCGCCAGCTGAATCGCGGTGACCCCGATGCCGCTGGAACCGCCCTGCACCAGCAGGGTTTCGCGCACGCCGCCTTCGCCACGACCGAGCAGGCCCCGGTCGAACACATTGCTCCACACTGTGAAGTAGTTCTCCGGCAGCGCGGCGGCCTCGACCAGCGGCAGTCCGTTCGGCACCGGCAGGCACTGCGCCAGCGGTGCCACCGCGTATTGCGCATAGCCGCCGCCGGCGAGCAGGGCGCATACGGCATCGCCACGCTTGAGGCCGAACGGGTTATCGCCGGTGAGATCGCCATCCACCAGCTCTCCCGCCACTTCCAGGCCGGGCAGGTCGGATGCACCTTGCGGCGGCGCGTAATGACCCTGGCGCTGGAACACGTCCGGCCGGTTCACGCCGGACGCCGCTACTCTGATCAGCACCTCGCCCTGTCCGGCTTGCGGTATCGGACGCCGGGCCAGTTGCAGGACGTCCGGTGCGCCGAAGCGGGTGATCTCGATGGCTTGCATGGTGGTCATGACGGTTTCGCTTGATGAATCAGTAGACAAACACTGGCATCCATGCGCGAGATATCAAGTGTCTGCATCGCAC
>DAHUXL010000137.1 GCA_027307195.1 Rhodanobacter sp. | reverse complement strand
GGTGCCGGCCTGAATCTCAAGGGCCATTCCGCCCTCTACGGACTGGGTCTGGCCCCGGTGCTGCGTTTCGAGTTGAGCGACCCGCAGGCGTTCGAGGGTTTCATCAGCCGGCTGGAAACCGCCTACGGCAAGAAGCTCGATCTCGCCAACGTGGACAAGCAGAACTATCGCAAGTATGCGTTCGCCGCCTCCGGCACCGAGATGATCCTGGCCATGGTTGGCAAGCAGGCCGTGGCTGCGCTGTTGCCGGCCGACGCATCGCCGGCGCTGCTGCGTCAGGCACTCGGCCTGGATCGACCGCAAGAAAATATGCAGGACGACGGCCGCCTGACCACGCTGGCCAAGGCCAAGGGCTACCGTCCGTGGCTGGTCGGTGAGTTGGATCTGACCCGCGCGCTGCCGTTGGCGGTCAGCGGCAAGGATCCGCTGATTGCGGCGATCCTCAAGGCACACGCCGAAGCCGAATCGGTCAAGACCGGCGAACCGGTGGCCAACCAGCTGCAGACCCCGCCGAGTTGCGCGACGGATGCCGCCCGCATTGCTGCCCGCGTACCGACGCTGAGCTTCGGCTATACCAAGCTCGATACCAAACACCAGAATGTGCGTTTCGACGTGGCACTGGCAGACGACATCAGCAAGGCCTTCAGCGGCCTCAAGGTGGAACTGCCCGGACTGGGGAGTGCGGGTACTGCACCGTTCGACCTGAGCCTGGCACTGCCGGTCGCGCAGATGCGCACATTCTGGTCGGCCCAGGCCGATGCCGTAGCCGCCAAGCCGTTCGCCTGCCCCTCGCTGATCGACTTCAACGACAGCTTCGCCAAGCTCGGTCCGGCCATGCAGAAAGCCGCGATTCCGCCGTTCGGCGACATGCTCGGTCTGCGCATCGTCCTGGACTCGCTGGTACCGGGCCAGAACGCCGCCATGCCGACATTCAGCGGCCGCCTCGTGCTGGGCACCAACAACCCCGCCGGCCTGCTCGCGATGGGTCAGATGATGGTACCTGCCCTGGCCGAGCTGAAACTCACACAAGATGGCAGGCCACTGCCGCTGCCGAAGGACATGGTCGGCATACTGGGCCAGCCGGCGTGGCTCGCCATGAGCGAAAAGGCACTCGCGCTCGGCGTGGGTGCCGGCGAAGACGGCAAGCTCGGCGACACCCTCAAGAATCCGGTCGGCGACGCCGGCCAGATGACCCGCATGCACCTGGCCGGTGCGATGTACCTGAGCTGGCTGCAGCTGATGGAGCAGAAGGTCGACAGCCTGGCCGCCGCCACCGCCACGATCAGCAAGAGCGATGAGCCGTCGATCGATGGCAGCGTCGACAACGGCGACAGCAGCGCTCAGGCCGCCGCCAATGCGGCACGCTCGAAGGCGCAATTCGCCGCGATGAAATCCCAGGCCGAACGCGTCGAGAGCATCGATGCGGAAATGCACGTCGACGACAGCGGCATGGTGATCAACAGCCAGACCGTTCTGAAGTAGCGTTCATTGCTCGACACGAAACCGGGGCGCTGCGGCGCCCCGGTTTTTTCATGGGAGCCCGCGCATCAAACGCCAGGGCAACATCATTGCGACATCTCCTTCGCATCCGTAATCCCCCGCTGAACCGGCACGAGTCAAGGCCACGCGATATTCACGCCGCTGCTGGTGCCATGCGTTCACCGAAGTCAGCTACTGCGGCATCTCGCCGACCGACTTTCATTCCAGCCAGGAGATTGCCATGCGTAACCATTCGATGATCCGCAACAGCGTGCTTGCCACCGGTCTGGTGCTCGCCTTCGCGGCAGTGCCGTTCAATCAGGTCATGGCGCGGGACGCTGCACCGATGCAGAAATCATCCGACGACCAGACCGTGCCGGACAAGGCAGCCGATGCCTGGATCACCACCAAGGTGAAGTCCGAGTTCGGGACCACCAAGGGCATCAAGGCCGCCGACATCTCGGTATCGACCAACGACGGCGTGGTCACGCTGACCGGCTCGGTCGGTTCGCAGAACGAAAAAATGCATGCCGAGCGCGTGGCCCAGCTCGTCAAGGGTGTGAAGAGTGTGGACGTCAGCCACCTCACGGTCGGCGGAGCGCCGTCAGAACAGCAGTAATCGAACGCGGCAGATTGCCGTTGCGTTGAAATGAAGAAGGCGCCCGCGGGCGCCTTCCTCATTTCTGCACGAGACGCCTCAGCGATTCAACAGATTGCTGCCGCCGAAGTTTTGCGAATCGCGCGTCTCTTCCAGTTCCACGCCATCCAGGCCCTGCGACAAGGTATGCGCGTCGCCGCCCTGCGCCAGCTTGATGCGCAGGCGCACCTCGTTGGAGCTGTCCGCATAGCGCAGCGCGTCCTCGTAGGAGATTTCGCCGGCGTGATACAGCTCGACCAGGCTTTGGTCGAATGTCTTCATGCCGAGCAGGGTGGACTCCTTCATCAATTCCTTGAGCTTGTGGATCTCGCCCTGGCGGATGTAATCCTGCGCCAGCGGCGTGCCCAACAGCACTTCCACCGCCACCCGGCGCGCCTTGCCGTCGGGGGTGGGAATCAGCATCTGCGCCACGATGCCCTTCAGGTTCAGCGACAGATCCATCAGCAGCTGCTGGCGACGATCCTCCGGGAAGAAATGCAGGATGCGATCCATGGCCTGGTTCGCGTTGTTCGCATGCAGCGTGCACAGCACCAGATGGCCGGTTTCGGCGAAGGCGATCGCGTGATCCATGCCTTCGCGCGTGCGTACCTCGCCGATCATGATCACGTCCGGCGCCTGGCGCAGCGTGTTCTTCAGTGCGTTGTCCCAGCTGTCGGTGTCGATGCCGACTTCGCGCTGGGTGATGATGCAGCCCTCGTGCTTGTGCACGTATTCGATCGGATCCTCGATCGTGATGATGTGGCCGGTCGAGTTCAGGTTGCGGTAGCCGACCATCGCCGCCAGCGAGGTCGATTTGCCCGAGCCGGTGGCGCCGACGAAAACGATGATGCCGCGCTTGGTCATCGCCAGCTGCTTGATCACCGGCGGCAGGTTCAGCTCCTCCGGTGTCGGGATCTTCGACTCGATCCGGCGCAGCACCATGCCGACGCAGTTGCGCTGGTAAAAGCACGACACGCGGAAGCGGCCGACGCCCTGCGCCGAGATCGCGAACTGGCACTCGTGGGTCTTCTCGAACTCCTCGCGCTGACCCGGCGTCATCACGTTGAGCACCATGTCGCGCGACTGCTGCACGCTGAGCGGGCTCTGGGTGATCGGCACGATGCGACCCTGCACCTTCATCGACGGCGCCACGCCGGCCGTGATGAAAAGATCCGAGGCCTTCTTGTGCACCATCAGTTTCAGGAATGAGGTGAAATCAAAGTCGCTCATGGCGGTACCTCAGGGATTGGGGATTCGGAATTCGGGATTCGTCAACACTGACACCGGAGTCTGGGCTTTGCCGCTCGCCAATCCAGACTCCCGATTCCCGAATCCCGGCGTCACTTGAAGCTGTCCTTGTTCTTGGCATAGGCAGATGCCTGCTGGCGCGTGACCAGGCCACGCTTGACCAGATCCTGCAGGCACTGATCCAGCGTCTGCATGCCGAACTGCGTACCGGTCTGGATCGACGAATACATCTGCGCCACCTTGTCCTCGCGGATCAGGTTGCGGATCGCCGGGATGCCGACCATGATCTCGTGCGCCGCGATACGGCCGCCGCCGACTTTCTTCAGCAGCGACTGCGAGACCACCGCGCGCAGCGATTCGGACAGCATTGATCGAACCATCGGCTTTTCGCCGGCGGGGAACACGTCGATGATGCGGTCGATCGTCTTCGCCGCCGAGCTGGTATGCACAGTGGCGAACACCAGGTGACCGGTTTCCGCCGCGGTCAACGCCAGTCGGATGGTTTCCAGATCGCGCAACTCGCCGACCAGGATGTAATCCGGATCTTCACGCAACGCCGAACGCAGCGCCTCGTTGAAGCCCAGCGTATCGCGATGGATCTCGCGCTGGTTGACCAGGCACTTCTGCGAGGTATGCACGAACTCGATCGGATCCTCGATCGTGAGCATGTGGCCGTATTCGTTCTTGTTGATGTGATCGACCATCGCCGCCAGCGTGGTCGACTTGCCAGAGCCGGTCGGACCGGTCACCAGGATCAGGCCCTGCGGCTGCTCGATCAGCTCCTTGAAGATGCGCGGCGCGCCGAGGTCTTCCAGCGTCAGCACCTCGGACGGAATCGTACGGAACACCGCACCGGCGCCGCGGTTCTGGTTGAACGCGTTGACGCGGAAGCGCGCCAGCCCGGGAATCTCGAACGAGAAGTCGGTTTCGTAGAACTCCTCGTAATCGCGCCGCTGCTTGTCCGACATGATGTCGTAGATCAGCGAGTGCACCTGCTTGTGTTCAAGCGCGGGAATGTTGATGCGGCGCACATCGCCGTCAACGCGGATCATCGGCGGCAGCCCGGCGGACAAGTGCAAGTCCGAGGCCTTGTTCTTCACCGAGAAAGCAAGCAGTTCGGCAATGTCCATCTGTCGTTTCCCTCAACCGATCGTCTGGATGGCATGAATTCGTGTGCCACACAGGGGACGGCTGATATTCGCAGGCGTGGTGCGCCGCAACGCATGCTGCGCCATGGAACCAGCTGGACGAACTACCCGAATCCCCTTGTAGCCGCGCCGATACTACTCGCGCAACCGGCTGTGCGGCCAGTCTTTCCCGACCCCGACGTGCAAACTGTCGAGCCGGTTTGCGCACCCGGTCGAAAAACCATCATCCGACCATCGCCCGAACCGTCGAACCAGCTCCGTTCAACTCTCCGTGCGTCCACAAAACTGCCGCGCGCGACAACGCTCCGGTAAGGTACGCGGTATGGACACGTGAGGAACCCTGCATGACACGACTTGCCTTCATCGGCGGCGGCAACATGGCGCGCAGCCTGATCGGCGGCCTGCTGAAAACCGGCGTGGCCCCGGCCACCATCAGCGTGGCCGAGCCGCTGGCCGAGGCCCGGCATGCACTGGGCCGCGAATTCGGCATCGCCTGCTATGCCGAGAACCGGCTTGCCGCGGCCGAGGCCGAAGTCATCCTGCTGGCGGTCAAGCCGCAGATCATGCCGGCGATCCACACCGAACTTCGCGACACCCTGCAGCGCAATCGGCCGCTGCTGATCTCGATCGCTGCCGGCGTGCGGCTGGATCAACTGGAGCGCTGGTTCGGCGCCGGCCTGCCGATCGTGCGTTGCATGCCGAACACGCCGGCGTTGATCGGCGCCGGCGCCACCGGCCTGTGTGCCAACAGCCGGGTCAGCCCGTCGCAGAAGGCACAGGCACAGCACATCCTCGACGCCGCCGGCATCACCCGCTGGATCGACGATGAGGCGCTGATGGATACCGTCACCGCGCTGTCCGGTTCCGGTCCCGCCTATTTCTTCGCTCTGGTCGAGGCACTGGAAGCCGCCGCCGTGGCGCAGGGCCTGCCGCGCGACACCGCCCGCGCGCTCGCCGCGCAGACCTGCCTCGGCGCGGGCCGCATGCTGGTCGAGGGTGGCGAGGATCCCGCCATCCTGCGCCAGCGCGTCACCTCGCCGAACGGCACCACCCAGGCCGCACTGGAAAGCTTCAGCGCCGATGGCCTGTCGCGCATCACCGCCCGCGCCGTCGCCGCCGCCACCCGACGCGGCGTGGAACTGGCTGCACAACTGGATCAGCTGTCATGAGTTATCTGCTGAATGCGCTGTCCATGCTGATCGAGCTGGCCTTCGAGGCCGCCGTCACGTTATTGCTGCTGCGGGTGGCCGCGGAAGCCTGCCGCGCGGATTTCAACAACCCGCTCAGCCAGTTCGTCTACCGCTATACCAACCCGGTGCTGGCACCGATCCGCCGCGTACTGCCGAACTGGCGTCGGATCAACCTGGCGGCGCTGCTGCTGGCGTGGCTGGCGATGCTGCTGAAACGCCTGCTGCTGTTTGCCCTGCTTGGCGTGATGCCGCATCCGCTCGGCGTGTTGGTGCTGGCCTTGGCCGAACTGCTCGATTTCGTGCTGCTGTTCTACCTGGTGCTGATCTTCGGCTGGTCGCTGCTGAGCATGTTCGCGGTCGACCGTCGGCAACCGCTGCTGCGGTTGACCGGCAGCATCGTCGAGCCGCTGCTGCGTCCGCTGCATGGCAAATTGATCGCCGGCAACATCGACTTCGGCCCGATGGCGGTGATGATCGTGCTGCTGCTTGCGCGCCTGTTGATCGCCGCGCCGCTGCTCGACCTGGGGGCTCGACTGGCCATGAGCAGCTGAGCCGCTCCCACAGAAGGCAAAAAATTCAGCGCAACGCCCACTCGACGATGATGCGATGGATCGCATCCAGCCCATCGAACAACGCCGCCGGTCCGGGCTGCAGGATAATCGGCGACTTGATCTCGTATAGCTCCCCGTTGCGCACCGCCGGAATGGTGTCCCAACCTGGCCGCGCAGCCACCCGTTCGGGCCGGAAGCGCTTGCCGCACCATGAACCGAGAATGATGTCCGGCGCACGCCGCACCACTTCGTCGCCATTGGGCAGGATGCGCTGCTTAGCCAGCGGCTCGCGGGCCAGTTCGGGAAAGCAGTCGTCGCCGCCGGCGATGCCGATGATCTCGGCGACCCAGCGGATGCCGGTGATGATCGGCTCGTCCCACTCCTCGAAATACACTTTCGGCCGCCGTGGCAACTGCGCCACCGCGGCGCGGATCCCGGCGATGTGCTGCTCGGCGCGTTGCACATAGGCCTCGGCTTTTTCATGCGCACCCACCATCGCGCCGAGCCGGCGGATGTAGGCAAGGATACCGTCGACACTGCGATGATTGCTGATCCACACCTCGACACCGGCCTTGATCAGCTCGCGCGCGATGTCGGCCTGGATGTCGGAAAAGCCGATCGCCAGATCCGGTTCGAGCTTCAGTATCTCGCCGATCTTCGCGTTGATGAACGCCGAGACCTTCGGCTTCTCCTTGCGTGCCCGCGGTGGCCGAACGGTGAAGCCGGAGATGCCGACGATGCGGCGATCCTCGCCCAGCGCGTAGAGCACCTCGGTCGGTTCCTCGGTGAGGCAGACGATGCGTTGCGGGAAGTGATCCGGCGAGCCGGAAGCCGGGGCGATGAGGTCGCTCATGCGCTCAATGTCCCAGCACGGTCACGGTCACCTTGCGCTGGTGAGGATCGATGCGGTGTTCCCACAGATAGATACCCTGCCAGGTACCCAGCAGCAGCTTGCCGCCATGCACCGGCAGGGTGAGGCTGACTCCGGTGAGGATCGAGCGGACGTGCGCCGGCATGTCGTCCGGGCCTTCCGCATCGTGCTCGAAGATCGCGTCGCCATCCGGCACCGCGCGGGCGAACCAGCGCTCCAGATCGTCGCGCACGGCGGGATCGGCGTTCTCGCCCAGCAGCAGTGAACAGCTGGTGTGTGCGGTGAACACGTTGGCGATACCGACCTGCACGTGGCTGCTGGCCACCGCGTCGCCCACCTGCGCCGTGATGTCGCTGAAGCCGCGGCCCCGCGTATGCACGGCGAAACCGCCCTGCGCAACATGTTCCGCGGGCAGCGACCGGGTCACGGATACAGCAGCCGGCTCGTCCAGGTCTGGCCATGGCGGTCCCAGCGCACCCGCTCGTGCATGCGGAACTCGGCGCCGTACCAGAACTCCAGCATGTCCGGTTCCACCACGTAGCCGCCCCAGTGCGGCGGCCGGGTCACCTCGTGACCTTCGAACTGATGCTCGAAACGCGCCACCCGCTGCTCGAACGTATCGCGATCCGGCAGCGTCTGCGATTGCAGTGAAGCCCACGCGCCGATCTGGCTCTGCCGCGGCCGACTGGCGAAATAGGCGTCCGACTCCTCATCCTGCAATTTGCGCGCAACGCCTTCCACGCGCACCTGCACGCCATCACGCAGCTGCTTCCAGTGGAAGCACAGCGCGACCTGCGGATGTGCTTCCAGCTGGCTGCCCTTGTCGCTCTCGTAGTTGGTATAGAAGCGGAATCCGCGCTCGTCCGCGCCCTTGAGCAGCACGATGCGCGAGGCAACCCGGCCGGAGCCGTCGACGGTGGCCACGTTCATCGCCGTCGGTTCGCGATCGCCGCTGGCCTTGGCTTCGTCCAGCAGTCGCAGGAAGTTGTCCAGGATCTCGGGTTTGAGCATGGTGTTGAAACTTTCCTTTTGCATCGTGACCGACACGCGCCATCATGGCGCAAATGAACCTGACCGATGATAGTGCAATGCCCCACTCATCCAGTACCACTTCAGCACGTATCACTTCAGCACGGCTGACGACACTATTTTCCGCCCCGCAGCGTGAAGACGATCGCAGCACACCGGTTTGCGGGATACTGCGCGATTGCCACCTGCCGATGGCGGAAATACCTCCCGGAACCACGGTATCTTGCGGATGATGTCCCACGCCGACATGCAGAACGAGGGCCTCGCCGGCCATCTGCTCGACCAGTACGCAGGGCGCATCGCCCGCTCGCGCCGGCCGTACATCCTCGGCTTGTCCGGGCTGCAGGGCAGCGGCAAGAGCACGTTGGCGCGGGTGATGAAAGCCCAGGCCGAAACCCGCGGCTGGGCCACCGAAGTACTCTCGCTGGACGATTTCTATTACGCCCGCAGCGACCGTGAAGCACTGGCGCGCGACATACATCCCTTGTTGCGCAGCCGTGGCGTGCCGGGTACCCACGAGATCGAACTGCTGCTGTCGGTACTGGCCGCGTTGCCATACGCCACGGAAAAGCTGCCGGTGACGCATCCACGCTTCGACAAGGGTCGGGACACCCGCTTCTCGCCATCGCGCTGGCCACGGATCACCCGGCCGCCGAAGCTGGTGATCGTGGAAGGCTGGGCGCTGGGAATCCGCCCGCAGTTGCAGGCCGCGCTCGGCAAACCGGTCAACGAACTGGAACGCAAGGAAGACCCCGACGGCAGCTGGCGGCACTGGGTCAACAAGCAGTTGCGCGGCTACCAGCCGCTATGGCGCAAGTTCGATGCATTGATCGTGCTGCAGGCGCCGAGTTGGGAGATCGTGCGGCGCTGGCGCGGCGAGCAGGAACAGGACCTGCTGACCCGGCATGCGCCGCTGGCGATGGACGCGGCGGCGATGGAGCGTTTCCTCGCGCATTTCGAGCGGCTCAGCCGGCATGCGCTTGCGACCTTGCCGGCACTGGCCGATACCTGCGTGGAATACGACGACGACCGTCACGTGACCGGACTCAGCCACGGCTGAGTCCGGTACGGCAGCAACCCGCGGCGAACCAGCCCGCACCGGTTGCTGGAACCGGCGCGAGCTGGGGAGCCTGTCAGGTCACGACGAAATTGATCTTCATGTTGACGCGCCATTCCGTCACGGCGCCGTCGTCCGAGGTCACCACCTTGATCTCGTTGACCCAGGCGCCCTTGATGTTCTTCACCGACTCCGCGGCCTTGCGCAAGCCGTGTTGCACGGCATCTTCCACGCCCTTGGCGGACGAAGCATTGATCTCGATGACCTTGGCTACCGACATGATGTCAATCTCCCGTTCAATCGTGCGAGCGGCACGCTGCGCTTCCCCGTCCTGAAAGCCGAGTCTGCGCCGCAGCCGTCCGCTGCAACAAGCCGCACCGCGTCATCACATCACGTTGACGATTCCACCTGCACCGCCGTGCCATAGGCCAGCACCTCGGTGACACCCTGGGCCACGTCGTTGGCGTCGTAACGCATCGCCACCACGCCATTCGCACCCATCGCGGCGGCGTGCTGCAGCATCAGCTCGAACGCTTCCTCGCGCGCCTTCTCACACAACTCGGTATAGATCGAGATATTGCCGCCGACGATCGTCTGCAACGCCGCACCAAGATTGCCGACCACACTGCGCGAGCGCACCGTGATGCCGCGCACGATGCCGAACGAACGCACGATGCGGCAGCCGGGAATCTCGTTGCCGGTGCTGACCTGGTGATGCGGAACGGTATTGGCCATAGCGGTTCTCCGTGTTGATCCGTTCAGGATGATTGATTCAGATATCGAGCAATGCCGCATAGCCTTCCCGCGCATCCGGCCATTGCGGCGCGAAACCACTGGCGCGCAAGCGCGCATTGCTGAGCCGCTTGCTGCCGATGCCGGCCGGGGCCGG
>DAHUXL010000133.1 GCA_027307195.1 Rhodanobacter sp. | reverse complement strand
CAGACAGACATTGCAAGTACCGGAGAGCCTGATGGCGAACGAAGTCGTCGATCACGGCCGCCGCCGTTTCCTGACAGCAACCACCGCGGTGGTTGGTGGCATAGGAATCGTGTCGGCAGCTGTGCCCTTCATCAAGTCGTGGGAACCCAGCGCGCGTGCCAAGGCCGCTGGCGCTCCGGTTACCCAGTCGCTGAAAAAGATCGAGCCCGGTCAGCAGCTGATCGTGGGCTGGCGCAGTCTGCCGGTGTTCATCGTCAACCGCACGCCGGACCAGCTCGCGATGCTGCCGAAGCAGGATGTGCGGCTGGTGGATCCGAAGTCGGACGGCGCTTCGGCCGATCAGCAGCCGACGTACGCGCAGAACGGCACGCGTTCGATCAAGCCGGAGTGGCTGGTGATGGTAGGCATCTGCACGCACCTGGGCTGCGTGCCCAACTTCGTGCCCGAGGTCAAGCCCGAGCCGTTCGACCCGAACTGGTCCGGTGGCTACTACTGCCCCTGCCACCATTCGCGCTACGACCTCGCCGGCCGCGTCTACCAGGGCGTGCCGGCGCCGAAGAACATGCAGATTCCGCCGTACCACTTCGTCGATGACATGACGGTGCAGATTGGCGTGGATCCGAAGGGGGCCGCGTAATGGCAAACGTATTCACGAACATCGGCGACTGGGTCACGGAGCGCGCGCCGAACATGATGCCGGCGTACCGCAAGCACATGACCGAGTACTACGCGCCGAAGAATTTCAACCTCTGGTACTACTTCGGATCGCTGGCGATCCTGGTGCTGGTCAACCAGATCGTCACCGGCATCTTCCTCACCATGAACTTCAATCCGAGCGCGGCGGGAGCCTTCGCCTCGGTCGAATACATCATGCGTGACGTGGAGTGGGGCTGGCTGATCCGCTACATGCATTCCACCGGCGCCTCGCTGTTCTTCGTGGTGGTGTTCCTGCACATGTTCCGCGGCATGATGTACGGCTCGTACAAGAAGCCGCGCGAACTGGTGTGGCTGCTCGGCATGCTGATCTTCCTGGCGCTGATGGCCGAGGCGTTCATGGGCTATGTGTTGCCGTGGGGCAACATGTCGTTCTGGGGCGCCAAGGTGATCATCTCGCTGTTCGGCACGATTCCCTACATCGGCGGCACGCTGGTGGAATGGATCATGGGCGACTTCCTGCCGGCCGATGCCACGCTCAACCGCTTCTTCGCGCTGCATGTGATCGCGCTACCGATCGTGCTGCTGTTGCTGGTGGTGCTGCACATCGCCGCGCTGCACGAAGTGGGTTCGAACAACCCTGACGGCGTGGAGATCAAGAAGGGTCCCAAGGGCAATCGCTGGGACGCGCTGAAGCCGGCCGACGGCATTCCGTTCCACCCGTACTACACGGTGAAGGATCTGGTCGGCGTGGGCTTCTTCCTGCTGATCGCCGCGTTCATCATCTTCTTCGCGCCGACCTTCGGCGGCTGGTTCCTGGAGCATGACAACTTCATCCCGGCGAACAACCTGGTGACCCCGTCGCACATCAAGCCGGTGTGGTACTTCACCCCGTTCTACGCGATCGTGCGCATGATCCCGTCGTTCCTCGGCTCGGCCGTGTGGGGCGTGCTGGCGATGTTCGGTGCCATCGCGGTGCTGTTCCTGCTGCCCTGGTTCGATCGCGGCAAGGTCAAGTCGATCCGCTACCGCGGCACCGGCTACAAGGTGGCGCTGGGGCTGTTCGTGGTGTCGTTCTTCATGCTCGGCGCCGTCGGCGCGGGTATCACTGCCGAGGTGATTCCGGAGTGGTTCGGCAATGTCGACGTGACGTTCTGGGAGAACCTGTTCGGCCGCGTGATGACGCTGATCTACTTCGGGTTCTTCGCTTTCCTTTGGGCCTATACACACTTCGGCTGGGAAAAGACCAAGCCGGTACCGGAACGGGTGACGACGCATGACTAAGCGGCAGCTGCTAATGAAGCGATACATCTTCCCGCTGGCGTTGGCGTTCAGTCTGATCGTCGGCAGCGCGTCGGTGCAGGCGTCGGAAGAAGGCGGCCTGCCGTCGGCCGGCACCAATGTGCAGGATCAGGCTTCGCTGCAACGCGGTGCCAAGCTGTTCTTCAACTACTGCGTCGGCTGCCATTCGCTGAAGTACATGCGCTATGAGCGGATCGCCACGGATCTGGGCCTGTCCGAACAGGAAGTGATGCAGAACCTCAATTTCACCGGGGCCAAGTTCGGTGAAACCGTGGTTTCGCACATGCCGGAAGACTCGGCTGCCAAGTGGTTCGGCAAGACACCGCCGGATCTGTCGCTGGAAGTGCGTGCGAAGGGCGCCGACTGGGTTTACGGCTACCTCAACTCGTTCTATCTGGATCCGAGCCGTCCGGTGGGCTGGAACAACACGGTGTTCCCGAATGCGTCGATGCCGTTCCCGCTGTGGGAATTGCAAGGCCTGCAGACGGCCGAGATGAAGCCGGCCAAGCCCGGTGCGGATCCGGAAGTGGAGAAGCTGGTGCTGTCTCAGCCGGGCAAGCTGACCCCGGCGCAGTTCCAGCAGGCCACCCGCGATCTGACCAGCTTCCTGGAATACGCCTCCGAACCGGCCGCACTGGAACGTCATCACTACGGTATCTGGGTGCTTCTGTTCCTGGCGTTCTTCACCTTGCTGACCGCCATGCTCAAGAAGGAATACTGGAAAGACGTCCACTGAGCCGGATGGCCTGATCCTGGATAGTATTATCCGATTGCGGCGGCCACGAGCCGCCGCAATCGTCTCACCGATGGGGAATCGCGCATGGTCCCAAGCGCTCGCTCGCGTACCGTACTGACGCTCTACACCACGGCCGATGACATTCAATGTCATCGTGCACGGCTGGTGCTGGCCGCCAAAGGGGTCAGCTACGAACGGGTACTGGTGGATCCGGGCAAGCCGCCGGAGGATCTGATCGATCTCAATCCGTATGCCAGCACGCCGACCCTGATCGATCGCGACCTGACGTTGTTCGATACCTCGGTGGTCTGCGAATACCTCGACGAGCGTTATCCGCATCCCCCATTGATGCCGATCGATCCGCAATCGCGTGCGCGCCTGCGGGTAGCGGCGGTGCGTATCGAGAAGGACTGGCTGCCCGAGGTGGATACGATCCGCGCCGGTGGCCGGCCAGCCGAGGCGGCACGCAAACGTTTGCGCGAGCAGCTGCTGTCCACGCTGCCGCTGTTCAAGGCCTCCAAATTTTTCCTCAATCCGGAAATGAGCCTGGCCGACTGCCTGGTGGCACCGGTAATCTGGCGACTGCCGTGGCTGGGCGTGGATCTGGGGCGCGAAGGCAAGCCGATCGTCGATTACGGCGAGCGTTTGTTTCACAGTCAGGGTTTTGCGCGCAGCATGACCGATCAGGAAAAGGCGATGCGGTCAGTCCATGAGCAAGAATGAAACAGTGGCAATGAGTTCCAATCGCCCGTACCTGCTGCGGGCGATCTACGACTGGATCAGCGACAACAACCTCACGCCCTACGTGCTGGTCGACGCCGGTTTCGCCGGTGTGCGGGTGCCGCCGCAGGTGGTCAAGAACGGCCAGGTGGTGCTCAACCTGGCGATGCGCGCGGTGGCGAATCTGGATCTGGGCAACGAGTGGATCAGTTTCCAAGCGCGTTTTTCCGGCGTCAGCCAGACCATCCAGATTCCGGTGCAAGCGGTGCTCGCGTTGTATGCGCAGGAAAACGGGCAGGGCATGATGTTTCCGGCGGACGAGGAAGGTGGCGATATGCCGCCACCGTCGGCACCCGAGCCTGACGATACGCCGCCCGCGCCAGCCGCCGCCGACGGCGACAAGCCCAAGCGCGGTGCGCCGCATTTGCGGGTGGTCAAGTAGCGTCCTGCTGCGCCTCGTCGGGCCGCGCGGAATACACGGGGTCTGTCAGTGCAGTCGGCGGTCCGTGCGCGGACGCAATGGCACGACATTGCTGCCTGGTGCTGCAGGCAACGCGGTGCCGGCAACCGCTTCCTCGTGCGGCAGCAGCTCGATCGTGGGCAGGCTCAGGCTGGTGAGCGCATTGCCGATCATCCACAGCCGTCCCGGCTCGCGGTCGTGGCCGTCGATGCTTACCTCGAAACCGTAGCAGCGTTCGATCATGCGCAGGCCGTTGACGCGGCGCAGGCGCAGGCCGCGCAGTCCGACGGTTTCATCCAGCAATTGCAGGCCGTGCTGCAGGCATTGCCGCCGCGCCTCCTGCACGGCGCGTTCGCGCGCCACGCTGAGCTTCAGCCACAGCCCGACGATGGCGCCGAGCACCAGCAGCAGCAACAGGTTGGAAAGATCGCTCATCCCCGCAGTGTGTGGGCGCGACCGGTCGCGTGCAAGTTCAGTCCAGCTGCAGCCGCAGCGACAGGTCGACCGCCCGCACGTGCTTGGTCAGCGCGCCGATCGAGATGAAATCGACGCCGGTACGGGCAAACTCGCCGATCGTGTGCAGGTCGACGTTGCCGGACACTTCCAGCGGCACGCGACCGGCGGTGAACTGCACCGCCTCGGTCATCTGCGCCAGCTCGAAATTGTCCAGCATGATCCGGTCCACGCAGGCGGCCAGCGCCTGTGCCAGCTCGTCGAGATTCTCCACCTCGACTTCCAGCAGCAGGTTCGGGTGCAGCTGACGTGCCGCCTGGACGGCGGCGGCGATGCTGCCGGCGGCGATGATGTGGTTTTCCTTGATCAGGATCGCGTCGTACAGGCCCATGCGCTGATTGTGGCCGCCACCGCACCGCACCGCGTACTTCTGGGCGACGCGCAGGCCGGGGATGGTCTTGCGGGTGTCCAGTACGCGCACCGCCGTACCGGCGACGGCAGCTACATAGGCCGCGGTGACCGTGGCGGTGGCGGACAACAGCTGCAGGAAATTCAGTGCCGAGCGTTCCGCAGTGACCAGCGAACGGGCGTGCCCGGACAGGCTGCAGATCACCGCGCCGGCATCGACCCGCTCGCCATCTGCGACCTGCCAGTCGATCCGCACGGCGGGATCGAGCCGACGGAAGCAGGCATCGAACCACGCCGTGCCGGCGATCACCGCCGCATCGCGGCAGGTCAGTTCGGCATGAGCGTGGGCGTCGATCGGCAGCAGCCCGGCGGTGGCATCGCCTTCACCCAGATCTTCGGCGAGGGCGCGTTCGATATCGACGGCGATCTGCGTGGCAGCCGGCAGCGCAAACGATGGAGCGTGACTCATTCGGTATCGCTGCCCTTGGCTGGCGCTTGCGTGGATGGCGTGGCGTCAGGTTGAGTGAGCTTGCCCACGATCGCGCTCATCGCACGGTCGAACAAGGCGTTGGCGGCGAGTACACGGGCCCGGCCATCGGTGAGCAGGACCGCCAGTTCCTGTGGTGCGTAATCGGCCACTTTCAGGCCGCGCCGGTTGACGAACAGGTAGCGCCCGCTCATCGGGCTGATCCATGACAGCTTGGCGCGGGTCATCGCCTCATCGGCGAGGCAGAACTCCAGCCAGGTGCCTGGCTGCAGTGCCTGGACCTGATGCCATTCGGGGCTGTCCAGCGGGACCTCGACGATTTCCTCG
>DAHUXL010000127.1 GCA_027307195.1 Rhodanobacter sp. | reverse complement strand
GTTGGCCGAGCTGGCCCAGGCGAGCTTCGATGCCGTACTGCTGGATCTGGACCTGCCCGGTGTGGATGGCTTCCAGATCGCGCGGCTGATCCGTCAGCGCGAGCAGGCCGGATCGCATCTGCCGATCATCGCGGTGACCGCCCGTACGGGCAGCGAGGACGAGCTGCGTGCCCGTGCGGCAGGGATGGACGGTTTCCTGCGCAAGCCGCTCAGCGGCGGGCAGCTGGCTGCTGCGCTGGCAGGGCTGCAGGCAGCCTCGTCGCCGGCTTTCAATCCCGCCTGAGTTACATGTCGTTCTTGTGCAGCTCGAAACCCAGCCGCTGGTACTCGCGCCAACGCGTGCGCGAGCCGTCGCGCTCGGCCGGGTCGGCTGCCACCACTTCCAGCACGCGCTGGTAATGACCGCCGGGGCAGGTCTCGCGCAAGTTGATCAGCAACGGACGATCGGCCGTATCGATGCCCGGCGGCACGATCAGCACGGCGGTCGCTGCATCGTCGTCGTCACCGGCCAGCTGGTGCGGAATCATCACGTCCTCGTCGAAGGCCCACAGCAGTTCGTCGATCGCCTCGGCCTGCGCGTAATCGCGGGTCAGGATCAGCGTCGGCTGCTGCGCCGCGAATGCCTTCTTCGCCAGCTCGCAGACCAGCAACAATGGCTGCTCGCGGAAGCGCGGCTTGTCGATCAGATAGAAGTCGGCACGTGGCATGGCAGGTCGGCTCCGTGGTGCGCTCAGCCGGCGCGATCCAGCAGCCACTGCGCCAGCAGCGCGACCGGGCGGCCGGTCGCCAGGCCCTTGCGACCTTCGTCCCATGCCGTACCGGCGATGTCCAGATGCGCCCAGCGCTGGCCATCGGTGAAGCGCGACAGGAAGCAGGCGGCGGTGATCGCGCCGGCGCTCTTGCCGCCGATGTTGGCGACGTCGGCAAAGCCGGAATCGAGCTGGGTCTGGTAGTCGTCCCACAGCGGCAGGCGCCAGGCGCGGTCGAGCGTTTCCTCGCCGGCGGCTAGCAGTTCGGCGGCGAGGTCGTCGTGCTTGCTCATCAGGCCGGTGGCATGTTTGCCCAGCGCGATAACGCAGGCGCCGGTGAGCGTGGCGGCGTCGATCAGCGCCTGCGGCTTGAACGTCTGTGCGGTCCAGGTCAGCGCGTCGCACAGGATCAGCCGGCCCTCGGCGTCGGTGTTGAGCACTTCGATGGTGAGGCCCGACAGGCTGGTAAGCACGTCGCTGGGGCGGTAGCTGTCGCCATCGGGCATGTTCTCCACGCTCGGCACCACGCAGACCAGATTGAGCTTGAGGCCCATCTTCACCGCGGCCACGAACGCACCGAGCACGCCGGCGGCACCGCCCATGTCGAACTTCATCTCCTCCATGCCGGCGCCGGGTTTCAGGCTGATGCCGCCGGAGTCGAAGGTGACACCCTTGCCGACGAACGCGTACGGCTTGTCGCCGTCGTTGCCGCCCTTGTATTCAAGCGCAATCAGCCGCGGCTTGTTGATCGAGCCGCGGCCTACCGCCAGCAGCGAGCCGAAGCCGAGCTTCTCCATCTCGACTTCATCGAGCACCGTGCAGCTGACCTTGTCCTGGGTGTCGGCGAAGGCCTGCGCCTGCGTCGCGATATAGGCCGGGTTGCAGATGTTCGGCGGCAGGTTGGCCAGCTCGCGGGCGAAGCGCACGCCCTCGGCGATGGCCACAGCCTGGTCGAGGCCGGCCTGCGCGTCGGCAGCAGCGGCGAATGTGAGCGAGGCCAGTTCCGGCTGCTTGCTCTTGTCGCGCGGCTTGAACGTGGCGGTGTAACGGTAGGTCGCATGGTCGCTGGCCAGTGCGGCAATCCGCACGCGCCAGCTGCCGTCGCGTCCCGGCACGTCCACTTCGGTCAGATACGACGCCGCGTCAGCCACCGGCAGGCGACCGAGCGCGCGGGCCGCTTCGATGTTCACTTTCTGGAAGCGCGCGGCATCGAATGACTTCTGCGTGCCCAGGCCCACCACCAGTACGCGCCTGGCGGTGACTCCGGCTGGCGCAAACAGCAGCGTGCTGCTGCCGGCCTTGCCGCTGATGTCGCCGCTTTCCACCTGGCGCTTGATCAGTCCGCCGGCCGCGCTGTCCAGCTGTGCCGCGGCACTGGTCAGCACGCCTTGTTCGTACACGCCCACCAGCACACAGGCGGTATCGACGGCTTCGGGGGCGGCGGTGCCGAGGCTGAACTGGAGTGTCATCGGGGTAATTCCTGCATGGGCCCGGCAGCGGCCGGACAGGCTAGACTTGCGGTTTGCCGGCCCGATCGGGCGCGGCGGGTAAGCGGACAAGTTTATCGCATGCTGAGCATCCTCGACCGCTATTTCCTGCGCGAGCTGGCGCAGACCGTGGCCGCCACCGTGGTGGTGTTGCTGGTGATCGTCGCCGGCAGCGCGTTTGCCTCGGTGCTGCAGAAGGTCGCCAACGGCAGTTTTCCGGCCAGCGTGATGTTCCAGGTGCTGGGTCTGCGCACGCTGGACGGACTGACCAACATGATGCCGCTGGCCAGCTTCATCGGTGTGCTGATGGGCCTGGGCCGGATGTACCGCGAGAGCGAGATGCATGTGCTGGCCTCCTCCGGCATGGGCCCGCGTGGTCTGCTGCGGCCGGTACTGATCCTCGGCGTGGTGCTGGTGGCAATCACCGCGCTGGTATCGCTGTGGCTGGGACCCTGGGCCGTGCGCACCAGCGACGCGATGGTGGCGGCGGCGAACCGCTCGGTGATCGCGGCCGGCCTGGATGCGGGGCGTTTCACCAACCTGCCGGGCAAGGGCGGCATCATCTTCGTCGACAGCCTGAGTCGCGACGGCAGCAAGCTGGGCCGCACGTTTGTCGCGACCCAGAGCGATCCCAAGAAAGGGCCGCCGCATCTGAAGGTCGTCAACGCGGCCAACGGCGAGCTGTATCAGGAGAGCAATGGTGACGGCCGTTTCATCGCCTTCAAGAGCGGCTGGCAATACGAGATTCCGCTGGGCGCCGACAACTGGCGACAGATGCAGTACGAGCGCAACGACACTTCGCTCTCCAGCGTGCAGGCCGATGACGATGAGGATCCGGCCCATTCGAAGGGCAGCTGGACGCTGGCCCAGTCCGACGATCCGAATGATCGCGCCGAGTTCGCCTGGCGCGCGAATGCGCCGCCGCTGGCCCTGGTGCTGTTGTTGCTGGCATTGCCGCTGTCGCGGCAGGATCCGCGTGAATCGCGTTATGGCCGGCTGTTGCTGGCGCTGGTGAGCTTCTTTCTCTACAACACGCTGTTGGCGCTCGGCCGCGCGCAGATCGGCAAGGGCCATTGGCACAGTGAGGCGCCGTTGTGGGCGCTGCATGCAGTGGTGCTGGCGTTGGCCGGCTGGATGCTGTGGAAACAGTATTCGCCGCGCAAGCTGCGCCAGCCGCATGCGGGTGTGCCGGCATGAACCTGTCCTTCAGCGGCATGTTCAACATCAAGCGGGTCGACCGGCTGGTGGCGATGAGCGTGCTCGGTTCGCTGCTGATGGTGTGGCTGGTGCTGACCGGCTTCGATGCGGTGACCCAGTTCCTGCGCCAGTTGACCCACGTCGGTAAAAACGGTTTCACGCTGAGCAATGCGATCGTCTATGTGCTGGTGACGTTTCCGCGCCGTGCCTACGAGATGTTCGGCAATGCCGCCTTGATCGGCGGCCTGCTCGGCCTCGGCGGCCTGGCCGGCACCGGCGAACTCACCGCGCTGCGTGCAGCCGGGATGTCGCGGCTGCGCATCGCGGGATCGGCGGTCGGCGTGGTGGCGGTGCTGATCGTCGGCGTGGTGATCCTCGGCGAGACAGCGGCGCCATGGGGTGACCAGCAGGCGCAGACAATGCAGCTGCGGATGAAATCTGCCGACCTTGGCATGGGCACCAACAGCGGGCTGTGGGCACGCGACGGCAACAGCTTCATCAACGCCCGCGGCACGTCGCTCAAACGGCATGATGGCGTGGGCACGGTGCAGTTGAGCGACGTGCGTGTGTTCACCTTCACCAACGACGGCCAGCTCAGCCGTTTCGAATGGGCGAAGACCGCCGAACACGACGGTCGGCAATGGATTTTGCGCGACGTGCGCAGCACCACGCTCGATGCGCAGGGCACACATACCACCCTGATCGCGAGCCAACCGTGGCAGTCCAGCCTCAATCCGCAGGTGCTGGCGCAGTCGGTGATCCAGCCGCAATACCTGTCCATGCGCGACCTGCGCCGCAACATGAACTATCTGCAAAGCAACGGCGAGAGCCCGGGCAGTTACGCGGTGGCGTTCTGGGGCCGTGCGCTGTATCCGCTCAACGTGCTGGTGCTGGTGTTGTGCGCGATGCCGTTCGCGTTCGGTGCGCTGCGCTCCGGTGGCTTGGGCAAGCGCATGTTCATCGGCATGCTGCTGGCGATCGGCTGGTATTTCCTGCAGCAGGCGATGGTGAATTTCGGCACGGTCTACGGCATGCCGCCGCTGCTGGCGAATCTGCTGCCGGCCTCGATACTGGCGCTGGCGGCATGGTTGTATTTCCGCCGGAGCGCCTGAGTGACTGAAGGCGGTTGATGACTGTCCATGCGCCGGGGACGGTTCAATCCAGCAGCGCCAGTGACTCGGCGGTTTCCACGCCGGAATCGGTGGCCACCTGCGCATCCGGCGTGAACTTGCCGCCCTCGGCCAATTGCGCGAACAGGCCACCCTGGCGGATCAGCTCATCGAAGCGACCCTGTTCCACCAGTCGACCCTGATCCAATACCAGGATCAGGTCGGCGTTGCGCACGGTGGAGAGCCGGTGTGCGATCACGAAGGTGGTGCGATTCCGGGTGAGCGCATCGAGCGCGTGCTGGATGCGTGCCTCGGTGGCGTTGTCCAGTGCACTGGTGGCTTCATCGAGCACCAGGATCGGTGCGTCCTTCAGCATCGCGCGGGCGATCGCCAGCCGCTGGCGCTCGCCGCCGGACAGCGAGCGGCCGCGTTCGGCGACCAGGGTTTCCAGTCCTTCGGGCTTGTTCGCGATGAAGGTGGCCGCCTCGGCCGCAGCGACGGCGCGCTCGATCTCGGCGAGGTCGGCGTCCGGCTTGCCCACGCGCAGGTTGTCGAGGATCGAGCGGTAGAACATGCCCGGATCCTGGAACACCACGCCGATGTTCCGGCGCAGCGAATCGAGCGTGACCGCGCGGATGTCGTGACCGTCGATGGTGATCTGGCCACCGGACGGATCATAGGCACGATAAAGCAGGCTGAGCGCGGTGGTCTTGCCGGCACCGGTCGGGCCGACCAGCGCGATCGTGCTGCCGGCGGTGGCGCGGAAGCTCAGTCCATGCAGCGCCGGCTGCACCGGGTCATAGCCGAAGCTGACCTGGTCGAACACGACCTCGCCGCGCACGCGTGGCAGTTCGATCGCATCGGCCGGTTCCACGATCGCCGGGCGCTGGTCGAGCACGGCGAAGTAGTCGCGCAACGACTGGGTCTGGAAGAACAGGCCGGAAATGAAGCTGGCGAACTGCTCCAGCCGGCCGATCAGCATCAGCGAGAAACCCACGAAGCTGACGATGCCGCCCACGGTCACCTCGCCGCGCGCATGCAGGGTGGTGCCGAGCGCGAAGATCGCCACGATGGTCAGCGTGCTGGCCGCTCGGTTCAGTACCGACAGGATCGCCCAGCCGCGCAGCACCGGATATTGCGCCGCCAGCACGCGCGTCATCATCTCCTTCAGCGCGGCGGCCTCGGCACTGAGCCGGGTGAAACTCTGCACCACGGTGACGTTGCCGAACACGTCGCCGGCGCGGGTGGCTATCTCGTGGTGCAGCTCCTCCACCTCGCCCTGCGCCTTGTGCGTGCGCTGCACCGCGATCGCATTGGACACCGCGAAGCTGATCATCAGCGCGATCATCAGCAGCGCCAGCTTCCAGTTCATCATCAGCGCGATCGGGATCATCACGAAGATCGAAAGCAGGGTGGCGAGATGCTCGCGGAAGAAGCTCAGCCACAAGTTGAACAGGTTGCTGACGCCGTTGTTCATGATCCGCGCGAGCCGGCCGGTATGGTGCTCGCCGTGGAACGCCAGCGGCAGCGCCGCGGCATGTTCGAAGAACGCGGCGATCGCGGCCAGCCGGCGCCGGTGCGCGAGGCGATCGGCATGCAGCGACACCCACACACTGGCCAGCACGCCGCCGAAACCGGCCAGTGCCCACCATGCGATCAATCGTGGTGCGTGGCTCGGATCCGGCGCCGCCAGCGCGTCGACCACGCGGCCGAAAAGCATCGGTTCGAGAAAATACACGCCGGCCAGCGCAAGGTTCGCCAGCGCCAGCGTGATCGCCAGCTTCCGTTCGGGCGCGAGCAACCCGAGTACGCGCAGATACAGACGCAGGATCGACACGACGATAAAACCTCTTGGGTGCGTGGCTGCACGCTGCGAATTTCGCCATGCTACTGCTGCAGGCCAGCTGAATCGGCCGGGGACAGGATCTGGCCGCGCCGACGGGTTGCTCGTTTTCGCGCGACCGATCAAGCTGATGGGGTTTCCTGATCGAGAGGGCTTTGCCGTGGATGTGATCGACCTGCGCAGCGACACCGTGACCCGACCCACCGCTGCAATGCGTGCGGCGATGCTGGCGGCGGAGGTTGGCGACGACGTCTACGGCGAGGATCCCACCGTCAATGCGTTGCAGCAGCGGCTGGCCGATGAACTCGGTTTCGACGCCGGGCTGTTCGTGCCCAGCGGCACGCAATCCAACCTGTTGGCGCTGCTGGCGCATTGCGAACGCGGCGACGAATACCTGGTCGGCATGGACGCGCACACCTACAAGTTCGAGGGCGGTGGAGCGGCAGTACTCGGCTCGATCCAGCCGCAGCCGATCGTGCAGGCGGCCGATGGCACGTTGCCGCTGCAGAGCATCGCGGCGGCGATCAAGCCGGTCGATCCGCACTTCGCGCGTACCCGTTTGCTTGCGCTGGAAAACACCTGGCACGGCCGCACGCTGCCGCTGGATTACCTCGCCACCGCGCACGACGTGGCACGTTTGCACGGCCTCGGCCTGCATCTGGACGGCGCGCGTCTGTACAACGCCGCGGTGGCGTGCGGCGTGCCGGCACGCGAGATCGCACGGCATTTCGACACGGTGTCGATCTGCCTGTCGAAGGGACTCGGCGCACCGGTGGGTTCGGTGCTGGTCGGCTCGCACGCGTTGATCGACAAGGCACGCCGCTGGCGCAAGGTTACCGGCGGCGGCTGGCGCCAGGCCGGCATTCTTGCAGCGGCCGGCTTGTACGCGCTGGATCACCATGTGGCGCGGCTGGCAGATGACCATCACCGCGCGGCATATCTGGCCGGCCGCCTGCGCGAGATCGCCGGTATCGATCTCCTCGGTCAGTACACCAACATGGTCTTCATCGACGTGCCGGCCGAACGCCTGCGCGATCTGGACGTCCATCTGCGCGAGGCCGGCATCCGCATCAGCATCGGCTATCTGCCCACGCTGCGACTGGTGACGCATCTGGATATCGGCGACGCCGACATCGAGCGCACGGTCGAGGCGTTTCGCCAGTTCTTCGCACGCGGCTAGGCCGCTCCTGCGCGCACGGAAGCGGTCAGGACGTGCGCTGTACCGAGTAGTCGGCAAGCGTGGCCAGCGCATCGCGATACGCAGAGGCAGGCAGCGTGGCCAGTGCCTCGCGCGCCGCCTGCGCATGGACCAAGGCCCGTTCGCGAGTGCGCTCCAGCGCGCCGGAATCGCGGATCGAGGCGATGATGCGGTCGAGTGAGTCGAGGCCGCCGTGTTCGATCGCGTGGCGCAGCGATTGCACCTGTTCGGGATTCGCCTTTTCCAGCGCGTAGATCAGCGGCAGGGTCGGCTTACCCTCGGCGAGGTCGTCGCCGATGTTCTTGCCCAGGGTGCCGGCATCGCTGACGTAGTCGAGCAGGTCGTCGGCGATCTGGAACGCATAGCCCAGTTCGATGCCGTAGCGGCGCAGCGCGGTCACTTGCGCTTCCGGCAGGCCACCGAGGATGCCGCCGAGTTCGGTGGCGGCGGCGAACAGCACCGCGGTCTTGCGCTCGATCACCGCCAGATAAGCCGCTTCGCTGACGTCGGCGTTGCCGATGTTGAGCAGCTGCAGCACCTCGCCTTCGGCGATGGTGTTGGTGGTGTCCGCGAGGATGCGCATGATGCGCATGTCGTCGAGTTCCACCATCAACTGGAACGAGCGCGAATACAGGAAATCACCGACCAGCACGCTGGCCGCGTTGCCCCATAGCGCGTTGGCGGTCTTGCGGCCGC
>DAHUXL010000123.1 GCA_027307195.1 Rhodanobacter sp. | reverse complement strand
GCGCGCTGCGGCTGATCGGCGATCCGGATACCCGCTATCGCGAGGATCCGGTACGCATGCTGCGTGCGGCGCGGCTGGCAGCCAAGCTCGACATGCGCATCGACGCGGCGGCGATGGCGCCGTTCGAGGCGCTCGGGCCATTGCTGGCCGACGCCGCACCGGCACGACTGTTCGATGAATCGCTGAAGATGTTCCTCAGCGGCAACGGCTTGAAGAGCTTCCGCATGCTGGAGCAGTGCGGCCTGCTGAAGTTCCTGTTTCCGGCGACCGCGCGGGCGCTCAAGCGCGGCGACGAGGCGTTGCGTTCGCTGGTCGAGCACGGGCTGGCAAATACCGATGCACGGATTGCCGAAGGCAAGTCGGTCACCCCCGCATTCCTGTTCGCGGTGCTGCTGTGGGGCGAGGTGCGTGATGTGGCGCATTACTGGATTGCCCGTGGCCAGGAGAGCACCGAGGCATGGGCGCGCGCGTCGGCCCAGGTGGTCGGCGAGCAATGCCAGCGCGTGGCGATCCCGCGCCGGTTCACCTTCACCATGGAAGAGATCTGGTCGCTGCAGCCGCGCTTCGAACAGATCCAGCGCAAGCGGGTGTTCCGCCTGATGACGCATCCGCGCTTTCGCGCCGCCTTCGACTTCCTGCTGCTGCGCGCGGATGAATCGCCGGCGATGCGCGAGTTGGGTCAGTGGTGGGCACACGCACAGCAGTTGCCCCAGGACGTGCTGGCGGCGGCGCTGCCGGCCGGTGGTGGCAGCAGCGCCAGTGATCACATCGTGGCGCCGGCGGCGATCGGCAAACCGCCGCGCCCGCGTCGCCGCCGCCGCAAGCCGGGCGGCAAATCGGGTTCCGTGTGACGCTGGCCTACGTCGCGCTGGGCAGCAACCTCGGCAATCCACAGCAACAGTTGCTCGACGCGATGGGCGCATTGGCGAACCTGCCCGGCACGCGTCTGCTGCAGCGCTCGCACCTGTATCGCACGCCGCCATGGGGGGTGCTGGAGCAGCCGCCGTTCGTCAACGCCGTGGTGCAGTTGGACACGATGCTGTCGCCACATGCCTTGCTGGAGGCGCTGCTGGCAATCGAACAGCAGGCCGGTCGGGTACGCGCCGAGCGCAACGGCCCGCGCATCCTGGATCTGGACCTGCTGCACGTCGAAGGCGTGCAGCTCGACGATCCGCGGCTGACCCTGCCGCACCCGCGTATGGCTGAACGTGCGTTCGTGCTGCTGCCGCTGCATGACGTTGCGCCCGCTTTGCGACTACCGGGACACGGCACCGTGGCGGAACGGCTGGCGCAACTCGATCTTGCCGGTTGCGCAAGGCTGCTTGAGCCATAATCGGCGCCCGCCATCCCATCAGGAATTACCGTGTACGTGCAGAACGCGAATGTCCCCGAACGCAAGCCGGTTACGGTGCCGGGCCTGCATGCGATGAAAACGCAGGGGCAGCGCATCGTTATGCTCACCGCCTATGACGCCAGTTTCGCCTGGCAGCTGGAGACGGCCGGGGTCGACATCGCGCTGGTCGGCGACTCGCTTGGCATGGTGGTGCAGGGACATCGCAGTACGCTGCCGGTGACGCTCGATCACATGGTCTATCACACCGCGGCGGTGGCTCGTGGACTCACTGCGACCCTGCTGGTCGCCGACATGCCGTTCATGGCCGATCGCGATCTCGCGCATGTGCTGGATGCCGGCGCGCGACTGGTCGGCGAAGCCGGCGCGGCGATGGTGAAGATCGAAGGTGCTGCACCACATATTCTCGAGGCGATCGCGGCGCTGACCGCGCGTGCGATTCCGGTCTGCGCGCATCTGGGGCTGACCCCGCAGTCGGTGCACAAATTCGGTGGCTTCCGCATCCAGGGGCGCGAGCAGGCAGCTGCCGATCGTGTGCTGGACGAGGCATTGGCGGTGCAAACGGCCGGTGCGGATCTGCTGGTGCTGGAGGGCGTGCCGGTCGAACTGGGTCGGCGGGTGACTGCGGCGCTGACGATACCGGTGATCGGCATCGGCGCCGGCCCGCATTGCGACGGGCAGGTGCTGGTGATCCATGACATGCTCGGCATCACGCCGGGCAAGCGACCCAAGTTCAGCAAGGATTTCCTGGCCGGACGCGATTCTGTCGGTGCGGCCATCGCGGCGTATGCCGCAGATGTGCGCAGCGGCGCGTTCCCGGCGCCCGAGCACTGTTTCAACTGAGCAGCGAGCCAACGCACCATGCAGACCGTACAAGACGCTCCCGCCTTGCGCGCCGCGATTCGCGGCTGGCGCAGCAAGGGCCAGACGGTGGGCTTCGTGCCGACCATGGGCAACCTGCACGCCGGTCACCAGTCGCTGATCAAGCTGGCGCGGGCACGTACCGACCGGGTGGTCGCCAGCGTGTTCGTCAACCCTACCCAGTTCGGTCCGAACGAGGATTTCGAGCGCTATCCGCGCACCTTGCTGCAGGATCAGACGGCACTGACCGAGGAGGATTGCGACCTGCTGTTTGCGCCGGACGTGGCGACGATCTATCCGTTCGGCGCCGAGCACAGCGTCAACCTGCGCGTACCGCAGATCACCGAAACACTGGAGGGTGCGCATCGCCCCGGGCATTTCGATGGCGTGGCCACCGTGGTGTGCAAGCTGTTCAACCTGGTGCAGCCGGACCTGGCCGTGTTCGGCCAGAAGGACTTCCAGCAGCTGAAGGTGATCGAGCGGATGGTGCGTGACCTGTCGTTGCCGGTGATGGTGATGGCCGCGCCCACCTTGCGTGCCGACGACGGCCTGGCGCTGAGTTCGCGCAACCAGTATCTGTCCGTCGCCGAGCGTGCGCGGGCGCCGTTGATCCACGACACCTTGCTGAAGATGCGTGAGCTGCTGGGCAAGGGGCATCCCTGGCGGGCACTCGAGCAGACCGCTTCCGCGCGCCTGATCCGTGCCGGGTTTGTGCCCGATTACGCGGTGATCCGCCGTGCCGAGGACCTGGCCGAACCGGCCGAAGACCAGCGCGACGGCCTGATCGCACTGATCGCGGCGCGCCTTGGCCAGACCCGCCTGATCGACAACTTGCTGTTCGACTGAGGCGCCCGCATATCGCGGTCGATACTGATGATGTTGCGGTGCAGCGTCATCAGTTCGATAATCGTCGACTTTGCAGAGTCCTGCGGGAAAGAACGTCATGCACCTGAACATGCTCAAGGCCAAGATCCATCGCGCCACGGTGACCCACGCCGAGCTGCACTACGAAGGCTCGATCGCGATCGACGGTCTGCTGCTGGATGCCTCGGGTATCCGCGAGTACGAGCAGATCCACGCCTGGAACGTCAACAGCGGCCAGCGCTTCGTGACCTACGCCCTGCGTGCCGAGGAAGGCTCGGGCATCATCTCGGTCAACGGCAGTGCCGCGCGCAGCGCCCAGGCTGGCGACATCATCATCATCGCCGCGTTCGTGCAGTTGAATGAAGCCGAGCTGGAGCAGTATCAGCCGACCCTGGTCTATGCCGATGCAAAAAACGGCATCTCGCACACCAACCGCTCGATTCCGAAGCAGATGGCTGCGGCCTGAACTCACGCCGCCGCGTTCAGCGCGACTGTTTCGCCAGCGCCCACGCCACATGCTCGCGCACGATCGCCGAAGGGTGATTGACGCGGGCGTCGAGCGCTTCGCGTACGCCCGTTGACGGCGGCGTATTGCCCAGTGCCACCGCGATATTGCGCAGCCAGCCCTCGTAGCCGGTGCGGCGGATCGCCATGCCTTCGGTGCGCTTGAGGAATTCCTGCTCGCTCCAGGCAAACAGCTCGACCAGTTTCGCGCCGTCGAGGCTGTGCCGTGGCGCGAAATCCGGCTCGGCGGTTTCCTGCGCGAACTTGTTCCACGGACACACCAGCTGGCAGTCGTCGCAACCGAAGATGCGGTTGCCCATCGGTGCGCGCAGCTCCTCCGGAATGCTGCCCTTGAGCTCGATCGTGAGATAGGAGATGCAGCGTTTCGCATCCAGCCGGTACGGTCCGAGGATCGCCTGGGTCGGACAGATCTCGATGCAGCGGCTGCAACTGCCGCAGTGCGCGCTGGCCGGCGTGTCGACTGGCAGCGGCAGGTCGGTATACAGCTCGCCAAGAAAGAAATACGAGCCGGCGCGGCGGTTGATTAGCACGGTATGTTTGCCGATCCAGCCCAACCCCGAATTGCGCGCCAGGGCTTTTTCCAGCACGGGCGCAGAGTCCACGTAGGCGCGATAGCCGAAGTCGCCGACCACCGCATGGATGCGTTTGGCCAGTTTCTGCAGGCGGTTGCGCATCAGCTTGTGATAGTCGCGCCCGAGCGCGTAGCGCGACACGTAACCGGCCTCGGCATCCTCCAGCACGTCCCAGGCGTTGGCCGTGCCGGGCGGGATGTAATCCATGCGCACCGAGATGACCCGCTGCGTACCCGGTTCCAGTTCGGCCGGACGCGCGCGCCGGCTGCCGTGCCGGGCCATGTATGCCATCTCGCCGTGATGGCCATCCTTGAGCCAGCGCTCGAGATGCTGCTCGTCTTCGCCCAGATCGGTGCCGCTGATGCCGGCCTCGGCAAAGCCCAGTTCGATCGCCCAGCGTTTGATGTCGCGGGCGAGGGTGGCGTAATCGGGCGTGCTGCGGATGCCGGTGCTGGACATTCGTCTATTGTAGGGGCGGCCCGTGCCTATAATTCACGCATGCCAGTACACCCGTACAGTCGCGATCTCCATACCGTTGCGCAATTGCGCGTGATGGAAGGCGCGGCGCTCGCAGCCCTGGGAATTTCGGGCCAGGAGCTGATGCGTCGCGCGGCCAACGCCGCGTTGAACAGCCTGCGCCGGCATTGGCCGCAGCTGCGGCGGGTCTGCATTCATTGCGGTCCCGGCAACAATGGCGGTGACGGTTTCCTGTTGGGCGTGCTGGCGCGTGAAGCCGGGCTGCAGGTTCAGCTGGTGGCGCTGAGTGCGACGGCGCACGGTGACGCGGCGCTGGCGCGTGCAGCTTGGGAAGCTAGCGGTGGCAAGGTGTCGCTATGGGACGCGGATGGCGTGCTGCCCGCGGCCGAACTGCATGTGGACGCGCTGTACGGCATCGGCCTCGATCGCGCGCCCGAGCCGGTGGCGGCGCGACTGATCGAGCGGATCAATCGCAGTGGCCGGCCAGTGCTGGCGCTGGACGTGCCCAGTGGCCTGAATGCCGACAGCGGCGACTGTCCCGGTGCGGCGATCCGTGCCGATGTCACGGTCACCTTCATCGCCGGCAAACGCGGGCTGCATACCGGGCGCGCTGCCGATCAGGTCGGCGTGCTCGAACTGGCCACCCTGGGTGTACCCGACAGCGTGTACGCGGATACGCCGCCCGATGCGCAGCTGCTGGTGGCCGAGGCGCTGCCGCCGCGCGCACGCTATGCCAACAAGAGCGACAACGGCCATGTGCTGGTGATGGGTGGCGAGCACGGCATGGCTGGCGCGGCGCGGCTGGCTGGCGAGTCGGCGTTGCGCGCCGGTGCCGGTCTGGTCAGCGTGGCGACACGCGCGGAGCATGTGTTCGCGCTGAATGCTGCGCGGCCGGAACTGATGGTGCATGGCGTCGATGGTCCGCAGACGCTGGCGCCGCTGATCGAACGCGCCAGTGTGCTGGCCTTGGGTCCGGGGCTGGGGCAGGCTGCTTGGGGCCACGCGCTGTGGCTGACCGCGCTGGACGCGAACAAACCCTTGGTACTCGACGCCGATGGCCTGAACCTGCTGGCGCGCGAACCGCGCCAGTTCACGGCGCCGACGGTGTTGACGCCGCATCCGGGCGAGGCGGCGCGCTTGCTTGGCGTTTCCACCCGCGAAATCGAGCGTGATCGTTTTGTGGCCGCGCGCGTGCTGGCCAGGCGGTACGCCGCAATCGTCGTACTGAAAGGCGCCGGCAGCCTGATCGCCGATCCGGATGGGCGTCTGGACGTCTGTTCGTGGGGCAACCCCGGCATGGCTTCCGGCGGCATGGGCGACTTGCTCACCGGCATTGTCGCCGCGCTGCTGGCGCAGGGCTGCGACGCATGGCAGGCCGGCTGCCTTGGCGTGGGTCTGCATGCGCGCGCTGGTGATCGTGCCGCGCAAAAGGGCGAACGCGGGCTGCTGGCGAGTGACCTGCTGGCGCCCTTGCGTGCGTTGGGCAATGGCATATCGATCTGCGAGCGTGATGCATGACCGGACATATCGAATCCGGGCGCGAATGGTCATTGCCTGATGAGGCAGCCACTGCCGCACTGGCCGCACGGGTGGCGGACGTGCTGGACGACGGGCTGGTGCTCTACCTGCATGGCTCACTCGGCGCCGGCAAGACCAGCTTCGCGCGTGCCTTGCTCACCGCGCTCGGCGTGGGCGAACGGGTCAAGAGCCCGACCTACAGTCTGGTCGAGGGTTACATGGCAGAGGGTCGACCGGGGTGGCATCTGGACCTGTACCGGATCGCCGATCCCGGCGAGCTGGAATGGCTGGGTCTGGACGCGCTGGCCGATCCGGCCGCGCTGGTACTGGTGGAATGGCCCGAGCGTGGCGCCGGTGCGTTGCCGGCAGCAGACCTTGAGTTGCGCCTGGATTACGCCGAGCAGGGCCGCCATGCCTTGCTGCGTGCCTTCACTGCGCGCGGCGAAGAGCTGCTCGCGCGACTGGCTTGAACGTAGCTAAGTACTGATTTCCCTTTGGGAAATTGGCGATCCAGCCAATATGGCAAGGATCTGTTCGGAATGCATGACTTGCAGTCGATAACTTGATATCGTCTGATGAATGGTCCGCAGGTTATGGATAATCAAGGAAAAAGTTGCTTGCATTCGGTGATCGACTGCGTTTCAATGCGGCTCATGAGGGGCTACCTGAACAATCTGGGTGGATTTGTTGCCGTCGCAATCATGGCGGTCGCCCCGTTGTGTGCTGCACAGGCGGCTGATCTGAAGGATGCGCGAGTCTGGGCCGGCCCGGATTACACCCGCGTGGTCCTCGATGTCTCCGGTCCGCCGCATTACACGGTCAGCCAGAAAAACGGGCAGCTCGTGGTCGATTTTTCCGACAGCGGCGTGAGTCACGATTTTTCCAATCCGACCGCACAAGGCCTGTTTCAGGGCATGAGCCACGCCCGAATCGGTGACCATCTGCAGCTGACCGCCAAAGTCGATCCGGACAGTCGCCTGAAGAGCTTTGTGCTCAAGCCGGCCAATGGTACGGATTATCGTCTGGTGCTGGATCTCTATCCAGGCAATGACGGCAAGAGTGACCGCGCCAGCGTTGCCGAAACTGTCCCGGCTGCACCTGCATCAGAGGCTCCCGCGCCGGTCGAGGTTCCCAGGTACAGCAATCCAAGCCGCAGCAGCCGCGTCGCCACCGAGCAGGCCGCGGCCATGCTCAACGGCCAGCGCGCCGTGGTGGTGGCGATCGATGCCGGCCATGGCGGCAAGGATCCCGGTTCGCACGGTCCCGGTGGCACGCTGGAGAAGAATGTCACGCTGGCCGTGGCGTGCAACCTTGCGGCGGAAATCAATCGCCAGCCGGGCATGAAAGCGGTGCTGACGCGCGACAGCGATTACTTCATTCCGCTCACGCAACGCTATCGCATCGCCCGCGAAAACAATGCGGACCTGTTCGTGTCGATTCACGCCGACGCCTTCACCAGCGATGATGCC
>DAHUXL010000121.1 GCA_027307195.1 Rhodanobacter sp. | reverse complement strand
TGCATCGCGGTGGCATAGCAGCCGGGATTGCTGATGCGCTTCTCGCCACGCCACTTGTCGCGGGTCAGCTCGGGCAGGCCGTAATACCAGGTCGGATCGAAACGGTAGTCGGCGGAAAGGTCGATGATCAGCGGATCGGCGTCGGCCGCATCGAACGCCGCCACACATACCTCGGCCTTGCCGTTGGGCAGCGCCAGGATCACCACGTCGGCGCCGAGCTTCGGCAGATCTTCGTGCGCCGGTGCGCTGTAGCGCAGCTCACCGCGGTACTCGGAGACATGCACGTCGACGCGCTGGCCGTCCAGCTCGCGCGAGGAGACGAAGGACAGTTCCAGTGCCGGATGCGCCGCGATCAAGCGGATCAGCTCCGCGCCGGTATGCCCGCGCGCACCGACGATGCCGATGCTCTTCCTGTTCGTGCTCATGCTTCAGTCCGTCAAGGTCGGTTGCCGCTGTGCGCAATGCGTCACGCAACAGGCGATGGTGTCGAAGTCGTGGATGCCGTACCAGAACACCTTCCAGTGCGGCTGCTTGAGGCAACCATCCGACTCGGCGTAGTAAAAAGGATTGACCGGGTTGCCGTGACGTGAGCGCCAGAAAAGCTGTGGGTTTTCCTCGCGCATTACCTGCCATACCGCACGCCCCAGGCCCTCGCCTTGTGCGTCGTCGAGCACGGCGAACTTGTCCAGATACGGCAGGCCGCCTTCTTCAGTGAGGATCATCGCGGTGCGATAGTTCTCGCTCACGTAGATGCGCAGTGGCCGCGTGCGTTCGAAATAGTCGGGCACCAGGGTGCGACCGAAACTCGATTCGATCAGCGTGCGCATCCGCGCAAGGTCGATGCCTTCCCACGAGTCGAACGTCAGCACCTTCTCGCCACGCCGCACCAGCGTGCCCGAACCCTTGTGGGTGAACAGTTCCTTGGCCAGTTCCGCCGGCCGGGTGATCGACACCGACGAGGTCAGCGGCAGGTCGGCCAGCAGGTCGGCGATCTGCTCCAGCTTCAGACGCATGCCGCCGTTGATCCACGGCTGCGTCATCAGGTGCGCGTACTCGGTGGACAGGTTGATGGAGTCGATCAGCTTGCCCTGCTCGTCGAGCAACCCGCCGGTGCCGGTGAGGAACACGATCTTGTACGGCTGCAGCACGCGCACCAGCTCGTTGGCGGCGAAGTCGGCGTTGATGTTGAGGATCTGTCCCTCGTCGGTCTCGCCGAGGCTGGCGATCACCGGGATCGAGTTGGCACGCAGGCTGGCTTCGATCGGCGCCAGGTTGATGCTGTCGACCTTGCCGACCAGACCATAGGTATCGCGGTCGAGATAGCTGGCCATGAACACACCCGTCGCCACCGAGGTGGCACGCGTGTCCATCGACTGCAACGCCTCGACCAGCTTCAGGTTCTGCTGCTGGAATACGCGCCGCACGATACCGAGCGCCTTCGGTGAAGTGACTCGCAGACCATTGATGGTCTGCTTCTCGATGCCGGCCGTCGCCAGTTCCTCGTCCAGCTGCGGGCCGGCGCCGTGCAGCACGATCGGGGTAAGCCCGACCTGCTGCAGGAAGGTCAGCGACGAGGCGAGATCGGCCAGCTCGTCGCGCAGCACAGCGCCGCCCACCTTTACCACGGCGAAACGCTTGGCGTCGACTTCGGAAAAGCGCTTGAGGTACTGCTGGATTTCCTTTGCGCTGCCCATGCTCGAGAGCAGGCGCACGATGGTCTTGCGGGTGTGCTTATGCGTTTCCACTGTCGACGATCCGGTAGATGGTGTCTGCGTACTGCTGCAATTGGTCGAGCGCGACCCACTCGTCGGCGCTGTGCGCCTGGGCAATGTCGCCGGGGCCGTAGACGAAGGCGGTATAGCCGGCGGCAGAGAACAGCGCGGCCTCGGTCCAGAAGTCCACCGCGTTGCCCACCGGAATGCCCAGCTCGTCGGCCAGATCGCGCGCGACCAGCCGGTTTGCCTCGGCATTGGCGGTATCGCCGGCTGGCAGCGAGGCGCCGCGGACCGTTTCGGAAAATTCCATCGGCCTCGGCTCGACCAAGGAGCGGAAACGCGTCAACAGTTGATCCGGGTCCATCGTCGGCAGCGGACGGAAGCCGAACCGCACTTCCGCCGTCGGCGCGATCATGTTCGCCTTGATGCCACCCTCGATGCGGCCGATGTTGAAGCGCAGCCCGGTCAGTCCGCCGAAGCGCTCATGCGATTGCGCGGCCACGAAATCCAGCGCCGCATCACCCCAGCGCACCGTCTGATGCAGGGCGCTGTCGCTGGGCTTCTGCTCGCCCGAGGCGTGGCCGGCGTGACCGGCGAAACGCATCAGCACCGACTGGATGCCACGATGCGCCAGCACCGCTTCGGCCCGGGTCGGCTCGGCAACGATCACCGCCTCGTAGTCATGCGGCGTGTCGAGAAATCCGGCGATGCAGCGCGGATCGTTCGCCTCCTCGTCGGTGGACAGCAGCAACGCCAGCGGACCGTCGGTGGCATTCGCCACCGCCAGCAAGGCCGCCGCGGCACCCTTGATGTCGCAGGCGCCGAGGCCGATCGCCCGATCCGCAGTGACCCGCAACTCGTGCGGGTTCGCGCTCCAGTGCGGCGAATCCGGCACCGTGTCCATGTGCACGTTGAACAAATATTTCGGCTTGCCGCGCACCGCATGCAGGGTCACCGCACCAGCGCCGTAATCGGTCACCGTCACCGCGAAACCGGGCAATTGCGCGCGCAGGTAGTCGAAGATGCCGTCGGTGCCGATCACCCGCGGCGGGTTGCGCGTGTCGAAACCGACCAGCGCCTTCAGATGCTCCAGCGTGGCATCGAGCAAGCTGCTCATCCGCGGTTGACCTCGGCCCACAGCGTGCTGCTCATGCCAAACAGCTTGATGAAGCCCTCGGCCTCCTCCACGCCCCAGTCGGCCGACTGCGCGTAGGTGGCGCCCTTGGCATTGAGGATGTGCCTGGACTCGACCGCTACGGCGTTGACGATGCCGCCGCTGGTTTCCAGCGTCACTTCACCGTTGACGGTGGCCTGACTGGAGGTCAGGAAGGCTTCCAGGTCGGTCTTCAGCGGGTCGTGGAAGAAACCCTCGTAGACCAGCTCCACCCACTTGCGCGCCACCTCGGGCTTGAAGCGGTTCTGCTGCTTGGACAGCACGGCCTCTTCCAGCGCGCGATGCGCGGCGAGCAGCACGGTCAGACCGGGTGCCTCGAAGATGATGCGGCCCTTCAGGCCGATCGTGGTGTCGCCGGTATAGATACCGCGACCGACGCCGTACTGGGCGAACAAGCCATTCAATTTGGCCAGCATTGTGTGCCCGGCGATCTTTTCGCCATCCAGTGTCACCGCCTCGCCCTTGGCGAAGCCGATCTTCACACGCAGCGGTTTGGACGGCCATTCGGCGCGCGGCTTGCACCAGCCTGCCGCGCCCTCGCCCGGCGCCTGCCAGCGATCGATCTCGCCGCCGGACATGGTCAGGCCAAGCAGGTTCTCGTTGATCGTATAGGCCTGTTGCTTGGCACGCACGCCGAAGCCACGCTGTTCCAGATAAGCCTGCTCGTAGGCGCGCGTCTGGGTGTGCTCCTTCTGGATCTCGCGGATCGGCGCCACGATTTCGTAGTCGCCCAGCGCCTTCACGGTCAGGTCGAAACGCACCTGATCGTTGCCCATGCCGGTGCAGCCATGTGCGATCGCCTTGGTACCCAGCTCAGTCGCGCGCCTGATCGCCGCATCGACAATCAGATAGCGATCGGAGACCAGCAGCGGATACTGGCCCTGATAACCCTCGCCTGCCTGCACGAACGGTTTGACGAAGCCTTCCCAGATCGCCGGGCCACCATCGACGGTGACGTGCGAGGCGACGCCCAGCTCGGCCGCGCGCTGCTCGATGAAGGTGCGCTCCTCCGCATCGACACCGCCGGTGTCGGCAAACACGGTATGCACGGCCCAACCGCGCTCCTGCAGGTAAGGCACGCAGAAGCTGGTGTCGAGGCCACCGGAAAACGCGAGAACGATGTCTTTGCTCATGGCTTGCAGATCCTGGAGTGAAACGGTCAGACGGATTCAACGATGATGCGCGGTTCGCAGCGCACCGGAAAATTCACGGAATTGGCGATGAAGCAGGCATGGTGGGCGTCATCGTGCGCGGCTTCTGCCTTGGCCGGATCGCTGGCGGCGCTGATGGTCACCGTGGGATGCAGCACGACTTCGACGAAACGACCGCCATTGCATTCGGTCGCCATCGTGCCCTCGGCCGCGTCGGCATAAGCCGTCACCACCACACCCGCCACCGTGGCCATGTGCAGATACGACAGCATGTGGCAGCTGGACAGCGCGGTTACCAGCATGTCCTCGGGGTTGTGCCTGGCGGCATCGCCACGGAACGTGGGATCGGACGAACCGTCCAGGGTCGGCTTGCCGGCAATGCGGATCGCGTGGTCGCGACTGTAATTGCGATAGCCGTCCGTACCGCTGCCGAGATTGCCGGTCCACTCCACGTCGACGCGATATAGGTGCTGATGTGTCACGGGTTCGACTCCTCTTGTCGCGCCATCCATTCGGCAAGCTCCGCATCGCCATCACGCTGGTGCAGACCGGCAATCACGCCGGCACGATTGCGCGCAGGATGATTCTGGCTCAGCTTGAACTTGCCTTCGATGCGCTCGATCGCGATCTCCAGACCGACGATCGCATGCAGGGATTTTTCGATGTGGTCTTGCGGCGCATCCGTGACTTTCCACGGCTGCGGCTGGCTGGCCTCATGCTGGTCGGTCAGTGTTTCCAGCAGGCGACGCAGCCAGACCGCATCGTCGATTACCCGCAACCGGCCGTGCACGTGCACCACCGCGTAGTTCCAGGTCGGCACCTCGCGCCCGGTCTCGTGCTTGCTCGGATACCAGTTCGGGCTGATATAGCCGTCCGGACCCCGGAAGATCAGCAGCACCTTGGCGCCGTCCAGCTGCGCCAGCTCGTTGCCGCGGGCCACATGACCATGCAATACGCCGTCGACCAGTTCGAACGGCAGGTGGTTGGCCGTCATTCCATCAGCTGCATGGGTCACCAGCGTGGCGAACGGATACGCGCGGATCAGCCCATGCAAGGCATCGACACGCGTTTCCTCGAAATGCTTCGGCGTATACATGAAGTCTCAGCCCTGACCGATCAGCGAAGCCATCACCGCCTTTTGCACATGCAGACGATTCTCGGCTTCGTCGATCGCGATGCAGGCGGGCGAATCCATCACCGCGTCGGTGGCCTTGATGTTCCGGCGCAACGGCAGGCAGTGGCTGAACAGGCCGTGGTTGGTCAACGCCATCTTCGCCTCGTCGACGATGAAGTGCTTGTTCGCCTCGCGGATCGGCGTCTCCTGTTCCCAGCGACCGAAGAACGGCAACGCGCCCCAGCTCTTGGCGTAGACCACGTCGGCACCGGCGTAGGCCTCCTCGATGTCGTGGCTGACCTTGAGCGAGCCGCCGTTCTCCCGCGCGTTCTGCTCGCCGAACGCCATGTAGCGCTCGTCCAGCACGTAGTCCGGCGTCGGGCACAGCAGGGTCACGTCCATGCCCATCTTCGTGGCGATCAACAGCGCCGAGTTCGCCACCGCGGTGTTCAGCGGTTTCGGATGGTAGGTCCAGGTCAGCACGTATTTCTTGTTCTGCAGATTGCCCAGGTGCTCCTTTATCGCCAGCGCATGCGCCAGCTCCTGGCAGGGATGGGTGATCGTCTCCATGTTGATCACCGGCACCGTGGCGTGTTGCGCGAACGCCTTGATAACAGTGTCCTGACGGTCCACCGCCCAGTCCTGGAATTTCGGGAACGCGCGCACCGCGATCAGGTCGACGTAGCGGCTTAACACCCGCGCCACTTCGGCGATGTGCTCCTCGGTGTCGCCGTCCATCACGCTGCCGACCTCGAACTCGATCGGCCA
>DAHUXL010000117.1 GCA_027307195.1 Rhodanobacter sp. | reverse complement strand
CGCCACCCCGCGTTCCACCGACCGCAGCGGCCACGTGCAGAACGTGCTGGCCGAACTCGGCCCGCACGCTGACCGCGACATCGCCTACTTGTGCGGCAATCCGAACATGGTCGATGCGGCATTCGCCGCGCTGAAGGAATTTGGTTTGCCGGTGCCGCAGATCCGGCGCGAGAAATACATTTCGTCGCGTTGATAAAGTTCGGCGGGCATCGTCCGATACCACAGTGCGGGTAGTGCTGATTGCATGGGCGTCCATCACCCGCGACTCACGGGCGATTAACCGCTGGAAGGCTAAATCATGGGTTAGAACCGGCAGGCTCGCAGGGCTTGAGGTCAATGCCCATGGCTAGTGTGATGTGCGTCACATTACCGACAAGGGGTCCTCCGGAACCCGTCAAGACTGGATCTTTCAGGCCGAAAGCCACTGAGAGACTCCTTTGGCGGGAGCAGCACCTCGTGAGGTGATGGCATGAAGGATCCGCTTTTTTGTAACGTGCTGGCAGGGTGTGCGCTGGCCATGCTTTTCGTTACTTCGACTGCGAACGCGGCCGATGGCCGCATCGTGTTTTCCGGTGCGGTGGTCGAACCGACCTGTTCCACGGGGCATGAATCCGTTGCGCATGTCGATACCGACGCCGGACCGACCACGCGGCACTTGGACTGCAGTCGCACAACCGCCGATGCTGGCCGCACCTATTCGCGTGAAGTGCTCGACTTGACTATGGCAAGCCGCTACCACGATCGCCTGCTCGACTACTTCGCCAGCTATGCCCCACTCGTCACCGGAGGCGATGCTGCGAAGGTTGTTCTCCGCACCTACGATTGAATGTACGCGGAACTTGGTGGCAGTCCCGCCGCAGATCACTGCCGCAGATCACGACTAATACGAGGGCATGAATGTCGCCGTAGCGCCGGCTGCGTTCACGGTGGTTCCGGTCTGGTGGCAGCGCGCAACGTAGTTTACCGAGATGGCTCCGTTCGGGGTCGTCCCGATCGTCTTGGCGAAGCCGATTTGCACAGGCGTTACCCCCGCGAGTCCAGCAACTGCACGTCGCCGTCTGCACCGCCGCTTGATAGTGTGATGACGCCTGCCCTGTTAGCAACCAAGGTGACCGCATCGAGGGTGATGCGTACAGTTGCACCGCAGCAACACCGTGGAATTAGTTGTAGGTCAGCGTGTAGGTGGCCGTGGCACTGACATCACCGACTGTCACGGTGCCAGTAGTGGTTTGATAGTAGCGCGCGAAGAAGGGCAGGTTCATGGTGCCATTCTGAGTAGCGCCCTCGGAGATTGCCTGACCGAAGGTAACAGGGGTGCTACCGTCCTGCTTGAGGATCTGTACACCTACGCGTCTTGCGTAGCCGGTGGCAGTGCTATTTGCGATCACGCCGGGGTCGCCGGAAGGGTTGGCTGTGCTCAAGGTGATGCGGAGATTGGCGCCGGCGACGCAATTCAATTGCACCTGGAACGGCTGCGCGTTGGTATAGCTATTGTTACCGGTAAAATCCGAGACCTTTACCGCAGAGAGCGTCACCACGGTGGGATCGATAGCCGCCGTGCAGGTGGGAATGACAAAACTGATATTGGTTATCTTGAAAATTTCAACAGGCTTGGGGCCACTTGTCATGTCGACATTCCACTGCGCGAGCTGTCCAGCCGGGATTGTCATTTGCTGCGTGCTGCCTTGCTGCCCTTGGGGGATGGGGCCAGTCACCACCAGTTGCAAAGCAGAAGCTACGCTGAAGGCAACATTTCCTGTCGGTACGGATGCATTGTTCGGATAGCCTGACAGGGGAGAGGATGTATCCGGATGCAGAATCCGGAAGGACAGCCACGAAAGATTGGTTGGAAAGAGGGTGTCATCGCCGCCAACGGGTGCCCCGTAGCTGCTGGCGACGCCATTGTCGGTGGTGCCCGTGCAGGTGAGGGTGGGGTAGCTTGCAGGAGTGGCTTGGGACGACGTCCACAGGATGGTGCCTATGGCAGTGCCGGTACTTGACAGAATAATTTGGCCACCAGGTGGCGAGAACGTCACAGTGCCGGGACTGTTGGTGTTGGAGCAGTTGGCGTGGGCACGGCCAGACAGGGTCAGCGCAACCATGGCCAGCAGAAGCACCGCCAACCGCCCGTAACCGGTTCGATGCCGTGGATGTGTCTGGACGGCAGCGGTTGCCGTTTGTCGTCCAACTGCACGACTGGATGCACGTTGCAGGGGCGACGCGCTGACGATTGCACTATCGGTCATGCTCCACCCTCTTTCTGTGGCTGTGTGGCGGTATTGTCCGCGACGCATGTGGCCTGGATCTGTTGATACGCCGTCGCGACCTTGCCCGGTTTGGGTAGCGTGTATGGGAATGCGCAAGCATGCGCCGCGCCTTGCTCATCATTCCACTGGACATTGAGCTTGCCGCTCGGACCGACACCGCGCAGCAGCGTCAGGCCGGCCTGTCCAACCACACCCAACGCTTCGTCCTTGGCATCGAACACCTGTGCCCCGAACGGCGCCGGTTTGCCATCGGACATGCGGATGCGTGCGATCAGCGCGCGGCCGGTCTTGCTCTTGAAGTCCACCATCACTACTGCGCCAGCATAGGGCACCACCTGCGCGCTGGTGGCATCCAGTTGCACGCCCAGCGGCAAGCCTTGCGGATCGATCTGGATAGTGTCGAGCTGATAGGGCGTGAGATAGGGCACCAGCGCATAGCCAGAGCGGTCCACGCTCAGGCCCGGTGCATTGGTAATGTGCGCGCCGTATGCGCCTGGTACATGCACGATGGCCACGGTGTCGCCCATCGGCTGGCCGAAGGTGATGCCACCTTTGTGCGCAACCACCGCGCCGCTGGCGTTGAAGGATGCCTGCGAGTAGCCGCTGCCATGGCCGGCACTGGCATTGAGCGTTGCATAAGGGCTGTTGTAGCCGGCATTAACGCTGACGGCATTGCCGGTGCCATCGCTGCCGTGTGAGGCACTGGCACCGTAAGTGAGCTGATTCCATTGGCCCAGGGAGCCGCTGAGGACAGCCTGTTCCTGCGCACCGGCGTTGTCGTCGTGGCTGGCATTGAACGAGAGGCTTGGCGCGTGCGAGGTTTCGCCCAGCGGCAGGCTGGCGTTGAAGAAAACCTGATTGTCGTAGCCGCCGTATTCCGAGCGCCCGCGGCTGACCGACGCGCCAAAGGCCAAGCGGCGGAAATGGGTGTTGTAGCCAACCTGGAATTGGGTATCGCGACCGCTGCGGTTCCAGTAGTCGTTGACCGTGGCGTTGGCATACAGCGAGCTGCCGTTGTGCCCCAGTTGCTGGCTGAGCGTCAGGGTGAAGCGGTTGCGTTGTTGCAGCAGGCCACGTGATGCGTAGAGGCCATTGCTGTTGTAGACCGTACCGTTCAAGGCTGCGATCTGGGCCGGCGTGAGCAGGCTTTGCACGGGCACGCCATCGATCGTTTGCACGTTGGACGGCAGATATTGCAGGGCGTTCAGGCCGCGGCGCGCGTAGTCGCGTGCTGACTCGGCATCGTTCAGGCTCAGGAAGCCACTGGTGGAATAGCGGTCGGCGGCAACGCTCAGCGAAGTATCAGTTTCCGGGATGATCTTGCTGTAAGTGATGCGGAAACTCTGGCCATTGTGTGTGCCGTAGCCGGGGATGTTTGCATGAGCCTGGGTGACGTCCAGTGCCAGCGCGCCGAAATTTGTATTGAACGCGCCGCCGACCAGCACCGAGGCATAACCTTCGGAGCCTTGCACGCCCGCGTAGCCGGTGAAGCGGTTGCTGAAACCGTGCTGTGCTGCGGCCTGGATCACGCGGGGTTTGTCGAGCAGGGCATTGTCGCGCAGCTGGCCTGCAGCGATGTCGAAGCGGGTGACGCCCGGGCGCATGAGCTGCGCCACCGAGGCATAAGGTACCTTGGAGCTGTGCTGGCGGCCGTCGGCTTCAGTCACGGTCACGTCCAGATCGCCGCCGTAGCCGGTGGGGTACAGGTCGTTGATGACGAACGAGCCAGGAGCCACGGTCGTCTGGTAGATCTGCACGCCGTTCTGGGACACCGTGACCTTGGCGTTGGTATAGGCGACGCCCCGCACCACCGGTGCATAGCCCCGCAAAGATTGCGGCAACATGCGGTCGTCGGTGGCCAGTTGCATGCCGCGCAGGCCGTAGCTGTCGAACACGGAGCCGTCGGTATAGCTGTCGCCCACGCTCAGCACGGCACGCAACTTGGGCAGTGCGCGCTGCACGTAGGTGTCGATGTTCTGCCAGTGGCGCTGACCCGGACGGCCGGCAACGCCCGATTGCCAGGTGAGGGTGCTGTCCTGTCGCAGTTGCCAAAGACCGATGTTCAGGCCGGTGCGCAGGCCGAGGTAAGTGCTGGTCTGGTTCTGTCCGCCACTGGTAGTGCGGTAGCTGTCGAAGTTGTAGTTGAGCAGGAACGCCGGCACGCCTGCGTTCCACGACGTCGGGTCGACCCAGCCTCGGGGCTTCTGGTTCATATACGCCTGCGGCACACTGGCATCCAGGCGCAGATCGGACATGTCGACGGACAGGCTGGCGCCCGGAATCAGGCGATCCAGAGTCACGCAGGCGTTTGCTGTTTGCAGTTGCGCGGCGGCGGCCGCAGCAGACTTGGCAGGGGCCAGTCCGATGTGGTCGAGCAGGCTGGTGCTGACGCATGGCAGGGCGCTGGCATCGGGCGATGGTGCGGCGAAGCGCACGTCCATGCGGCCTATCCAGTTTCTGTCGAGATAGATATCCAGGTTGTAGATGCCTGGCAGTACCGGATTGCCATGCTCGAAGCGAGCAAGGTCGGTGGTATTGCCGCCATTGCCTGCAAGCATGCTGCGGTCGAAATTGGCGAAGCCACCGCCACCGCCACCGCCACCGCCACCGCCACCGCCACCGCCACCGCCACCGCCACCGCCACCGCCACCGCTGGCATCGGCGCCAGCGCCTTCAACAGCTGCCGAGGCTGCTGCCGCCCAAGCCGGGTGAGGCCAGCCCATGGCCGCGGCAAGCGCCACACCACAAGCCACCGCCAGCGCAACGCGGCGCAATGGTGAATGGCTGGAGGGTGTGCGCCGTGGTTCCATTACGGTGCCACGATCCCTTTGTGGGTATCTGCCGCGCCGTAGTCGTTGATGGTGTTGAAAACCACCGGTGTACCGGCTGACGGTACTTGCGCGAGGTCTTTCAGGGGCAGATGCAGGTCGCCAAAAGGCGCGACCATGCCGCTGGTTTCAGCGCTCGGTTTGCTGTCGGCGCCGAGCGACAGGTTGCTGATCGTGACGTAATACGGTGTGGGGTTGTGCACTTCCAGCGCCGCGCCTTGGCCGGCGGCAGCCTTGAAAGTCAGTTTGTCGGGTGCCTTCAGCGCATCGTCCGGCAGGTTGGCCGGGCGGTAGAACAGTTTCAGCCGCGAGCGGATCGCGAACTGCAGATAGTTTCGGCCAGAGTACTGAGGGCCGGTGGGCTTGGGCGGGATTTCCAGTACATTCAGCCAGAACAGCGACTCGCGGTCGGCCGGCAGTGGCTGGGAGCCCTGCGTATAGAGGATCCGCAGGCTCTGGTCCTTGTGCTGCTCCATGCGGAATAGCGGGGGTGTGATCAGAAATGGCGTGCTGACGCTGTCCGGCGTCGAGTTGGGGTTGCCGGTGTCGATCCATGCCTCGACCAGTGCGGGGTGATCGCTCTCGTTGGACAGGCGCACGGTGACCTCGCCCTGCTGGGCGGGAAACACCACACGGGTGCCGCCAATGACGACGCTGGCATGGACTGCTGGTATCGCCAGACACAAAGCGACCACCGCCGTGCCAAATGCACGGGTCAGGATGTTCATGGGCACCTCTTACACGGGAGTCGGGTTGCAGCAGCTGCCGCATTCGCTGGAATGCGGCAGCTGGCGTACGTTCGTCTTAGTTGTAGGTCAGCGTATAGGACACCGCTGCGGTCACCGTGCCAGCAGTGATCGCGGTGGCCGACGGCTGGTAATACTGGGCTTGGTAGGCCAGGGTTGCCGTGCCGGTACCGCTGATGGTTGCGTTGACCGGATTAGCATTCGTATTCAAGTTGATGGCGGTACCCGACGAGTTGGTCATCTGGACTTCCACATTTGAAAAGCTCGCGCCGCTGTTGTTCTTGATGGCACCGGTTGTCGTGTCGATGCTGGCGCCGGAAAACGCTGCGCCGACCTGGACACCCGACGGCGTCGTCGGGCAGCCGGTCAGGTTCAGCGAAAATGGCGTCAGGCCTGCAGTGATCCCTGCACCGGTGAAGACCGACGACTGCACGTCGGGCAATGTGACCGCCACGTTGCCGCCGGTCACGCTTCCGCCAGTTACGGTGCCTACGGAGCAAGTCGACGACAAGACTTTGCCGTTAAAGGTGATAGTGCCGTCAACCGCGCGAGCGGTCTGCGGAGCGAATGCTGCGATGCCGAAGCCGGCGATCAGCGCAGCGGAGAGAAGAGTCTTGTTCATGCGTATTTCCTTTCAGGATGTTGGGTTGTTAACTGGTTCAACGCGCTGTGGACAACTATGTGGTTGATCTACTGCACCACCCCGACTGCAGCCCTGCGCGTGGCTGGTCGTCGAGGAATCAGCAAGGGACATGCCAACTTGTGCTTGAAAACGGTTACTCAACGGCCAGACCACGTCGCGTAGCGATGGTGGCTGCATGGGCACCCCTGTGGACGCACGCTTTGTGGTCCTTCCCTGACAAATTATGGCATTGAAAAGTGCGAACCACGTCACTTTATTTAACAATCTATTTACTAATGACAACACCAGTTTGTGACGTGAGCCACATAAGAAGCTCGATATGTAAAGTCGACTTGACATCAGTCTAGCAAGGCTCCTACTCTGTAATTGTCAAGCTTCCTTGACATATCCGGGCAGGAGACAGGTGATGCGCAAGACCCCCAAATTCCGTCGAGCAGTTCTTCCATTGCTGGCCTTTACGCTGGCGTTGGCCGGTGGCCAGGTGTTGCGGGCAGACGAGGCACCGGCAAGCAGTAGCATCGATGGCCTGAAGGTGGAACGTCACGGCGATCACGGACGGCCGGTAATCCTGATCCCTGGCCTCGCCGGCGGTCCGTGGGTGTGGCAGCAGACGATCGCGTCACTGGAAAAGGATCATGTGGTCTATGCCGTCACCCTGGCCGGTTTCGATGGCATGCCGGTGCCGCCCGATGGTGGCAACCTGTACGATCGCGCCGACACCTCCCTGCTGCAGCTGATCCGACAGCAGAAGATCGACCGGCCGGTGCTGGTAGGTCACAGCCTTGGCGGTACCTTGGCGCTGCGTTTCGCCGGCGAGCATCCGGAGCTGATTTCGGGGGCGGTCGCGGTGGACGGCCTGCCGCTGTTTCCCGGCATGGATCGGGTCAGTGCCGAGCAGCGCATCGCCATGGCCGCAGGTATGCGCAAGCAGATGGAGTCAGCCACGCCGGAGCAGTTCAAGGCACAGCAACTCGACTACATGCAGAAGATCGGCGTGATGGATCCCGCCCTGGCTGCGCGCTATGCGCCGTTTAACGCACGCAGCGACATAAAGGCCACGGCCGAATACATGGCGGAGGATCTGGCTGCCGATGGGCGCCCCGGCCTGAAGCACGCGAACGCGCCGATCCTGGAAATCTCGCCGTACAACGCACCGGACTTCAGCCATCCCCCGATGGTGATGAGCGAAGCGCAGAAGACGTCGTACTACCAGAGCCTGCTGGCGAATGCGCCGAATGCGAAGGTGGTGTCGATCTCGCCGTCGCGGCATTTCGTGATGCTCGATCAGCCGGCGAAATTCCAGCAGGTGCTGGACGATTTTCTGAAGTCGCTTTGAGGACGTCCGCATGCCGCGTTTTACCGAAAAGCGTTATCAAACTCACGTGATCCTGACGATGTCGCTGTATGTCGCCGTGCTGCTGCTGGTGTGGCCGCTGGCGCGCAGCACCAGCAACCTGCCGCTCAAGATCCTGCTGGCTCTGTTGCCGGTGCTGCCGATGCTCTATGTGATCGGATTGATGGTGCGGCGTGTGCTGTATAGCGACGAACTGCAACAGCGCACACATCTGATCGCGCTCGGGGCGTCCACGGCAGTCGTCGGCGTGGCCAGTCTGGTGGGTGGCTTCCTGGCGGCGTCAGGGGTTGTGAAGCTGGATGGCTCGATCCTGGTGTGGGTGTTTCCGGTCACGCTGATCAGTTACTACGTGGCGCAGTGGTGGGTTGCGCGCCATTACGGCCACGACCTGTCATGTGATGGTCGCGATGCCGGCATCCCATTGCGCTGGCGCATGTTGATCCTCGCCACGTTGATGGCACTGGTGGGATGGATCGCCTACCGCCGGCAAGATGCCTTCGACACCGGCTTGTTTCTGGGCATGGCAGCGGCAGCGGTAATGATCACGCTGGTGCGCAGCATCATGAGCTGGCGGGGACGCCATGCAGGCGTGGATGGGCAGCGCCATGACGGTTGAATCACATGCCACCGAATCGGAAGGAGGCCGCCATGCGCGCCGTCCATAAGCGCTATCTGCGCGAATTCATCCCGGCGATGTCCGCCTATGTGCTGCTGGTCCTGCTTTACGGCGTGTTGATCCGGAGGACCGAAGCCATGCCATGGCGGGTCGTGCTGGCGGTGCTGCCGTTGCTGCCGATCGTGATGGTGATCCGCGCCATCGTGCGTGTCATCCGTGACCAGGACGAGCTGGAGCGTCGCATCGACCTGGAGGCGATCGCGATCGCTGCGATGTCGACCGGCTTCGGCTATTTCAGTTTCGGCTTTCTGTTGAATGCGGACATCGGCTTGAAGTTCGCGGCGGCCGACGTCGCGATCTGGGTGATGCCGTGTCTGTTTGGCAGCTTCGGTGTGGCCAAGCTACTGGTGGCAAGGCGCTATCGCAGCCATGAATAACCAAGTACGCGAGCTGCGCGGCGAACAGGGCTGGTCGCAGGCGGATCTTGCCGAGCGGCTGGACGTGTCGCGGCAGACCATCAACGCGATCGAGACCGGCAAGTACGACCCCAGCCTGCCGCTAGCATTCAAGATCGCGAGTTTGTTTGGCCGTCCAATTGAATCTATTTTCGACCCAGGGAGCAGTACGTGAGCATGAAACCCAGAACACGCATGGGCGTGGTGGTTGCCATTGCGGTAGCGATCTTCGTGGCCAATCAACACTCCCATCATCGCGGACAGGAAAAAGATCAGGCGCCTGCAGCAAGCGCGATAGCGGCTTCACCCGCTGTTGCCACAAAGGTGACGCCAGCCAAGCCGGCCACGTGGGCACTCGGGGCACTCACGCTGACCGCGTGCAACCTGGCCCAGCCGAACAGCGGACTCAGCACGGCGGCCTGGTGCACCGATTTTCCGGTGCCGGAAAATCGTGCCGATCCGCACAGCCGCACGATCAAGCTGAAGTTGGCGGTGCTGCGCTCCAGCGCCCAAGTGGCGAGCAAGGACATGTTGGTATTTCTGGTCGGCGGCCCCGGTCAGGCGGCGACCGATTCGGCCAGCCAGATAGCGGCGATGCTGCAGCCCTTGATGGCGCATCGCGATGTGCTGCTGCTGGATCAACGCGGCACCGGGGGCTCGAACGCACTGACCTGCAAGGGCTCCGCCGACACGGCCAGGCCTGAGGACGACAGCACGTTCGATGCAGCCAGGATGCGCAGCGACGCCGCCGATTGCCTCAAGCAGCTGAGCGACCGTGCCGACCCGCGCTACTACACCACCACGATCGCGACGCAGGATCTGGAGGACGTGCGCAAGGCGATCGGTTCGCCGCAGTTCGATCTGATCGGCGTGTCGTATGGCACGCGGATGGCGCAGCAGTATCTGACGCGCTATCCGGATGCGGTGCGCAGCGTGGTGTTGGACAGCGTCGTACCGAATTCGCTGGCGCTGGGTGAGGATTTTGCACGCAACCTGGACGACGCACTGAAGGCGCAGTTCGCGCGCTGCACGGCGGAGCCAGCCTGCAAGAAGCAGTTCGGCGATCCGGACCAGACGCTGTATCAGCTGCGCGACGCGCTGCGGGCGAATCCGCACGAAGTCAGCTTCCGCGATCCGCAGAGCTATCGCACCGTCAAGCGGGTGTTGAACGAGAACTCGCTGGCCAGCGTGGTGCGGATGTTTGCGTATACGCCGGCTACCGCTGCGCTGCTGCCGTTGTCGATCGACGCTGCCGCACATGGCGACGTCGGCCCGCTGCTGGGTCAGGCGAAGATCCTGTCCGGCGACCTGTCCGAGCTGATGGGCAGCGGCATGCAGTACTCGGTGATCTGCAGCGAGGACGCCGACCTGCTCACGCCGCGCCCACAGGATGCCGACACCATCCTGGGCACGCACATGATCGACGCATTCGGCGCGGTCTGTTCGGTGTGGCCGAAAGGCACGCGTCCGGCCGATTTCCATCAGCCGCTGAAAACCGACAAGCCAGTGCTGCTGCTGGCTGGCCAGTACGACCCGGTGACGCCGCCGCGCTACGCCGACGAGGTAGCCAAGGGCCTGCCGAACGCACGCGTGCTGCTCTTCAAGGGGCAGGCACATAGCGTGATGGCGGTCGGCTGTGCGCCGCAACTGGTGCAGCGCTTCATCGAAAAGCTCGACCCGAAGACCATGGACGCGAGTTGCCTGGATCGTCTGCAGCCCACGCCGATCTTCATCGATTTCAACGGGGCCACGCCATGAAATATCACTTCACGAAAAATCCGTACGGGCTGGCCAACGCCATGCTGTGGGCTGCAGCCATCATTGCCGCCGCCGTGCTCGAGGCCCCCGTGTTCCTTTTCCTGGTGCTGCTTCCGCTGCTGGCCACGCTGTCCGTGGTGACCTTTGGCTCGCGCACTGCTTCAAACGGAGTGACTTGTCGTGATTGAAGTCAGAAACCTGCATAAAGCGTTCGGCACGGTGAAAGCCGTCGACGGCGTGAGCTTCACCGCCCGCGACGGCGAGATCACCGGCCTGCTCGGACCCAACGGCGCCGGCAAGACCACCACGTTGCGCATGCTGTACACGCTGATGACGCCCGATCGCGGCCAGGTGCTGGTGGACGGCATTGACGCGGCGGTCGACCCGCTCGGTGTGCGCCGCCAGCTCGGTGTGCTGCCGGATGCGCGAGGGTTGTACAAGCGACTGACTGCACGCGAGAACATCGACTATTTCGCGCGACTGCATGGCCTGCCGGAAGACCTGCTGAAGAGCCGCCGCGATGCGCTGATCGAGGCGCTGGAGATGGGCGATATCGCCGATCGTCGCACCGAAGGTTTCTCGCAGGGCCAGCGGGTGAAGACCGCGATCGCCCGCGCGTTGGTGCACGACCCGCGCAACGTAATCCTCGACGAACCGACCAACGGGCTCGATGTGATGGCCACGCGGGCGTTGCGCCAGTTCATGGCCCGGCTGAAAGGCGAAGGCCGCTGCGTGCTGTTTTCCAGCCACATCATGCAGGAGGTGGCCGCCTTGTGTGACCGCATCGTGGTGATCGCGCACGGCCGCGTGGTGGCCGACGAATCGCCCGACGCGCTGCGTGCGCAGACCGGCGAGAACAATCTGGAGGATGCGTTCGTGAAGATCATCGGTAGCGACGAGGGCCTGGCCGCATGAATACCGTTTCCACGAAACTGCAGCGCAGCCGCGCCTTCCTCACTGTGTTCCTGAAGGAGGTGAAGGAGAACCTGCGCGACCGGCGTACCCTGATCAGCGCCTTTCTGACCGGCCCGCTGCTGGGCCCGGTGATCTTCGTGATGCTGATCAATGTCACGCTCAACCGCGAACTGGACAAGGCCGACAAGCCGCTCCCGGTGCCGGTGATCGGCGCCGAATACGCACCGAACCTGCTTGATGCATTGCGTGCCGGCGGCGTGGTGCCGGGCGCGGCGGTGGCTGATCCCGCACAGGCCGTGCGCAAGCAGGATGCCGACGTGGTGCTGCGCATCGCTTCCAACTACGGCAAAGCCTGGCGCAAGGGTGAACCGGTGCAGGTGGAGTTGTTCTACGACTCCTCGCAACGCGATGCAAACACCTCGGTGGAGCGGGTGACCCAACTGGTCGAAGGCTACGCGCGCCAGCAGGGTGCGCTGCGGCTGGTCGCGCGTGGACTATCGCCGAGCACGGCGTGGCCGCTGCAGGTGGCCAGGCGTGACCAGGCCACACCGCAGTCGCGTGCGGTGCTGATGTTCGCGATGCTGCCGTACTTCTTCGTGATCACCATCTTCATGGGCGGCATGTACCTGGCGATCGACCTCACCGCTGGCGAGCGCGAGCGGCAATCGCTGGAGCCACTGTTTGCCAACCCGGTGCCGCGCTGGAAGATCCTGTGCGGCAAACTGGCGGCGATCAGCGTGTTCTCCACCACGAGCCTGTTGATTTCGTTGCTGGCATTCGCGGTGGTCGGGCAGTTCATTCCCGCCGAGAAGATCGGCATGGAGCTGGATCTCGGCGTGCACTTCGCCGCCTACGTGCTGCTGCTGATGCTGCCGCTGGTGTTGCTGCTGTCTGCGCTACAGTCGATGGTGGCGGCGTTCGCGAAGAGCTATCGCGAGGCACAGACCTACCTCTCGCTGCTGATGCTGGTACCGCTGATTCCCAGCGCGCTGCTGTCGTTCATGCCGATCAAGGCGCAGGCGTGGATGTATGCGATCCCGCTGCTGGGCCAGAACCTCGGCATCATGCAGCTGCTGCGCGGCGACGGTGTCAGCGCCGAGCAGATCGGCCTGTGCCTGGCTGGCAGCCTGGCGGCGGCGCTGATCGCGGTGCTGATGACGATCCAGCTGTACCGCTCGGAGCGATTGGCGATTTCGGCCTGAGGCCGTTTTTCAAGATCAAGAACACCCCACCTCAGCCCTCCCCTGCAAGAGCAGGGGAGGGCACGCATCGGGAACTTCAGCCCTGCGGCGGCGCGGTCAGTTCCTGCGCGTTGAGGTAGCCGTGGTGGTGGCGGTCGAGCTTGTGGAACTGGCGGCGCAGGTTGTCCTGGTATTCCTTCAGCCTGATCGGCTTGCCACGGCCGC
>DAHUXL010000115.1 GCA_027307195.1 Rhodanobacter sp. | reverse complement strand
CTCGGGCAATGGTGGGACGTCGGCGTATGGCAGAAGGAACTGCAACCTGCGACATCTCCACCGCAACCGGTCACACCTTTCCCGGCCATGGTCGAGTCAACTGCGCTGCGGCGCTTGCTGGCCGCTCCATCGGACTGACCCCTGAAAGGACAGGCCCGCCAAGGGCGGGCCTGTCGTCAACACTCACCGTACAGGCGAGCTTGCACATTCACGCATCAATGATTCGCAAGGATGCTCGCGATGATGCCGGTAGTGATCGCGACCAGCAGGAAGTCACCGTTGTCGCTGCGCACATAACGATAACCGCGCGGCGGCTGGCGCAAGTGCTGGCTGCGCCAGTCGGTCACCACATAAGAGCCGCCACGATATTCGGACGGCACATGCCCCCCCCGCTTGTACCAGCCTTCGTGACGACCACGGTCGTACATGCCGCTATAGCTTCGGTTGTGGCCGTGATTACCCCGACTGTGATCATGATTACCCTGGTCCTGATGCTGACCCTGATTGCCCCGATCCCTACCCTGGTCCTGATGCTGGTCGCGATAATCCTGAACTGACGGCTGCGCCATCGCGGAGGCAGCGGAAAACATCAACACTGCGCCACAAACCACCCACATACTCCGCTGCTTGTTCATGACTCTTCACCTCTTGGAATGACGAGAACCGGGGAGCGGTTCTTGCCGTGACACGTTCGGAGAATTCCGAGGGGTTGGCGATCCCGAAGGATCGCCAACCCTGCCAGCACTATCAGCGCCGGGAACCCCTGCCCACGTGAATATTTCCGTGAAGCGACTTCACATCCGGGCTTCGATATCAGTGCGAAAGCAGGATGTCGGCGATGACGCCGGTGGCGATCGCCACCAGCAGGAACTGGCCGTCGTCGCCACGCACATAGCGATAGCCATATGGCGGCTGACGCAGGTGATAGGTCTGCCAGTCATCGACCACGTAGCGACGCTCTCGGTATTCGACCGGAATGTACCCGCCACGCCTGTACCAGCCCTCATGCCGGCCGCGGTCATGCCTCACGTAATAGCCGCGGTTGTCGTCTCGGTCGTAGCGAACCTGGCGATCCCGGTCATGGTCACGGTCGCCGTGGTCGTTCCAGTCGCGCTCATGGCCACGGTCGCCGCGGTCATGTTTGTCCCTGTCGTCGTGCTTGCCATGGTTGCCGTTGTCGTGATCGCCGTGCCAGCTCTGGTCATCCTGCTGGCCGCGATCATCATGCTGCGGTGCCGGGCTGGCTGCCGCCGCGGTCGCGGCAAAGAGCAGGCCGCCAGCAAGCAGAATCAGGTACCTTTTCATGACGCGTCTCCTCGGAAAATTTGGCAAAGTGGGGAACGCTGGCCGTGCTGCCAATCAACATGGCTCCCGTTGCTGAAGCCTAGCAAGCCTTCCTGAACGGCGCCGGTCAAATGATCCGCCAGGCTGAACGCCACCCTGCCCTTGCAGATCAGCAACCCGGATCACGGTGGATGGGAAGCTCCGCTACTATGTGCGTTTTTCGGCATCCGGATATCCCCATGCAGCTCAATCAGGTCAAGGCGATCATCACCGGCGGCGCCTCCGGTCTCGGCCAGGCGGTGGCGCAGCATTTCATCGCGCATGGCGGCAACGTCGCGTTGTTCGATGTCAATGACGAGAAGGGTCACACCGCCGCGAAGGATCTCGGTGACGCGGCGCGCTTCTTCCGCACCGACGTCACCTCTGAAGACGGCGTCGCCACCAACGTGGCTGCCGCACACCACGCGATGGGCGGCCTCAACGTGCTGATCAACTGCGCCGGCATCCTCGGTGCCGGCCGCGTGCTGGGCAAGGAAGGCCCGATGCCGTTGGCGAACTTCGCCAGCACGGTGATGGTGAACCTGGTCGGCAGCTTCAACGTGGCCAAGGCCGCCGCCGCGCTGATGCAAACCAACGAGGCAGGCGAGGATGGCGAACGCGGCGTGATCATCAATACCGCCAGCGTCGCCGCCTACGAAGGCCAGATCGGCCAGGCTGCGTACTCCGCGTCCAAGGGCGGCGTGGTCGGCATGACCTTGCCGATGGCGCGCGAGCTGGCACGTTTCGGTATCCGCGTGGCGACGATCGCGCCGGGCATCTTCTGGACGCCGATGGTCGATGGCATGTCGGAAGCCGTGCAGCAGTCGCTGTCCGCCTCGATCCCGTTCCCGGCACGCCTCGGCCAGCCGAGCGAATACGCCAGCACGGTCGCCTTCATCCTCGGCAATCGTTACATCAACGGCGAAACCATCCGTCTCGATGGCGCGGTGCGGCTGCAACCGAAGTAATCTTCCCGTTTCCCACTTCACTCCATACGAATCCCTCGCATGAAAGCTTCCGACGTCAAGAAAGGCAATGTGGTCGAGCACGACGGCACCGTCTACCAGGTCCGTGACATCGAACGCAGCTCGCCGAGCGCTCGTGGCGGCAACGTCACGTTCCGTTTCACCCTGTATTCGATTCCCGGTGGACGCAAGTTCGACCTCAGCCTGCGTGCCGACGACGAACTGCGCGAGATGGATCTGGTCCGTCGCGCGGCGAATTTCTCGTACATGGACGACGGCACGTTCGTGTTCATGGACGCCGAGGATTACACCCAGTACCTGCTCTCGCCCGAGCTGGTCGGCGACAACGCCGGCTACATCGTCGAAGGCATCGAGGGCTACTATGTGCAGCTGATCGACGATGCACCGGTGGGTCTGCAGGTACCGAGCAGCGTGATCCTGACCGTGGTCGACACCGCGCCCGAAATGAAAGGTTCCAGCGCCACCAAACGCAACAAGCCGGCCAAGCTCAACACCGGTATCGAAGTGCAGGTGCCCGAGTACATCAGCAACGACGAGAAGGTGTGGGTGAACACGCTCACCGGCGAGTTTGCCGGTCGCGCGTGAGGCGCTTGCGACAGTCGGGTGGACTGTCGCCCCGAACGGCAGCGACCATGGACGGCTGCTTGCCTTCGCCCTCAGCGGGACTTTCGTAAGGCAGGACCGCAGTCGAAGGATCGCCCTTCGACTGCGCTGCGCTACGCTCGGGGCGAACGGAAGTTGCGCTCTGCACTGAATTCCCAGTGCGACCAGGAACCTTCATGTCCTCCAGCGACTATTCGCTACGCGCCCATGCGATCGAAAGTCTGACCGTCATCAAGCGGCCGGACGTGCCGTTGCGGGTGGTTCTGCGCAATACCGCAGCGGTGGTGCTGCCGCTGGGCATCGGCCTGGCCATGGGCTATCCGCAGATCGGACTTGGCGTGGCGGCTGGCGCGCTTGACACGATGTTCTCCGATCAACCCGGGCCGTATCGCCAGCGCCTGCGCCAGCTGCTGCTGGCGTCACTGGCCGCCGGCCTCGCCGCGCTGGTGGGCTTCCTGATCGGCGGCCACTTGCTGCCGATCCTGATCGCCACCGCCGCCTGCGGTTTCTTCGGCGGCCTGCTGGTGGTGTTCGGCGTCGATACCGCGCGGGTCGGCATGACCAGCATGATCCTGCTGGTGATCACCGCATCGACGCCGACCTCGTTGCACGGGGCGCTCGGCGGTGCCGCGCTGATCTTCAGCGGCGGCCTGCTGCTTACCGTGTTCTCGCTGGCGGCGTGGCCGCTGCAGCGCTACTGGCCCGAGCGCCAAGCGCTGGCGAACGTGTACACCGGCCTTGCCGTGCTGGCCAGGCAACAGGCGCATGACGACACCGATGTGCCGGCGCTGACCGAGGCGATGACCACGCTGCAGCAGACCCTGCTGGGCCGTCACCGCGCCCACGGCCGCGCGATGGAGGCGTTCGGCGTGCTGCTGGAGCTGGCCGAACGGATCCGGCTGGAGCTCACCGCGATGTCCGAGCTGCATGCGGATCCAACCACCCATGCCGTGTTCCGCGACGCCGCCGCGCGCGTGCTGGCGGCGATTGCCGACGCGCTGGAGCAAGGCGAGTCGCCGGAGCAGGCGAGCCGCGCGCTGCAGACCTTGCGCGCCAGCGAACAGGCGCTGTTCGACAGCAACAGCCCTGCCGGTGGCCTGGCCGCGCATATCCATGCCCTTGCCGGCCAGCTGGCCGCGGCGGTGCGCAATGCCGACTGGGCCGGCAGTCGCGGCGAACTGCGTGCCAGCGCCGCGGAAACCCGCTTGCCCAAGGCACTGCGCAGCGGCTCCAGCTGGGCCACCTTGCGTGCCAACCTCACGCCGCGCTCGGTGGCGTTCCGTCACGCCGTGCGCATGGCAGTCTGCCTCAGCGCCGCATTGTGGATCTCCCGCCTGCTGCAGCTGCCGCACGGCTACTGGCTGCCGATGACGGCGGCGATCGTGCTGCGGCCGGACTTCGCCGCCACCTTCAACTTCGGCCTGCTGCGCGTGCTCGGCACCGTGCTCGGGCTGGTGCTCACCACCGTGCTGCTGCACATCACGCCGAACGAACCATGGGCGCATCTGGCGCTGATGACCGTGTTGTGCATGGCGTTCCGTTACCTCGCGACCGCGCACTACGGCATCGCAGTAGCGGCGCTGACCGGCACCGTGGTGATCCTGCTTTCGTTCGAGGGCGTCAATTCCGGCGCGGCGGTGTCGGATCGGGTGATCAACACCGCGCTCGGCTGCGGCATGGCTCTGCTCGCCTACGTGGCATGGCCGACCTGGGAACGTGGTCGCGCACGCGCCGCGCTGGCGGTGATGCTGGATGCCTACGCCAGCTACCTGCGCGCCATGGCGCAACCCGGGCAAGCTGGCGCCCAGCGCGATACCCGCACCGCAGCCCGCACCGCGCGCACCAATGCGCAGGCTTCGATCGACCGCATGCGCACCGAACCGGCTACCCCGCCGGAGTTGCTGGCGCTGGCTCGTGCCCTGTTTGCCAACGGCAACCGCCTGGCGCGCACGGCCATGACACTGGAAGCCTTGCTCGACGACCTCGCCACGCTGCCTGCGCAGGCCGAGATCAACCGTTTCATCGAGCATGCCGCGGATGCCCTGCAGACGATCGCCGCAGCCCTGCGCGAACAGCGCGCCATGGGCCCGCTGCCCGACCTGCGCGACATGCAGCGCACCCTGGTCAGCATGACGCAGCGCGCTGAAGACCATGCCCCCGCCGAGTTGCTGGCGCGGATCAGCGATCGGCTGGTCGACAACATCAACACGCTGGCCCATGTGACGAACCGCAGCCGACAGGAGCTTGCAGGCACCATGGATCAGCCCGCGGCGTAAATCGACGCGGCCCGTGTGCAAGCGCAACGCGACGCCAGTGCGCGGAGGTTTTACACTGCGCGGATGCTCAAGATCGATACCCACGCGCACATCCTGCCCCGTGACTGGCCGAATCTGGCGGCCAAGTATGGCGACGACCGCTTTCCGGTGATGACGCATACCGACGGGCGTCACCGCATCTACAAGGACAGCAAGTTTTTCCGCGAAGTATGGGATTCGGCGTTCGATCCGCAGACACGCATCGACGACTACGCCCGTTTCGGGGTCGACGTCCAGGTGATCTCGACTGTCCCGGTACTGTTCTCGTACTGGGCACCAGGCCATCAGGCGCTGGAGCTGCACCGCCATCTGAACAACCACATGGCCGGCATCTGCCGCGACTATCCGCGCCACTATGCCGGCATCGGTACGGTGCCGCTGCAGGCACCTGATCTGGCGATCCGCGAACTGGAACGCTGCATCGACGAACTGGGGCTGCAAGGCGTGCAGATCGGTTCGCACTGCGGCGACTGGAACCTGGATGCACCGGAGCTGTTCCCGTTCTTCGAGGCCGCTGCCGATCTGGGCGCGGCGGTGCTGGTGCATCCGTGGGACATGATGGGCGCGGACAGCATGCCGAAGTACTGGATGCCGTGGCTGGTCGGCATGCCGGCCGAGCAGACCCGCGCGGCGTGCTGCCTCGCCTTCGGTGGCGTGCTGGAGCGCTTGCCGAAACTGCGCGTGATGCTGGCGCACGGCGGCGGCAGTTTCCCCTCGACGATCGGCCGCATCGAGCACGGCTTCAAGATGCGCCCGGACTTGGTTGCCACCGACAATCCGCGCAATCCGCGCGAATACCTCAAGCGCTACTACTTCGACTCCTGCGTGCACGACGACAAGGCGCTGCGCTATCTGCTCGATGTGACGGGCGTCGAGCAGGTGATGCTCGGCACCGACTATCCTTTCCCGCTGGGCGAACAGGAACCCGGCAGCGGCATCGAGGCACTGGGCCTGAACGACATCGAGCGCGCCCGGCTGTTTCACGGCACCGCACTGGAATGGCTGGGGCTGCCCCGCCATCGCTTCGTCCCCGACGTCATCTCCAAGGAATCAGCATGAGCTTTCTGCGCAACATCGCCACGATTGCAGTCGCCCTGACCGCCAGCCTGCTGCTGGCCGGCCGCGTCCATGCCACCGAGGTCAGCATGGCCGACGGCAGCGTCCACTTCAGCACGCCGGACAGCTGGCTCGGCATCATGGAAACCCAGGGCGACCCGGAAGCGAAGGTGTTCCAGGTGCCCGACCCGTCGCCTACCGGCAAGAACAGCCTCGCTCGCGTCACCGTGACGGTGAAACTGGTGAACGACGTCAACAGCTTCAATCAATACCGCAGCGAGGCCACCGCGAAGGCGATGGCACTGCCCGGCTACAAAGCGGGCGCCGTGCCGCCTGGGCCGAACAGCAACATCTACACCGCGCAGGAAAACGCTACCGAATTCAGCTACACCGAACACTACTGGTTCAAGAACGGTCATGCGATCCAGCTGCGCTGCGTGCGCCCCAGCCAGAGCCAGGCCGGCGCCGCGTGGAAGGCCGACTTCGACAAGGGCTGTGAGGCGATCGCGGCGCAATTGAAATAAGCCACGCTTCCACTCCGAAGAGATCGCCCGATGCCTCCACGCTTTGAAGCCAACCTCGATTGGGCACGCGCCCAGGACGCTTCCGATCCGCTGCGCGCGTTCCGCGACGAGTTCCTGATCCCGCCGCACGAGGGCCGGGACAGCGTGTACTTCTGCGGCAACTCGTTGGGCCTGCAGCCGCGCGCCGTGCGCGAGGCGGTCAACGCGGAACTGGACTACTGGGGCGAACTTGGCGTGGAAGGCCACTTCAAGGGCCGGCTGCCGTGGATGGATTACCACGAGTTCGTGCGCGACGATCTCGCCGCCGTGGTCGGTTCACTACCCACCGAAGTGGTGGCGATGAATACCCTCGGCGTGAACCTGCACCTGATGATGGTGAGCTTCTACTGCCCCACGCCCGAGCGCCACGCGATCCTGATCGAAGCAGGCGCGTTCCCCACCGACCGCTACGCGGTGGAATCGCAGATCCGCTTCCACGGCTTCAGTCCCGCGCTTTCGCTGATCGAGCTGCAGAGCGACGAGCCGAACGGCACGATCTCGATGGCGGCGATCGAACGCGCGCTGGCCGAGCACGGTTCACGCATCGCGCTGGTGATGCTGCCCGGCGTGCAGTACCGCACCGGTCAGGCGCTCGACCTCAAGGCGATCACCGAGCTCGGCCACAAGCACGGTTGCGCGGTCGGTTTCGACCTAGCCCACGCCGTCGGCAACCTGCCACTGCAACTGCACGACAGCGGCGCCGACTTCGCGATCTGGTGCAGCTACAAATACTTGAACAGCGGCCCCGGTGCCGTCGGCGGTGCGTTCGTGCATGAGCGTCACGCACAGGCCCATCTGCCGCGTTTCGCCGGCTGGTGGGGCCACGACAAGACCACCCGCTTCCAGATGGGCCCGCAGTTCGTGCCCACCGCCGGCGCGGATGGCTGGCAATTGTCCAACCCGCCGATCCTTGCGCTGGCGCCGCTGCGCGTGTCGCTGCAGATATTCCGTCGCGCCGGCATGGATCGCCTGCGCGAGAAGTCGCTGCAGCTCACCGGCTACCTGGAATGGCTGGTGCAGACGCAGCTGGCCGACGTATTGCAAGTGGTCACGCCCACCGACCCGCAACACCGCGGTGCCCAACTGTCGATCCGTGTGATCGAAGGCCGCGAACGCGGCCGTGCACTGTTCGAGTACCTGATGGAACACGGCATCATCGGCGACTGGCGCGAACCCGACGTGATCCGCATCTCGCCGGTACCGCTGTACAACCGCTTTGCGGATTGTCTGGCGTTTGCAGAGGCAGTGCGGAAATGGAGCCACGGCTGACTGGCTCCGCATCCCAATTGGTTATGTTCGCTTTCGACGCCGAAAGCAGATATTCAAAGCTTTACACCCGGCTCTGCAGATGCCGTACCTGTCCGTCTCCCCGCACCACGAAGTGCTCCACCGTGAGCGCCTCGGCGCCCATCGGGCCATAGGCATGCAGGCGCGTGGTGGAGATGCCGATCTCGGCGCCCAGGCCCAGCTCTCCACCGTCACTGAAGCGGGAAGAGGCGTTGACCATCACCACGGCGGAGCGGATCGCCTGCACAAAACGTTGCGCGGCGGCTTGGTCGGCGGTGGCGATGACTTCGGTGTGATCGGAGCCGTAGCGGTGGATGTGCGTGATGGCTTCGTCGATGTCGTCGACCACGCGCACAGCGAGAATCAGGTCCAGGAATTCGGTGGCGTAGTCATCATCGGTCGCCGCGTGCATGTCGGGTACAAGCGCGCGGCTGCGTTCGTCGCCGCGCCATTCGACGCCACGTTTGCGCAAGGCCTGCATCGCCTGCGGCAGGAACGTGTCGACGATGTCCCGATGCACCAGCAGTGTTTCCAGCGCATTGCACACGCCGGGACGCGAGGTCTTGCCGTCGATCAGCAGATTCAGCGCCAACGCGAGGTCGGCAGCACGATCCACGTACAGGTGACAGACGCCCTTGTAGTGCTTGATCACCGGCACGCGCGCGTGTTCGGCGACGAAGCGGATCAGGCCTTCGCCGCCACGCGGAATGGCCAGATCGACGATGTCGCTCAACTGCAGCAGCTCGATCATCGCCTCGCGGCGCAGGTCCTCGATCAGGGTCAGCGCGGCGGCCGGCATGCCGTGTGCTTGCAGTGCTGACTTCAGCGCGGCGGCAATCGCCGTGTTGGAATGGATTGCTTCCGAACCGCCGCGCAGGATCACGCCGTTGCCGGCCATCAGGCACAGCGCCGCGGCATCCGCGGTGACGTTGGGGCGCGCCTCGTAGATCATCGCGATGACGCCGAGCGGAATCCGTACGCGCTCGATCGACAAGCCGTTCGGTCGTGTCTCGCGACGCGTCACCACGCCGACCGGGTCGGGCAGTTCGGCCACTTCGCGCAACGCGTTGGCGATGCCGATTACACGCGGCTCGTCCAGCCGCAGGCGATCGAGCATCGCGCCCTGCACGCCTTTCGCCGCGGCCTCCTGCATGTCGCGCGCGTTTGCACCCAGCACCGCAGCGGCCTGGGCTTCTAGTGCTGCTGCCATGTCGTGCAGCAGCGCGCGCTTGGTGGTGCTGTCAAGCGCGGCGACGACCTGCGCGGCGTCACGGCAGGCCAGCGCCTGTTCGCGGATCGTGCTCATGCGGTGATCTCCTTGCCGGGCATGACGTGCTCCCCCACGGTGACGAGATCGTCGCGATTTACCACTTCGGCGCCATAGCTGTAGCCGAGCACGCCGTCGATCTCGCGACTGTGCCGCCCGGCCAGCCGGCGCACTTCGGCAGCGCCGTACTGGCAGAGACCGCGCGCGACGGGTCGCTCGCCGGTATCGACAATCTCGACCAGGTCGCCGCGGTGAAATTCGCCGTCCACACCGAGCACGCCACCCGGCAGCAGCGAGACACGACCACCTGCCAGGGCATGTGCAGCACCTGCGTCGATGCGGATGCGTCCCGGCACGACCGGCGCGTGCCGCAGCCAGTACTTGCGTGCCTGCATGCGGCTGCTTGCAGCGGCGAACAACGTGCCATGCAGGCAATCCTGCTGCAGCGCCTGCATGGTCACCACGTCACGACCACTGAATAACGCAGTGGGAATACCTGCTGCAGCGGCTTTCGCAGCCGCCTCCAGCTTGGTGTGCATGCCACCGGTACCGCTCGCACTGCCGCTGCCGCCAGCCATCGCGATGATCTCGGGCGTCAATGCGGCAACGTGGCCGATCGGGATCGCCGCCACGTCGCGTCGCGGATCGGCGCTGTACAACGCATCGACATCCGAGGCGATCAGCAGCAGGTCGGCGTCGACCAGCGCGGCGACGATCGCGGCGAGATTGTCGTTGTCGCCGAGCTTCAGCTCGTCCACGGCGACGGTGTCGTTCTCGTTCACTACGGGCAATACGTCGAGAGCCAGCAACTCGCGCAGCGTGGCGCGGGCGTTGAGGTAGCGCCGGCGATTGCGCAGGTCGTCATGGGTGAGCAGCACTTGCGCCACCGGTCGCGCCGACAGCGATTGCCACAGCGCAATCATCGGTGCCTGACCCAGCGCGGCCAGTGCCTGACGTGCGGCGAGACCGCTGCCGTCCGCCGCATGCTGACGCAGCAGCGCACGGCCCGCCGCCACCGCACCGGAGGACACCAGAATGACCTGGCGACCATTGGCATGACTGGCCGTGATGAACGCAGCCAGTGCTTCGGCGTAACGCGGCGTAAGACCGCCGCCATCAGCGGCGAGCAGGTTGCTGCCGACCTTCAGCACGGCACGGCGCCAGCGCGGCAACACCTGTTCGGGCAATTCGGCGTGCATGCTTATGCCACTTCCCCTTCAGCCAGACAACAGTTGATCCAATCGTTCGCGCAACTCGTCCAGCCGCAGATCGTTGCCGGCACCAGGCGACACGCGCGCGACGAGGCTGCTCTCCGGCGTACGTCCGTGCCCGGCCGAAGCGGCAGTTTCCGCCGCCGCACGATAGGCATCGCGGAACGGCACACCAGCCGCAGCCTGTTCGATCGCCACGTCGGTGGCATACATCGCCGGCTCGATCGCGGCACGCATCGACGCTTCATTCCACTGCAGTCGCGCCAGCAGATCCGGCACCAGTTCCAGCGCACCGAGGCCGTGACGGCAGCCATGGAACAAGGAGCCCTTGGAAAACTGCAGGTCGCGCTGGTAACCGGACGGCAACGACAGCAATTGCTCGATCTCGGTGCGCGCGGCGGCGACGCTGGCGTAGCTTGCACGCAACAGTTCCACCACGTCGGGATTGCGCTTGTTCGGCATGATCGAGCTGCCGGTGGTGTATTCGGCGGGCAGCTTCACGAAGTTGAATTCGGCGGTGGTGAACAGCGACAGATCCCATGCCAGCCGTCGCAGGTCGAGCAGTGCGCTGCTGATCGCCTCCAGCACCGCCATCTCGAACTTGCCGCGCGAGAGCTGCGCGTAGATCGGCGAGACCTGCATGCGCGCGAAGCCCAGTGCCTGCGTGGTGTGTTCGCGGTCCAGCTTGAGGTTGACGCCGTAGCCGGCGGCGGTGCCGAGGGGGTTCGCGTCGATCCACGTCGACGTCTGCTGCGCGCGCAGTGCGTTGTCGATGAAGCCTTCGGCGAAACCTGCAAACCACATCGCGGTGGACGACACCACAGCGCGTTGCAGATGCGTGTAGCCAGGCAACGGCAACGCAGGCTGCGCCGCACGATCGAGGCAGACCTGCGCGATCGCGCGGCAATGCACTTGCAGCGTGGCCAGTTGATCCTTCAGCCACAGCCGGGTGGCGACCAGAATCTGGTCGTTGCGGCTGCGCCCGGTGTGCACACGGCGACCGGCATCGCCGAGCCGCTCGGTGAGCCGCGCCTCGATCGCCGAGTGGCCGTCTTCGTAGCGCTCATCGAGCACAAAGCTGCCTGCGCTGAAATCCGTCGCCAGCACATCCAGTTCGCGCTTCAAGGCCGTCGCTTCGTCGGCACTGACCACGCCGATATTCGCCAGCCCTTCCACGTGCGCCTTGCTGGCGGTGATGTCGTGCAGGAAGAACTCGCGATCCAGCAGCACGTCGTCGCCGGCGAGGAACTTCATGATCTTCGCATCGATCTGCACGCCGGATTTTTGCCAGAGTGGCTGGGTCATGGTGCGTCCTCGGCTTGGCCAAGCGGGATGGCAGTGTATTCGTCCACACCGATCGCGCGGTTGATGTTCTGCATGGCCTGGGTGGCGGCGCCCTTCAGCAGGTTGTCCAGCGTCGCCACGATCACCACGCGCTTGCCATCGGCCGACAGGGCAAAGCCGCCGATCTCGGCATGATGGCGATGGGCGATGCGGCTGACCCACGGCGCCTCGTCGGTCACGCTGACCAGCTTCTCGTTCTCGTAGGCATGGTGGAAACGCGCCACAACTTCCTCGCGCTTCAGTGGCCGGCTGAGATACAGATTGGTGGTGACCGTGAGCCCGCGAAAATGCGGTGCCACATGCGGCATGAACTCCACCGGCACGCCGAGCCGGAACGACGCTTCCTTCTCGTGCATGTGCCCGGTGAGTGCGTACGGCATCAGGTTGTCGCGTAGCTTGTCCGGATCGTTCTTGTCTGAAGGTGTGGTGCCGGCACCGGAGTACCCCGAGACACCGAAGCACACCGGTGGTGCCGCCAGAAGATCTTTCAGCGGTGCGATCGACAGCTGCATCGCGGTGGCATAGCAGCCGGGATTGCTGATGCGCTTCTCGCCACGCCACTTGTCGCGGGTCAGCTCGGGCAGGCCGTAATACCAGGTCGGATCGAAACGGTAGTCGGCGGAAAGGTCGATGATCAGCGGATCGGCG
>DAHUXL010000114.1 GCA_027307195.1 Rhodanobacter sp. | reverse complement strand
CCAGCCTTGATGACGGCCTGGTTGGCAACGCGGAAGACCTTGCGGCGGGCGTTGTAATAGCCCTTGGCACGACCGATAACTTTCTTGTGACGACGACGGGCGGTAACGCCACGCTTTACACGAGCCATGGTTTATCTCCTCGTCTTACAAGTACGGCAACATGCGCGCTACACCTTTGGTGTCGCACGCCTTGAGGTGGTTCTTGGAGCGCAGGCCGCGCTTCAGCTTGGTCGATTTCTTGGTCAGGATGTGTGACCGGTAAGCGTGACCGCACTTGATTTTGCCCGATGCGGTCTTGCGAAAACGCTTCGCTGCCGCCCGGTTGGTCTTGATCTTGGGCATGGGAATGCTCCTTGTGTGGGATCGCGCCTGCAATAAGGCGGCCCCGGTTTCTGACTGATCTGGCGGTGATCCCATCCTCTGTGAGTCTGGACCACGCTTTCCGTCCTGCCACGATCGGTTCACGACCCTTCCTGCGGGTCGAACCGGCGATTATACGGACTAAATGTACCGGATACCAGCTGCGCGGATATCGGCACAAAAACGGCGACCGATGGGTCGCCGCTGGTCTTGACTACTTCTTCTTGGGGCCGATCATCATGACCATCTGGCGTCCTTCCAGCCGCGGGAACGACTCGATCTGGCCGTTCTCGCCGACGTCTTCCTGGATCCTCTTGGCCAGGTTCTGACCCAGATCCTGATGCGACATCTCGCGGCCGCGGAAGCGGATGGTGACCTTGACCTTGTCGCCTTCCTCGAGGAAGCGAAGCATGTTGCGCAGCTTGATCTGGTAGTCGCCCACGTCCGTAACCGGCCGGAACTTCACTTCCTTGATCTCGACCTGCTTCTGCTTCTTCTTGGCGGCCTGAACCTTCTTCTGGGCCTCGAACTTGAACTTGCCGTAATCCATGATGCGGCAGACCGGCGGATCGCCGTTCGGCTGGATCTCGACCAGATCCATGCCGGCTTCCTGCGCCAGCGCCAGCGCCTCGTCACGGGTCAGGATGCCAAGCTGTTCTGCCTCGGCACCAATCACACGAACCCGCGGAACGCGGATTTCCAGGTTACGACGGTTGCCCTTGTTGTCGGTGGTAGCGATACCACGATCCTCCAGAAGAAGTAATGAAACTGACCGCTCGGCGCTCAGCGCCGGGTTTCGGTCACCAGTCGCTCAACGAAATCGGCCAGCGTCATGCTGCCCAGATCCTCGCCCGAGCGGGTACGCACGGAAACCGCACCCATCTCTTTCTCGCGGTCACCGACCACAAGGAGATAAGGCACTTTCTGCATCGTATGCTCGCGGATTTTATAACCGACTTTCTCGTTGCGCAAATCCGATTGTACCCGGAAACCTTTGTCGACAAGGGTTTGCGTCACCTGGCTGACGTAATCGCCCTGCGCATCGGTGATATTGAGCACTACCGCCTGTATCGGCGCCAGCCACGCCGGCAGTAGGCCGGCATGGTGCTCGATCAGAATGCCGATGAAGCGCTCCATCGAGCCCACGATGGCCCGATGCAGCATCACCGGATGCTGTTTGTGCGAGTGCTCGTCCACATATTCGGCGTCGAGGCGCTCGGGCATCATGAAGTCGACCTGCATGGTGCCGACCTGCCAGGCACGGCCGATCGAGTCCTTCAGGTGGTATTCGATCTTGGGTGCGTAGAACGCGCCCTCACCCGGCAACTCCTCCCACTCCACACCGGCGGCGCGTAATGCCCGACGCAGCATTTCTTCGGTGCGGTCCCAGAACTCATCGGAACCGATGCGCTTTTCCGGCCGCAGCGCGAGCTTGATCGCCAGATCGGTAAACCCGAAGTCGGCATACACCTTCATCGCCTGCAGATGGAACGCGGTGACTTCCGCTTCGACCTGCTCGGGCGTGCAGAAGATATGGCCGTCGTCCTGGGTGAACGCGCGCACGCGCATGATGCCGTGCAACGCACCGGACGGCTCGTTGCGATGGCAGCCGCCGAATTCGCCGTAGCGGATCGGCAACTCGCGATAACTGTGCAGGCCGGTGTTGAACACCTGCACGTGACCGGGGCAGTTCATCGGCTTCAGCGCGTAGGTATGCTTCTCCGATTCGGTGAAGAACATGTTCTCCGCATAGTTGTCCCAGTGCCCGGACTTCTTCCACAGCGATACGTCCAGCACCATCGGGCAACGCACTTCCTGATAGCCGCTCTTCTTGTAGACGCCGCGCATGTACTGCTCGACCTGCTGCCAGATCGCCCAGCCATTCGGGTGCCAGAACACCATGCCCGGGCTCTCTTCCTGCTGATGGAACAGGTCGAGCTGCTTGCCGATCTTGCGATGGTCACGCTTCTCGGCTTCTTCGAGCTGGAACAGGTAAGCCTTCAGATCCTTGTCGTTCAACCAGGCCGTGCCGTAGATACGGGTCAGCATCGCGTTGTTGGAATCGCCGCGCCAATACGCGCCGGCCACCTTCATCAATTTGAATGCACGCAACTTGCCGGTGTTCGGCACGTGCGGACCGCGGCACAGGTCGGTGAACTCGCCCTGCGAATACAGCGACAACGGCTCGTCGGACGGGATCGACTCGATGATCTCGGCCTTGTAGTTCTCGCCCATGCCGCGAAAGAATGCCACCGCCTCGTCGCGCGACTTCACGCTGCGCGTCACCGGCAACTGTTCGGCGACGATCTTCTCCATCTCCGCCTCGATCTTCGGCAGATCGTCGGGCGTGAATGGACGCTCGTAGGCAAAGTCGTAGAAGAAGCCGTTGTCGATCACCGGGCCGATCGTGACCTGCGCACCCGGATACAGCCGCTGCACGGCCTGCCCCATCAGATGCGCGGTGGAGTGGCGCAGGATTTCAAGTGCCTCGGGGCTCTTGTCGGTGACGATCTGCAGGCTGGCGTCATGCTCGATCTGGAAGCTGGCATCGACCAGCTGACCGTCGACCTTGCCGGCCAGCGTCGCCTTGGCCAGACCGGCGCCAATCGAGGCGGCCACGTCCTGCACGGTAACGGGGTGATCGAACGGCCGCTTGCTGCCGTCGGGTAGCGTGATCTCAATCATGGGAACCATTCTCTGAAAAGCAAAAAAGGGCATCCGCCCTTCTTTGAAAAATACCAAGGCGTGGCGGGATCAGCAGTGGAAGCGGGTAGTTGCCATGTCGCACACTCGGCCGGCGCGGAGGCGGGCCACCTTGGTCTGATGGATGTAGTTGAAACATTAGTTTAGCCCAAATCGGCGGTCAATCCTTGCCCTCCTTCGCGCTCAGAACGGCTTCGCAATCACCAGAAAGATCACCGCCAGCAGCACCAGCACCGGCAGTTCGTTGAGCCAACGCAATGCCCGCGACGACGGCAACGCGTTGCCCGCAGCCTTGCGCTTGAGCTGACGGCCGCACCAGATGAAATACGCGAGCAGCACCGCGACCAGGGTGAGCTTGGCGTCGATCCAGTGCATGCCCGCGGTCACGTTCGGCAACGTGGCGGGAAACACCCGCCAGCCCTGCCACAGGGTCAAGCCGAACGCGAACGCGATGCCGAACATGTTGTGACCGAACTTGTACAGCCGCCGCCCCATCAGCTGCAGTCGCGCCTGCACCACCGGCTCGTTCGCCGTCTCGGCCAGATTCACCAGGATCCGCGGCAGATAGAACACCGTGGCCATCCAGGCGATGACGAACAGCAGGTGCAACGATTTGATCAACAGATAAGTCATGGCGAAGACACGTGGCGACTGCGGCATGCAGCGACCCGATGATAACGCGCACCCGACGGATCGCAGTGACGCTGCGGCGTTCAGTCCTTCGCCGGCCCGATCCGCTCCAGCAGCGCCCGCAACAGCCGCTCCTGCAGGGCCGCATCGAGCGGCGCATTGTGGCGATCGGTCAGCTGGAAGAAATCCTCCACACGCTCGCCGAATGTGGCGATGCGCGCGTCATGCACGCGCACATCCGTGTGCAGCATCACCTGCGCCACCGCGGCCAGCAGGCCGGGACGATCGGTACCGACCAGCGCGAGCTGGGTTCGATCACCGGCGGCATGGAAACTGATCTTCGGCGTCATCTGGAAATGCTTCTGATGACGCGACATGCCGCGCTTGCTTGGCTGCACGCCGGCGGATTGCGTCAACGCGCGTTGCAGTCTTTGCTGGAGTTCTTCTGCGCGCGCCGCGCTCACCGGTTGCTGGCTGTCCGCATCCAGCAGCAGGAACGTATCCAGGGCCATCCCGGTCGGCGAACTGAGGATGCGCGCCTCCATCACCGAAAAGCGCAAACGATCCAGTATCGCCGTGACGGTAGCGAAGAGGCCATCGCGATCAGGCGTGTAGACAAACAGCTCGGTACTGCCGCGCACCGACAATGGATGCACGGCGACCAAGGGCGCCGCGCCGTTCGCGCGCAGGATGGCACTCGTCTGCCAGGCGATCTGCTCGGGCCGATGGCGCAAAAAGCTGAGCTGCGGGAAGTCGGCCCATATCCGCATCACGTCGGCCTCGGCGTAGCCCTCGTTCATCAGCAGTGCCAACGCATACTCGGAGCACTCATGCACGCGCACGCCGATATCGCGCGGCAGTTCCACATCGCTGCGCAGGGCGTAACGGGTGGCCACGCACAGGTCGGACAGCAGTCGATCCTTCCAGCCGTTCCATAACCGCGGACTGGTGCCAATGATGTCGGCGATGGTCAGCAGGTACAGCTGGCCGAGCCGCTCTCGCTCACCGACCAGTTCCGCGAACCGATGCACTACATCCGGATCGGTGATGTCCTGGCGTTGCGCGGTGGTGCTCATCAGCAGATGCCAGCGCACCAGCCATCCGACCCGCTCGACATCACTTGGTGGCAGACCCAGCCGCGCGCAAAACGCGCGCGCATCCTGTTCGCCCAGCACCGAGTGATCGCCACCACGGCCTTTCGCGATGTCATGGAACAGCGCAGCCAACAGCAGCACCTCCGGTTTGGGCAGGCTGGTCCAGATTTCGCAGCCCAGCGGAAACTCGCGTTGTGCCGCCGGGTCGGCAAACCGCGCCATGTTGCGCAGCACGCGCAAGGTGTGTTCGTCGACCGTGTAGACGTGGAACAGGTCGTACTGCATTCGGCCAAATACCTTGCCGAATGCGGGCAGGATCGCCGCCAGCAGGCCATGCCGGTTCATCCGCCACAACGCATCCACCGCTGGCGCTCCACGCCGCAACAGCCGCAGGAAAGCTGCCAGCACGTCGGCATCATCGGCCAGCGTGTCGCCATGCACGGCCGTGGCCTGATGGATGCGCCGCATCGTGTCGGCGCTGAAGCCGACTACGCCGGGCTGATCCAGCCGCGCGATGAAGATCTCCACTAGCGCGGCCGGCCGCTGCATGAACAGTTGCGGATCGCGCGCTGCCAGCCGCGAGCCATAACGCAGGAATTCGGCCCCCACTGACAGGGCCTCGCCCGGCGTCTCCAGCATCTCGACGAAGCGCTCGGCCACCTGCACGCCGAGCCGCTCGACCTGGCTGGCTGCACGGTAATAACCCTGCATGAACTGCTCGACGCCGAGATTTTTCTCGTGCTCGTCCTCGAAGCCCAACCGCGTGGCCAGCGCTCGCTGGTAGTCGAACAGCAGCCGCTCCTCAGGCCGGCCGGCCTCCAAATGCAGCGCATAGCGATAGCGTCGCAAGGTGACTTCGGACTGCTCCAGCGTGGCCAGTTCGGCCGGATCGAGCAGGCCCTCGGCCACCATGCCGGACAGGTCGTCCACATGCGCCAGTCGCCGCGCCATCCAGCGCAGCGAATCGAGCGTGCGCAAGCCGCCGGGGCCGTCCTTGAGGTTCGGTTCGAGGTTGTAGGCCGTGTCGTCGTAACGAGCGTGTCGCGCATCGCGTTCGGCCAGCCGTGCGGCCAGATATTCCCGTGGCGGCCACAACGCGGGATCGTCCACGATGGCGCGCAAACGGGCGTCGAACGCCGGATCGCCGGCCAGCCGCCGCGCATCCAGCAGGCTGGTGAATACGCTGGCGTCCTGCGCCGCCAGCGTCCGGCATTGCGCCGGGTCGCGCACGGCATGGCCGACCTTCAGCCCGATATCCCACAAGGTGGCGAAAAATTGCTCCAGCGCGCGCAACCGTGCCTGCTCGGGCGCCTCCACCAGCGCCAGCAAGTCCACATCGGAATACGGAAACAGCAGGCCGCGACCGAAGCCGCCGACCGCGAACAACGCCGTCTCGCCGACCTCGCCGAGACAGGCCACCCATACGTGCGCGACGACCCGCTCGACCGACTCGCCACGACGTCGCGCCAGCGCGCTGGCATCGGCACCGTCGCGAAACGCCGTGGCCAGCGTGCGGTCGACATCGCCGAGCAATTGCCGCAAGGCGCGGCGCGCTTCGGCCGAAACACCGGAACGCGGCACCGCCACAGGCAGGCGCGGTAGCGACGGCAACACAACAGGGCTGGGTGTCGGCGACATGGCTGGACGGAACTCCGTGAGCGCCTGGCAACTTGCGGGGAAGCAGCGACTGGCCGCTTTACATCATGTCATCAGGCATCCGGCCACGCCGTGAGGATCTCGTAGCCATCGTCGGTCACCGCGATGGTGTGCTCCCACTGTGCCGACAGCGAATGGTCCTTGGTCACCACGGTCCAGCCATCGGGCAGCTGCTTGGTGTGCGGCTTGCCGGCGTTGATCATCGGCTCGATGGTGAAGGTCATGCCCTTCTTCAGCTCCACCCCGGTACCGGGCTTGCCGTAATGCAGCACCTGCGGCTCGTCGTGGTAGACCTTGCCGATGCCGTGGCCGCAATACTCACGCACCACGCTGAATCCGGCCGCTTCCGCATGCTGCTGGATCGCATGACCGACATCGCCCAAGGTGGCGCCGGGACGCACCGCCTGGATGCCGCGCATCATTGCTTCGTAGGTGGTGTCGACCAGCCGCCTAGCCAGCACCGACGGCGTGCCGGCGATGTACATGCGGCTGGTGTCGCCGTGCCAGCCGTCCTTGATCACGGTGACGTCGAGGTTGACGATGTCGCCGTCCTTGAGCACCTTGCCCTCGTTCGGGATGCCATGGCAGATCACATGGTTGACCGAGGTGCAGAGGGTCTTCGGGAAGCCGTGATAGCCGACGTTGGCCGGGATCGCCTTCTGCACGTTGACGATATGCTCGTAGGCAAGCCGGTCCAGTTCCTCGGTGGTGACACCGGGCTTGACGTGTTCCTTCAGCATCGCCAGCACTTCGGCCGCCAGCTTGCCGGCAACGCGCATGCCTTCGAGGTCTTCGGGGGATTTCAGGGTGATAGCCATGGATTCCACTTCTATATGGCGACAGAAGCCCGGAAAATCCAGCAACTTGCCGCTCCGCCGGCGGACCGGCTATAATTTCGGAGTTTTGCTGACCTGACAGGACCGTCTTGACGATCGTTGCAGCGCAAAGCGAATCGGGATTGTAACCGCCCCGCGGTACAACACCCAACCAACGCCACACACGTATCGGCACCGCCTTCGGGGTGCTGCGGCCTGCCCACCATTGAACCGGGCAAGTCGCGGTCGAAGCCGGGGATGCGTGGAGGTCCCAACCCCCAGGCCTTTCAAAGGCCCATGCAAGGAGTTACACCCATGGCACAAGTCACCATGCGTCAAATGCTCGAAGCCGGCGTCCATTTCGGTCACCAGACCCGTTACTGGAACCCCAAGATGGCTCCGTACATCTTCGGTGCGCGCGGCAAGATCCACATCATCAATCTCGAAAAGACCCTGCCGCTGTTCACCGACGCGATGAATTTCCTGTCGGCGCTGGCGCAGAAGCGCGGCACCGTGCTGTTCGTCGGCACCAAGCGTTCGGCCCGCGAGCCGTTGGCTGAAGAAGCTGCGCGCGCCGGCATGCCGTTCGTCACCTCGCGCTGGCTCGGCGGCATGCTGACCAACTTCCGCACCGTCAAGCAGTCCGTGTCGCGCCTGAAGGAACTGGAAGCGGCCGAGACCGACGGCAGCTTCGAGAAGCTGGTCAAGCACGAAGTGCTGGCCCGTCGCCGCGAGCGCGACAAGCTGCAGGCCTCGCTGGGCGGCATCAAGGACATGAACCGTCTGCCTGATGCATTGTTCGTGATCGACATCGGCCACGAAGACATCGCCGTGCAGGAAGCCAAGAAGCTCGGCATCCCGGTGATCGCCGTGGTCGATACCAACTACAACCCGGAACTGGTCGACTACGCCATCCCGGGCAACGACGACGCGATCCGCGCGATCCAGCTGTACGCCCGCGCTGCCGCCGACTCGATCCTCGAAGGCAAGGCTGCCGCCCCGGCTGCCGCCCAGGGCGACGCCAACGACTTCGTCGAACTGGACGAGGAAGGCAACCCGGTCGCCAAGATCGATCGCAAGCCGGCCCCGCGCCGCGACGCCGCCCCGAAGAAGGGTACTGGCGCCCCGCGCCGCGAAGGCGGCCGTGACGCTGGCCGTGGCCCGCGCAACGACGGCGCGCCTGCCGCCAAGTAAGCGCAACGACGGCGGGCGATTCCGCCGTCGCATCCGCCGCGATAACCGCGCCGTGGCATTCACCTGCCACGGCGCATCCAAGCATTAGAGGACTACCGATGAGCAATATTTCCGCCCAACTGGTCAAGGATCTGCGCGAGCGGTCCGGCGCCGGCATGATGGAATGCAAGAAGGCGCTGGTCGAGAACAACGGCGACATCGAAATCGCGATGGAATGGCTGCGCAAGTCCGGCCTGGCCAAAGCCGACAAGAAAGCCAGCCGCATCGCCGCCGAAGGCCGCATCGTGACCGCCCAGGCACCGGGCAAGGCTGTGCTGGTCGAGATCAACTGCGAGACCGACTTCGTCGGCAAAGATGCCAGCTTCCTGAAGTTCACCGACACCGTCGCCGACGTGGCGCTGAATTCCGGTGCCGCCGACATCGACGCGCTGAAGGCTGCCGCCTACCCGGGTGCCAGCAACGTCGAGGAAGCCGCCAAGGTCCTGATCGCCACCATCGGCGAGAAGATCGACGTGCGCCGCATGGCCGTCATCAAGAATGATGGCGTGATCGGCAGCTACACCCATGGCGGCCGCATCGGCGTGCTGGTCGCACTCAAGGGCGGCTCCGAGGAGCTGGCCAAGGGCATCGCGATGCATGTCGCCGCGATGAACCCGGCCTATGTCCGCGCCGAGGACGTTCCCGCCGAATTCCTGGCCAAGGAAAAGGACATCGCGCTGAGCCAGATGTCCGACAAGGAAAAGGCCAAGCCGGCCGAGATCCTCGAGAAGATTGTCGCCGGCAAGGTCCACAAGATCATCGCCGAAGTCACCCTGCTCGGTCAGCCGTATGTGCTGGACACCAACACGACCGTCGCCGACGCGCTGAAGAAGGAAGGCGCCGATGTCATCTCGGTGGCTCGCCTGGCCGTCGGCGAAGGCATCGAGAAGGTCCAGGAAGACTACCTGGCCGAAGTGGCCAAGGCGATGCAGGTCTAAGCGACTTCCAGGTCATCAAGCTGCAAAAAAGCCGCGGGAAACCGCGGCTTTTTTGTGGGCACACTTCTCACGAATCACGCCGTCGCACGACGGGAACAGCGGAAAGCTCCCAAACATTGCAGCGACAACCCGATGCCAGCGTTCCGGCAGGAGCCCGCTACGGCTACAATGCAGCGGTTTGCCCCACACAATCCGGAGATTCCATGAGCGACCAGCCCAAGTACCATCGCATCCTGCTCAAGCTCTCCGGTGAAGCCCTGATGGGTGACGCCGACTACGGCATCGATCCGAAGGTGATCGGCCGGCTCGCCGACGAGATCATCGAGGTGCAGCGTACCGGCGTGCAGATCGGCATCGTGATCGGGGGCGGCAACATCTTCCGCGGCGCAGGCCTGGCCGCTGCCGGCATGGATCGGGTCACCGGCGACCATATGGGCATGCTGGCCACCGTGATGAACGCGCTGGCGATGCAGGATGCGATCGAGAAACGCGGCGGCTTCGCCCGCGTCACCAGCGCGATCCAGATCCATGACGTGGCCGAGGACTACATCCGCCGTCGTGCGATCCGCCATATCGAGAAGGGTCGCATCGTGCTGTTTGCCGCCGGCACCGGCAACCCATTCTTCACCACCGATTCGGCCGCCGCGCTGCGCGCGGTGGAAATCGGTGCCAACCTGCTGCTTAAAGCCACCAAGGTGGACGGCGTGTACACCGCCGATCCAGCCAAGGACCGCAACGCCACCCGTTACGACCGGCTCGGCTATGACGACGTGATCGAGCGCAAGCTGGCCGTGATGGATACCGCCGCGATCGCGTTGTGCCGCGATCAGCAGATGCCGCTGCGCATCTACGACATGACCGTGCCAGGCAACCTGATGCGGATCATGCAGGGTGAGCCGATCGGCACCATGGTCGATGGCGGCTGAACCCGCCTGCGCCAGGGTATGACTCCGCCACTGCTATAATCAAACGTTGCAGATTTACCGGGAAACGCCACATGCTCAATGACATCAAGAACGATGCCCAGACCCGCATGGGCAAGAGCATCGACTCGCTCAAGCACGACCTCACCCGCATTCGCACCGGTCGCGCCAGTACCGCACTGGTGGACCACATCAAGGTGTCCTACTACGGCGCCGACATGCCGCTGAGCCAGGTCGCCTCGGTGTCGCTGTCCGATGCGCGCACGATCATCATCACGCCATGGGAAAAGACCATGGTGGCGCCGATCGAGAAGGCGCTGATGGCCTCCGACATCGGCATCACGCCGACCACTGCCGGCACCGTGATCCGCCTGAACATGCCCGCGCTGACCGAAGAGCGTCGCAAGGAACTGGCCAAGCACGTCGGTCATGAAGGCGAGAACGCGAAGATCGCGATTCGCAATGTGCGCCGCGATGCCCTGCAACAGGTCAAGGACCTGCTCAAGGAAAAGCTGATCACCGAAGACGACGAAAGCCGCGTCGACGACGAGATCCAGAAACTCACCGACAAGGCGGTCAAGGACGTCGATGCCGTGGTGAAAGCCAAGGAAGAGGAGTTGATGGCGCTCTGACGAGGCCATCATCCTTCCTCATTCCATGACCAAGGCCCAGGCTTCGCAGGTTCCGCGCCACATCGCCATCGTGATGGATGGCAACGGTCGCTGGGCCAGGGCTCGTCACCGCCCGCGCAGTTTCGGCCACAACGCCGGTCGCAAGGCCGTGCGTGCCACGATCGAGTCCTGCCTGCGCGAAGGCGTCCAGGCGCTGACCCTGTTCGCGTTCTCCAGCGAAAACTGGCAGCGTCCGCAGGACGAGGTGGGCGCCCTGATGAGTCTGTTCGTGCGCGCGCTCGACAAGGAAGTCGACGAACTGCACGGTCATGGCGTGCGGCTGCGCTTCATCGGCCATCTCGACGCGTTCGACGAATCCCTGCGCCAGCGCATGCAAACCGCGATGACCCGCACGGCTGGCAACGACAAGTTGCAGGTGAACATCGCGGTGAGCTACGGCGGTCGCTGGGACATCGTGCAGGCCACGCGTCAGGCTGCCGCCGCGGTGGCGCGCGGCGAATTGCGCGTTGACGAGATCGACGAGGCCAAACTGGGCGAATGGATGAGCCTGGCCGAACTGCCACCGCTGGACCTGTTCATCCGCACCGGCGGCGAATGTCGCATCAGCAACTTCCTGCTGTGGCAGGCGGCGTATGCCGAACTGTACTTTACCGATACCCTGTGGCCTGACTTCGACCAGGCTTGCCTGCGCCTGGCCATCGAAGACTATGCTCGCCGCGAGCGCCGTTACGGCCGCACCGGCGAGCAGGTCTCTACCACTTCCTGAAGGATTTCCATGCTGCTACAGCGCACCCTTACTGCCCTGGTGCTCGCGCCACTGGTGATCCTGATCATCCTGCTGTCATCGGCTCCGGTGTTCGCGTTGATCGCTGCCGCGGCGTTCCTCGTTGCATTGTGGGAGTGGGCCCAGCTCAGTGGGCTGAAAAATCAATCCGCGCGGATCGGCCTGCTGGTTGCCGCCGCCATCGCGTTCGCCCTGCTTTGGTACGGGCATGCCGGCATCACGACACCACTGCTGCTGGTGGCTGGTGTGGCGTGGTGGCTGCTGGCCTGCCTGTGGCTGCGCCATTTCGCATTCGGCGCCGCCCCGACCACAGAGAACCGAGCGCTCAAGCTGCTGGCCGGGGCATTCGTACTGTTTCCCGCCTGGATCGCGCTGGTAAGCATCCATGAACGGGAGTCACATGGTCACTGGTGGACCCTGCTCGCGCTGGTGATCGTCTGGGCCGCCGACATTGGCGCCTATTTCAGCGGCCGCACGTTCGGCAAGCGCAAGCTGGCACCGCAGATCAGCCCGGGCAAGACCTGGGCCGGCGCCTACGGCGCGCTGGTCGCCGGTGTGGTGGTGACGCTGCTCGGCGGCTGGCTGCTTGATGTACGGGGCCTGCAATTGCTTGGCCTGGGCCTGCTGGCCCTGCTCACGGTGGCGGCATCGATCGTCGGCGACCTGATCGAAAGCCTGATGAAGCGGCATGCCCAAGTGAAAGACTCGGGCACGATCATTCCCGGCCATGGCGGCCTGATGGATCGACTCGACAGCGTGTTTGCCGCGCTGCCGGTGTTCGCCGCCGGCCTGTTGCTGCTGGGCCTCTGAAATGAACAACGTCGCCGTTCTCGGCGCCACCGGATCGATTGGCGGCAGCACGCTCGATGTCATCGCGCGCCATCCGGATCGTTTCCGCGCCACCGTGCTGACCGCGCATCGCCAGGTTGAGGCGCTGGTCGCCCTGTGTGTGCAACATCGGCCGCAGCTCGCCGTGATCGCCGACCCGACCATGGAAGCCGAGCTGTCGCGTCGACTGGCCAGCGCCGGCGTGCGCTGCGAGGTGGCCAGTGGCCATGCCGCATTGACCGCCGCTGCGGCCAGCAACTTGTGCGACACCGTGGTGGCCGCGATTGTCGGCGCCGCCGGGCTGGACTCCACATTGGCGGCCGCACGCGCGGGCAAGCGCCTGCTGCTAGCCAACAAGGAATCCATCGTGATGGCTGGCCCGCTGCTGCTGGAAGCCGTTGCGGCCGGCGGCGGCGCACTGATTCCGGTCGACTCCGAGCACAATGCGATCTTCCAGTGCTTGCCGGGCGGACGACCGAACCTGCGCCAGAGCGGCGTGCGCCGACTCATCCTGACCGCGTCCGGCGGCCCGTTCCGCGGCCGCACGCGGGCACAACTGAGCGACATCACACCCGAACAGGCCTGCAAGCATCCGAACTGGGTGATGGGCCGCAAGATCTCGGTCGATTCAGCCACCTTGATGAACAAGGGACTGGAGGTGATCGAGGCGCACCAGCTGTTCGGCGCCCCGGCCGAGGCGATCGACGTGGTGGTGCACCCGCAGAGCCTGATTCATTCGATGGTCGAGTACGACGATGGCTCGGTGCTGGCCCAGCTCGGCAATCCGGACATGCGCACCGCGATCGCCCATGCGCTGGCCTGGCCGGAACGGGTCGAGGCCGGGGTGCCACCGCTGAACCTGGCCGCCTGCGCCCCACTGCAGTTCGAGCCGCCGGATCTGGCCACCTTCCGTTGTCTGGCGCTGGCGTTCCAGGCACTGCGCGCCGGCGGCGACGCCCCGGCCGTGCTGAATGCCGCCAACGAGGTCGCGGTGGAGGCGTTCCTGGCTGGCGCCTTGCCGTTCCTGTCGATCGCCGACATCGTCGAGGCGGTACTTGCGGAACTGCCGGCGCAAGCCGTGGTCGATGTTCAGACCCTGTGTGAACGCGACCGTGTCGCCCGTGAGGCGGCCCGTCGCATTCTGCGCAATGCTTGCTGATATTCTTGCTTCGATGACTTTTCCGTACGGTACTTGATGACTCCCTTCTTCGGCTCGGCGTTCTGGTTGCTGGTCACGCTTGGCGTGCTGGTCACTTTTCATGAATTCGGCCACTACTGGGTCGCACGTCGCTGTGGCGTCAAGGTGCTGCGTTTCTCGATCGGTTTCGGCAGCGCGATCTGGAAACGCGTAGGCCGTGACGGCACCGAGTACCAGATTGCCGCGATCCCGCTGGGTGGCTACGTCAAGATGCTCGATGCCCGCGAGGGCGAGGTCGATCCCGCCCTGCGCGATCAGGAGTTCACCGGCAAGTCGGTGTGGAAACGCATCGCCATAGTCGCCGCCGGCCCGGGTTTCAACCTGATCTTCACCATCGCTGCGTTCTGGCTGATGTTCATGCTCGGCCGACCGGACGTGGCGCCCATCGTGACCGCCGCGCCGCAGAGCATGGCCGCCGAGGCCGGCATCCAGCCCGGCGATCGCATCCTAAGCATCGATGGCCGCACGGTGAGTACGTTCACCGACGCGATGGACGTGGTGGTCAATGCACTGCTCGGGCGAGCGCCGCTGCCGCTTACCGTGCGCGGCAGCGATGGCCGTTCGCGGCAACTGGTGCTCCCGCTCGAGCAACTGCCGTCCGGCCAGCCCGTCGATCAGTACCTGAAGAAGCTCGGCCTGGACCTGGCGCCATCGCCCGCCGTCGCGGCCACCGTGCTTCCGGGCAAACCGGCTGCGCTGGCCGGCATGCAGGGCGGCGACCGCATCGTGGCGGTGAATGATCAGCAGGTAGCCGATTATTCCGTCTTCCAGAAGCTGGTACCCGCCGAAGCAGCCAAGTCGCCGCACCTGAAACTGGCCATCGAGCGCGACGGCAAGCCAATGCTGCTGGCCGTCGACGCACAGCGGGAATCCCTTGAAGGCCAGCCCGTCAACTGGGTGATCGGCGTCACTGGCCCCAGGCCCGAACAGGTCACCCTGCGCTACGGCCCAGTGAAGGCGTTCGGCGCCTCGTTGCAAGCGACATGGCGCAATACCGCGCAGACCTTCAACCTGATCGGCAAGATGGTTACCGGACAGGCCTCCACCAACAACCTGTCCGGCGTCATCGGCATTGCCACCGTGGCCAATCAGTCTGCGAACATGGGGCTGCCCTGGTTCCTGCAGTTCCTGGCGCTGGTGTCGCTGAGTCTGGCAATCCTCAACCTGCTGCCGATTCCGGTCCTGGATGGCGGGCACCTGCTGTATTATCTTGTCGAGTTGATCAAAGGCAGTCCGGTCAGCGAGCAGACGATGATCGTCGGCCAGTACATCGGCCTGGCGTTGCTGTTCACCCTGATGGGGTTGGCGTTCTACAACGATATCCACCGCATGCTGCTGTCGTGACACCGATGCCCGGTGACTGCAGCATGTCGACGACACGCCAGCCTGCGCCAGCCGCAGTACGGCGCGGCGGCGTGTCAAGCGATGCATTCCTCCCGCGGAATGCGGACTCTCTTTCGAGGCAGGGCTCGTCCCTGCCTCATGCGTTGATCGGGGCGGCCACGCTGGCTGCTCCATCGAAATAACCCAACGGAACCGACGATGAAGCGTATCGCCGCGCTGATCCTGCTTGCCTCCCTCTCCGCCAATGCGTTTGCCTTCGACCCGTTCGTGGTGTCGGACATCCGCATCGACGGGCTCAGCCGCATCTCCGCCGGTACGGTGTACAACTACCTGCCAGTGGCCAAGGGCGACCGGCTGACCAACGACGAAGCCCAGCGGGCCATTCGCGCGTTGTACCAGACCAAGTTCTTCAGCAATGTGGAAATGGATCGCGACGGCGACATCCTGGTGATCAAGGTGGTCGAACGACCGTCGATCGCCAAGCTGACCCTGCGCGGCAACAAGGACATCAAGACCGAGGACCTCACCAAGGGTCTGAAGGAGATCGGCCTCAGCGAGGGCGAGACCTTCGATCGGCTGGCGCTGGACAACGTGCAGCAGGAGCTGATCCGGCAGTATTACAACCGCGGCAAGTACAACGTGTCGGTCACTCCGCACGTGACCCAGCTGGATCGCAACCGCGTCGCCGTCGAGATCGAGATCCGCGAGGGCAAGGCGGCCAAGATCAAGGAACTGAACATCCTCGGCAACCATGCGTTCGCCGACAAGGAAATCCGCGGCGACTTCGAATCCAGCACCACCAACTGGATGTCGTGGTATTCGAAGGATGATCAGTATTCGCGTGAAAAACTTTCCGGCGATCTGGAAAAGCTGCAGTCGTACTACATGGATCGCGGCTACGCCGATTTTGGCGTCGATTCCACCCAGGTGGCGATCGCGCCGGACAAGCGCGCGATGTACATCGACGCGAGCATCAAGGAAGGTGAAATCTACAAGGTTGCCGACGTCAAGCTGCTCGGCGAACTGATCCTGCCGGAAAAGACCATGCGCCAGCTGGTCTTCGTCAAGACAGGCGAGACCTTCAACCGTGGCGCCATCGAGGCAAGCACGAAGGCGATCAAGGCGGTGCTGGCCAATATCGGCTATGCCTATGCCAAGGTCACCCCGGTCCCGAAACTGGACAAGGACAAGCGTACCGTCGACCTGACGTTGTACGTCGAGCCGGGCCAGCGCGTGTATGTGCGCCGGGTAGTATTCGCCGGCAATACCCGTACCGAAGACAACGTGCTGCGCCGCGAGATGCGCCAGCTTGAAGGTTCCTGGTATTCGCAGGCAGCGCTCGACCGCTCCAAGATCCGCCTGCAGCGACTGGGTTACTTCAAGAAGGTCGACATCGACAAGAAGCTGGTCCCGGGCACGCAGGACCAGGTCGACGTCAGCGTCAAGGTCGAGGAACAATCCGCCGGCAGCATGCAGTTCGGTATTGGCTACTCACAATACTCCGGCATCATCCTGAACGCCTCGGTGTCGCAGAACAACCTGTTCGGCACCGGCGACAGCTTCTCGATCAGCGGTCAGCGCAGCACCTATCAAACCAGTATCGGCGTCAATTACTACAACCCGTATCTGACCGAGAGCGGCATCGGCATCGGCTACAACGCCGCCTATTCGAAGACCGACTACGGCAATACCGATTTCGCGAACTACTCCACCAGTGCCAAGAGCTTCAACAGCTTTCTCGGCATTCCGATCACCGAGACCGACAGCGTGCGCGTGGGCCTCGGCATCAGCACCAACAAGATCAATCTGATCCCGGGCTACAGTCCTGAAGTGCTGATCGATTACCAGAACGAGATTGGCAACAAGACCATCCACTCGTGGACCGGCACCCTGGGCTGGAATCACGACACACGCAACGGCTACTGGGCACCGACCCGCGGCGGCCTGATCTCGGCCTCGACCGATGTCGCTCTGCCGGGTTCGACCGTGCAGTTCTGGAAGCTGTCCACCGAAATCAACCACTACTGGCCGATCGGCAAGGGCTTCGTGCTGTACCTGGATGGCCAGGTCGGCTATGGCAAGACCTACGGCAGCAATGGCATCAGCGATACGGCTTTCGAAGCGCTGAAAGCAAGCAGCGCGGCGCAGAATCCCGCGCACATCGTGACCGACATGCGCCAGGATTTTCCGTTCTGGCAGAATTTCTACGCTGGCGGCGTGCGTGACGTGCGCGGCTTCCAGGACAACACGCTGGGTCCGCGCATCTGCATCGACGGCAGCACACCAGACAAGAGTGGCAATTGCAGTGGCGGCTATTACGCGCAACCGATCGGTGGCGCGTTCAAGGTACTCGGCACGGCCGAGCTGTACATCCCCATACCCGGCCTGAAGGATGTCAACACCGCGCGCGTATCGTGGTTCGTGGATGTTGGCAACGCCTACAAGGATTACCGGAATTTCAGCGCGAATACCTTGCGCGCATCGACCGGTGTATCGCTGCACTGGCAAGCACCGATCGGCCCGCTGATCATCAGTTTTGCCATGCCATTCCGCACCCAGGCCGATGACGGCCATTACGAAGAGCGGATCCAGTTCACTTTCGGCAGCCAGTTCTGATCTGATCCGGAAATCGGTAACCCTCGGAAAGCGCGGCCATGCCGCGCTTTCTTTTGCCATGCCGGCGCTCTGCACGCCGCAGCGTCACCCCCTACAATGGCGGGCAGGTTCCGGAGCAAGCATGAGCACGATCAACCACACCGTGGCCGCACTGGCCGAGCGATTCGAGCTGACCTTCAAGGGCGATGGCGCGCGCGTCATCAACGGCGTCGGCACGCTGGCCGGCGCCGGACCCAGCCAACTGAGTTTTCTCTCCAACAGCAAGTACACCACCCAGCTGGCCGCCACCGGCGCCGGCGTGGTGGTTCTGCGCGAGGAAAACCTGCCTGACTGCCCGACCTCGGCACTGATCGCCAAGGACCCATACGTCGCCTACGCACAGATCGCCGCGCTGTTCGAACGATTGCCCGCCGCCCCGCCGGGCATCCATCCCACCGCCGTGGTCGCCGCCAACGCGCAGATCAGCGACAGCGCCAGCATCGGCCCCTGCTGCGTGATCGAGGACGGTGCCGTGATCGGGGATGGTGTGATCCTTGGCCCACATTGCATCATCGGTGAGCACTGCACCGTCGGCGCGCAATCGCGACTGGTCGCCCGGGTCACCCTGGTCACCCGTGTCACGCTGGGCCAGCGCGTGCTGGTCCATCCCGGCGCAGTGATCGGCTCGGACGGCTTCGGCCTTGCCTTCGACAAGGATCACTGGATCAAGCTGCCGCAACTCGGCGGCGTGCGCATCGGCGACGACTGCGAGATCGGCGCCAACACCACGATCGACCGCGGCGCGCTGGACGATACCGTGCTGGAGGAAGACGTGCGGCTGGACAACCAGATCCAGATCGCCCACAACGTGCACGTCGGTGCGCATACCGCGATGGCCGGTTGCGCCGCGGTTGCCGGCAGCGCGAAGATCGGCCGCTATTGCATGATCGGCGGCAATGCCGGCGTGCTGGGCCATCTTGAGCTGGCCGACCGGGTTACCATTACCGCCAAGAGCCTGGTCACGCATTCGATCCGCGAGCCGGGCGAATATTCATCCGGCGTGCCGCTGCAGGACAACCGCCAGTGGCGCAAGAACGCGGCACGCTTCAAACATCTGGACGAGTACGCGCGTCGGTTGTCGACGCTGGAGAAGGACAGCACCAATGAGTGAGAAAACCGCGACCATGTCGTTGCCGATCAACGTCGAGCAGATCCAGGAACTGCTGCCGCATCGCTATCCGTTCCTGCTGGTGGATCGCGTGATCGAGATCGTGCCCAATGTCAGCGTGGTCGCGATCAAGAATGCGACCATCAACGAACCGTTCTTCCAGGGCCACTTTCCCGGCCATCCGGTGATGCCTGGTGTACTGATCGTCGAGGCGATGGCGCAGACCGCAGGGCTGCTGACCCAGATCAGCCGTCGCCTCAATGGCGACATGGGCAGCCCGCTGTTCTATCTCGTCAAGATCGACAATGCGCGTTTCAGCGCGCCGGTGGTTCCCGGTGACCAGCTGCGCCTGGAGGTCACCCAGAAGCGCCTCGTGCGTGGCATGGGCCTGTTCGTGGCGCGCACCCTGGTCGACGGCAAGGAAGTGGCCAGCTGCGAACTGATGTGTGCCGCGAGGGCGGAAAAATGATTCATCCCACCGCGCTGATCGATCCTTCCGCCGTCATCGGCGCCAACGTCAGCATCGGCGCCTACAGCGTGATCGGTGCCGACGTGGAAATCGGCGATGGCACGGTGATCGGCCCGCATGTGGTGATCGAGGGACCGACCCGGATCGGCCGCGACAATCGGATCACCCAGTTCGCCTCGCTGGGCGGTGCGCCGCAGGACAAGAAATTTGCCGGTGAGCGTACCGAGCTGGTCATCGGCGACCGCAACCTGATCCGCGAATTTGCCACCATCAATCGTGGCACCGGTGACGGCGGCAGCGTCACTCGCATCGGCAACGACAACTGGGTACTTGCCTACGTGCACGTGGCGCATGACTGCCAGATCGGCAACAACGTGGTGTTCTCGAACTACGCAGCGCTGGCCGGGCATGTGACGATCGGTGACTGGACGATCCTGTCCGGCTATTCGGGCGTGCATCAGTTCTGCAAGGTCGGTGCGCATGCCTTCATCGGCATGGGCTGTCTGGTTGGCCATGACGTGCCGCCGTTCGTGATGATGGCGAACGAACAGCAGGGTCGCCCGCGCGGCATCAACAGCGAGGGCCTGAAGCGCCGTGGTTTCGACGCCACCCGTATCGCGGCGATCAAACGTGCCTACCGCACCTTGTACATGGCTGGCCTGTCGCTACCCGAGGCGCGCGAGAAGCTGATCGAACAGGCGCAGCAAAGCGACGACGTGCGAGCGATGCTTGAGTTCCTCGATCACAGCGAGCGAGCACTTGCCCGCTGATATGCGCGTAGCGCATATCAGCAAATCAAATACGCGCTCTTGCCCTGACTTTCCGTAGGAGACGAAATGCAAAACATCGACGTCTCCATGCATGCCCCGCTCATCGCCATCCTCGCCGGCGAAGACTCCGGCGACCAGCTCGGCGCCGACCTGATCATCGCGCTGCGGCAGCGTTATCCGCAGGCGCGATTCGTGGGCATCGGCGGTGCGCGCATGCAGGCGCAGGGCTTCGAATCCTGGTACGACATCCGCGAGCTTTCACTGTTCGGCTTCAGCGAGGTGATCAGCCACCTGCCCCGACTGCTGCGCTTGCGCAAGGCACTCGTTGCGCGACTGCTGCAGGCGAAGCCTGCCGTGGTGATCGGCATCGACGCACCCGATTTCAATCTCGGCGTGGAGCAACGGCTGAAACAGGCTGGCCTGCTGACCGTGCATTACGTCAGCCCGTCGGTCTGGGCCTGGCGCGAAAAGCGCGCGGAGAAGATCGGTCGCAGCGCCCACCGCGTACTGTGCCTGTTTCCGATGGAACCGCCGATCTACGCGAAACACGGCATCGACGCACGCTTCGTTGGCCACCCGCTCGCCGATCGTTTCTCGCTGGTATCGGACCGCGTCGGCGCACGCGACTTTCTGCAGTTGCCACAGCAGGCTCCTGTGCTGGCCGTACTGCCCGGCAGCCGGCCGTCCGAAGTGGCGCGACTCGGACAGATTTTCATCGACGCCGCCGACCGGGTCGCGACCGCGTTGCCGGGGTTGCGCATCGTGATTCCGGCGGCCAATCCGCAGGTGCACGCCAGGCTCAGGGAGCTGCTGGGCAACGGACCACACGATGAAGCGGCACCGTTGCTGCTGGACGGCCATGCGCATGAGGCCATGCTGGCTGCCGATGTGGTGCTGCTGGCATCCGGTACCGCCACGCTGGAGGCGATGCTGGCCAAGCGGCCCATGGTCGTCGGCTACCGCGTAGCGCCGCTGAGTTACCGCATCGCCCGCGCCATGAAAATGCTGAAAACCGATGTCTATGCATTGCCCAATATCCTGGCGCGTGCCAGTGGTTACGGCGGCAACCTGCTGGTGCCCGAACTGATGCAGGACGACTGCACGGCAGGGAACCTGGCCACAGCCACACTCGCACTGTTCCGCGACAGTGAGCGGCGCGGCGCGATCGTCGCCGCGTTCGAGCAGTTGCACCAGGCATTGCGCGGCGGGCTGGAAGGTCATGCGGGTGATCGCGCGGCGGCGGCCATTGCCGAATTGATCGATGAAAGACATGTCGGTGAGTGAGTTTTCCGCGAGTGCCAATCCCTCATCTCGCTCATCCCACTCTCTGGGAGATGAGGCAAACGTAAAAAGCATTTTCATTGCGGGCGTGGACGAGGCCGGTCGTGGCCCGTTGGCAGGCCCCCTGGCGGTCGCCGCCGTGATCCTCGATCCGGATCGCCCGATCGCCGGCCTCAATGATTCCAAGAAACTCAGCGAGGCGAAGCGCGAGGCCTTGTATCCGCAGATCATCGAGCGCGCGCTGGCGTATTGCATCGTGTTGATCGAGCCGGACGAGATCGATCGTCTGAACATTTTCCAGGCAACCATGGCCGGCATGAGCCGTGCGGTAGCCGGCCTCACACCGGGGGCACATGAGGCCCTGATCGACGGCAACAAGCTGCCGAAGGATCTGCCCTGCCGCGGCCGCGCAATTGTCGGTGGCGATGCGCTGGAGCCGGCGATCAGCGCCGCCTCGATCCTGGCCAAGGTCAGCCGGGATCGACTGATGGTGACGCTCGATGCCGTTCATCCCGGCTATGGCTTTGCCATCCACAAAGGCTATCCGACCCCGGCGCACCTGACCGCATTGCAGCAGCTCGGGCCGTGCGTGCAACATCGCCGCAGCTTTGCGCCAGTACGCGTACTGCTGGATCAGGCGAGATTGTTCTGATCAGCCCGCCTGGAATCCCGCCGCACGCAAACGGCGTGGTCGCGCCGCGAATGAGATTGATCGGCATAGCCCATCAGTCTATGCAACTTTTCCCCGTGCACGCACATCATTCTCTACAGGAATCCCCACCTGCATGGACGCGCCAGCAGCACCGGCCTGTCCACGCAAGACACGCCGACCAGCTGTCATCAGCGCCCCCCACTGGCGCACTCATCGACCGCAGGAGCCGTGCCATGATGTTTCCGAACACTCTCTCATCCAAGTCACCGATGCCGGCAGCCATACCCATCGCGGCAGCCACCATGACGCCAGGCGAGGTCGGCGACGACAGCCTGATCCACACTGACTACAACCTTCAGCCGCTGCTGGTGAAAAGCCTCGACCACTACATAGCACCTGTCGACGAAAACGAACGCGAACGCTTTCATATCCGCTGAGCGCGACCGTTATCCTCGACACGGCTTTCGCCACCCCGCCCCTGTTGCTACGCTGCCCATACCAACCAGGGGATGGATGATATGCGCAAGATCGTGGCTGCACTGATCGGACTGCTGCTCTGCCTTGCTGCGAGCGCTGCAGTGAACCCCGGCGATACGCCACCGGATACTCTCGGCTCGACCCAGGACGGGCAGGCCATAAGCGTCTCCTCCCTGCATGGCAAAGTTGTGGTCATCAGTTTCTGGGCCACATGGTGCGGCTACTGCATGAAAGAGATGCCGGTGCTGGCCAACTTGCAGAAGCTGGCCAGCGAACGCGGCCTGCCGTTGCAGGTGGTCACGGTCAACGACAAGGAAGATCGACGTACCTTCGTCAACACCGTTCGCGTGCTCCGGCCGCGCCTGCCCGGATTGCTGATGACCTGGGATCGCGATGGCACCATCGGCAAGCCCTATGGCAGCGACAAAGGCATCCCGGTGATGGTGATGCTGCATCGGGACGGCACCGTCGCACACGTCCATGTCGGCTACGGCGAGGACATGCTGGACAGCCTGGTGGCCGAGATCAATGCCCTGCTCAGCGAGCCGCCACTGCCTTCGGCCGCTGTCGCAGCAAACTGATGGTTCGCGCCCGGCGAGGCGCCGCCACGCTTCGCGCAAACCCGCAGGAAGTCAATCTTGCCGCTGGGCGGAGCGCCGGGTAGCCTGCATGGATTCACCGCGCAAATCTGCATGACCGTCCGCTATACCCACCTCCACCTGCACAGCGAATATTCGCTGGTCGACTCGACCATCCGCATCAAGGCGCTGGTCGCCGCGTGCGTGCGCGATGGCATCGCGGCGGTGGCGCTGACCGACGAATGCAACATGTTCGCGCTGGTGAAGTTCTACAAGGCGTGCAACGCGGCCGGGATCAAGCCGATCGGCGGTTGCGACCTGTGGATCAGTGCACCGGATGACCCGCGCCCGTGGCGGCTCACCCTGCTGTGCCAGAACCGCGCGGGTTATCTCAACCTGTCACGACTGGTCTCGCGCGCATGGCAGGAAGGACAGCACGGTGGTCGCGCACTGGTCGAATCCGGCTGGCTGAATGCGGACGCCAGCCATGGCCTGATCGCCCTGCTGGGACGCGACAGCGAGGTCGGCCGCATCGCGGTGAACCAGGGCATCGAGGCGGCGCTGATGAAGCTGCGCCCGATGACCCGGCTGTTCCCCGAGCGGCTGTATCTGGAGCTGACCCGCTGCGGCCGCGACGGCGAGGAGAACTGGAACGCCGTGGCGCTGACACTGGCTGCCGAACTCGGCCTGCCGGTGCTGGCCAGCAACGACGTGCGCTTCCTGAAGCAGGACGACTTCGCCGCGCACGAGGCGCGCGTGTGCATCAACCAGGGTCGCGTGCTGGCCGATCCGAAACGTCCGCGCGACTACAGCGACCAGCAATACCTGAAGACGCCCGAGGAGATGGCCGCGCTGTTCGCCGACCTTCCCGAAGCACTGGAAAACACGGTCGAGCTGGCCAGGCGCTGCACCCTGGAGCTGGAGTTCGGCAAGTATTACCTGCCCGACTTCCCGGTGCCCGCCGGCTACGACCTCGACAGCCACATCCGCGAACTGTCGCGACAGGGCCTGAAGGAACGCCTCGCCTTGGCGCCGCTCGCCGCCGGCCATACGCTGGCCGACTATGAGGCGCGACTGGAACGCGAGCTGGACGTCATCATCAAGATGGGCTTCCCCGGCTACTTCCTGATCGTTTCGGACTTCATCCGCTGGGGCAAGGACAATGGCATTCCGGTCGGGCCGGGCCGTGGTTCCGGCGCCGGCTCGCTGGTCGCCTGGGCGCTGAAGATCACCGATCTGGATCCGCTGCAGTTCAACCTGCTGTTCGAGCGCTTCCTCAATCCCGAACGCGTGTCGATGCCCGACTTCGACATCGACTTCTGCATGGATCGCCGCGACGAGGTGATCGATTACGTGTCGCGCAAGTACGGCCGCGACCGCGTCAGCCAGATCATCACCTACGGCTCGATGGCAGCCAAGGCCGTGCTGCGCGACTCCGGCCGCGTGCTGAGCATGCCGTACGGCCAGGTCGATCGGCTGGCCAAGATGGTGCCGCCGCGGCCGCTCGATCTGACCCTGTCCGACGCACTCGGTCGCTCGGAGAAGTCGAAGAAGGAAACCGATCGCGTCGTCAAGGAATTCTGCGAGGCCTACGAGCAGGACGAGGATGCCCACGCGCTGATCGACCTCGCGCTCAAGCTGGAGAACCTCACCCGCAACGCTGGCAAGCACGCCGGCGGCGTGGTGATCGCGCCGACGCCGTTGACCGACTTCGCGCCGCTGTACTGCGAAGCCGGTGGCGGCGGCGTGGTGACCCAGTACGACAAGGACGACGTCGAAGCGGTCGGCCTGGTCAAGTTCGACTTCCTCGGCCTGCGCACGCTGACCATCATCGACTGGGCGGTGAAGGCGATCAACCTGCGCCGCGCGAAAGCCGGCGAAGCACCGCTGGATATTTCGCAGTTGCCGCTGGACGATCCGAAGCCGTACGAGCTGCTGAAGAAGGCGCAAACGGTGGCGGTGTTCCAGCTCGAATCATCCGGCATGCAGCGCATGCTGAAGGACGCCAAGCCCGACCGCTTCGAGGACATCATCGCGCTGGTGGCGCTGTACCGTCCCGGCCCGATGGACCTGATCCCCAGCTTCATCGCGCGCAAGCACGGCCGCGAAGAGGTGGAGTATCCCGACCCGCGCGTCGAGCCGATCCTGCAAGAGACCTACGGCATCATGGTCTACCAGGAGCAGGTGATGCAGATGGCGCAGATCGTCGGCGGCTACTCGCTCGGCGGTGCCGACCTGCTGCGCCGCGCGATGGGCAAGAAAGACGTCGAGAAGATGGCGAAGGAGCGCGCCAAGTTCCGCGAGGGCGCCGCGAAGGACGGCCTGGCCGGCGACAAGGCCGACACCATCTTCGACCTTATGGAGAAGTTCGCCGGCTACGGCTTCAACAAGTCGCACGCCGCGGCGTATGCCCTGGTGTCGTACCAGACCGCGTGGCTGAAGGCGCACTACCCGGCCGAGTTCATGGCCGCGACGATCTCGTCCGACATGGACAACACCGACAAGGCGGTGACTTTCCTCGACGAATCGCGCGCGCTCGGCATCACCGTGCAGCCGCCGGACGTCAACGCGTCCGAGTACATGTTCATCGCGGTCGAGCCGAAGGTGATCCAGTACGGGCTCGGCGCGATCAAAGGCGTCGGCCAGGGTGCCTGCGAAGCGATCGTCGCCGAGCGTGCACTCGGCGCGTACACCGACCTGGCCAACTTCTGCCGTCGGGTCGACCCGACCAAACTCAACCGCCGTGTGCTCGAGGCGCTGATCCTGTCCGGTGCGCTGGATGCGCTTGCCGCCAACCGCGCCAGCCTGATGCTGCAGCTGCCCGATGCGATCAAGGCCGCCGAGCAGCATCTGCGCGACAAGCAGTCCGGCCAGAACGACATGTTCGGCGCGGCGATGGGTGCCCTGACGCCGGTGGTGCACATCAACCTGCCGACCGTGCCGGAATGGCCGCTGGAGCAGAAGCTGCAGGGCGAGCGCGACACGCTCGGGCATTATCTGTCCGGCCATCCGACCGATCCGTGGAAGGACGAGCTGGCCCAACTGTCCACCTGTCCGCTGGGCGAGATCGCCGATCGCTACCAGCCGCCGAAACCGCGCAAGAACGATGACGGCGACAACAACCGCTTCCGTCGCGGGCCGGATACGCCGTGGACCGTCGCCGGCATGGTCACCGCCGTGCGCAAGCGCGGCGACAGCGATGCGTTCGTGCGGCTGGAAGACGGCAGCGGCATCATTGAGGTGAGCTTCTTCGGCGAGCTGTACCAGCAGGTCGCGCCGCTGCTTACCCGCGACCAGATGCTGATCGTCGACGGCGGCCTGCGCATTGACGACTTCTCCGGCGGCGGCTTCCAGTTGCGCGCGCGCAGCGCCATTTCACTGGCCGACGCCTGCCGCAAACATGCGCGGCTGCTGCAGCTGAAATTGAACGGCGTCGGCCCCGACTTCATCGCACAACTGCAACATGCGCTGGCCGGCTATCGCGGCGGCCGCGCCAGCGTGATGCTGCACGGCTACCGCAACCGCAACGCGCAGGCCGACATCGAACTGGGCGAAGCATGGCGCGTGGACGCCATCCCCGACCTGCTGCGCGCCGTGCGCGCGTTGCCCGGCGTGCAGGCAACCCGGCTGCGCATCGTCAAGCAGCAGGATTGAGCCGACATCTGTCCCCTCCCCTGCCGCAGGGGAGGGTTGGGCGACCGAAGGGGGTCCTTCAGGTGAGGGGTTGCTCTTGATCCTCAAGTCAAAAGCTTCACCCCTTCCCAACCTCCCCCTGCACGCAGGGGGAGGAGCTAGTGAACACTCACTTCTTGCCCCGCTCCATCATCGCCTTCAGATCCGCGAACGGATTGCCGGTAGCCGGCGGCGCATCCTCGACTTCCATCACGCCACCGCGCACATGGTCGATATGCCGCGAGTGCTCGTTGTCGTGGCAATACACGCACAGCAGTTCCCAGTTGCTGCCATCGGGCGGGTTGAAGTCGTGATCGTGATTGCGATGGTGCACGGTCAGTTCCTGCAGGTTCGCGCGGGTGAACTCGCGTGCGCAGCGACCGCAGATCCACGGATACATCTTCAGCGCACGCTCGCGATAGCCCAGTTCGCGCTGCTCGGCGTTGCGCCGCGCCTCGGCCACGATGCGGTCGAGCTTGGCGTTGTCGATGGGCGGTTTGATCGGCATGGTCGGATCCGGTTGCTACAGTGCTGGATGGGGCGGACGATAGCGCAATCGGGCATGACGTGGCGGCCATCTGCCGAACCCGTCACAGCCATACGGCGGCGTTCTCGTCTTTTCCTGCGGGACGGTATACTGAGCCGCTTCTGTGCCATGAAATGCAACGAATGAACCCCAACTTCCTCGATTTCGAACAACCGATCGCCGAACTGGACGCGAAGATCGAAGAGCTTCGCCACGCCAGCAGTGGCCAGGCGTTCAATATCGACGAGGAAGTCGGCCGTCTGCGCGAGAAGCTGAAGCTCAAGACCAATGAGATCTTCCGCAACCTCAACTCCTGGCAGACCACCCAGCTGTCGCGTCATCCGGCGCGGCCGTACACGCTCGACTACATCGGCGTGATCTGCGAGGAATTCCACGAGCTGGCCGGCGACCGCATGTATGCCGACGATGCCGCCATCGTCGGCGGTATCGGCCGCATCAGCGGCCGGCCGGTGGTGATCATCGGCCACCAGAAGGGCCGCAACACCAAGGACAAGGTGCGCCGCAACTTCGGCATGCCGCGCCCGGAGGGCTACCGCAAGGCGCTGCGCCTGATGAAGATGGCCGAGCGCTTCGGCCTGCCGCTGCTGACCCTGATCGACACCCCCGGAGCCTATCCCGGCGTCGGTGCCGAGGAACGTGGCCAGAGCGAGGCGATCGCCCGCAACCTGATGGAAATGGCCGAACTGAAGGTGCCGATCGTGTGCACCGTGATCGGCGAAGGCGGCTCCGGCGGCGCGCTGGCGATCGGCGTCGGCGACCGCACGCTGATGCTGCAGTACTCCACCTATTCGGTGATCTCGCCGGAAGGCTGCGCCTCGATTCTGTGGAAGAGCCCGGATAAGGTGAAGGACGCCGCCGAAGCGCTCGGCATGACCGCTCCGCGCCTGCTGGAACTGGGCCTGATCGACAAGCTGGTGCGCGAGCCGCTCGGCGGCGCCCACCGCAATCCGCGCTCGATGGCCGTGCGCCTGAAAGCGGTGCTGCTGAAACAGCTCGACGAGCTCGAAGCGATGCCGCTGCCCGACCTGCTCGAACAGCGCTACAAGCGTCTGCGCAGCTACGGCGCGTATCAGGAATAGCCACCGGCACCATCCGCGCGGCGACAGCCGCGTGCTTGGCGTTACCATCGGCGTTACCTTCTGCTGCCGGAATCCGCCATGGCCCACGACACCACCAAGCTCGCCGTACTGATCGACGCCGACAACGCACGACCGGCGATCGTCGAAGGGCTGCTGGCCGAGATCGCCAAGTACGGCACCGCGCATGTGAAGCGCATCTACGGCGACTGGACCAAGCCCGATCTCAACGGCTGGAAGGAAGTGCTGTTGCGTCATTCGATCCAGCCGATCCAGCAGTTTCGCTACACCGTCGGCAAGAACGCCACCGATTCGGCGATGATCATCGACGCGATGGACCTGCTCTACGCCGAGCGCTTCGACGGCTTCTGCATCGTCTCCAGCGACAGTGACTTTACCCGGCTCGCCTCGCGCATCCGCGAATCCGGCCGTATCGTCTACGGCTTCGGCGAGAAGAAGACGCCCGAGCCGTTCCGTACCGCCTGCGACAAATTCATCTACACCGAAGTACTCGCCGGTTCGACCACGGCCACCGCCGAAGCCGCACCGAAGCAGCGCTCGGCCAAGGAGTTGCGCAGCGACACGCATCTGCTCAACCTGCTGCGCGGTGCGATCGAGGCTGCTTCGGACGACACCGGCTGGGCCGGGCTGGGCGCGATCGGCAGCATCATCAACAAGCAGTCACCCGACTTCGACTCGCGCAATTACGGCTACGGCAAGCTCAGCGGGCTGATCAAGGGCATCGGCTTGTTCGACACCGAGGAA
>DAHUXL010000165.1 GCA_027307195.1 Rhodanobacter sp. | reverse complement strand
CACTCATCCGACACCGACGCCCGACGCCGCCCGACCTGGTGAGCGCTACACCGATTACCCGATGGCGATGGGGGTGCTCACGACGATCTTCTTCATGTGGGGCTTTCTCACCTGCCTCAACGACATCCTGATCCCGCACCTGAAGTCGATCTTCCAGCTCAATTACGCGCAGGTGATGCTGGTGCAGTTCACCTTCTTCGGCGCGTACTTCCTGATGGCGCTGCCGGCCGGCCGGCTGGTCGCCGCGCTGGGCTACAAGAAGGGCATCGTCGCCGGCCTGGGCGTAGCCGGACTCGGGGCGCTCGGCTTCTGGCCCGCTGCGGGCCTGCATCTGTACCCGGCCTTCCTCGGCGCGCTGTTCGTGCTGGCCACCGGCATCACCGTGCTGCAGGTAGCTGCCAATCCCTACGTGGCGCTGCTCGGCCCGGAGCGCACCAGCTCCAGCCGGCTGACCCTGGCGCAGGCGCTGAACTCATTCGGCACCTTTCTGGCGCCGTGGTTCGGCGGCCTGCTGATCCTGTCCAACGTGGTGAAGAGCCCGACCGAATTGGCCACGCTGGCGCCGACCGAACAGCTGGTCTACCAGACCCAGCAGGCGCAGGCCGTGCAGGGGCCGTATATCGGACTGGCCGTGGTGCTGTTCCTGCTGGCGATCTTCGTGTGGCTGTTCCGTCTGCCGGCACTGACCGAAACCACCGACAAGGGCGACCACGCCAGGCACGGTTTCGCCGACGTGCTGCGTCATCCGCATGTGCTGTTCGGCGTGCTCGGCATCTTCTTCTACGTCGGCGCCGAAGTGTCGATCGGCAGCTTCATGGTCAATTACCTGTCGATGCCCGATATCGGCCACATGAGCGAGCAGCAAGCCGCCAAGTATGTGTCGTGGTACTGGGGCGGCGCGATGATCGGACGCTTCATCGGCTCGGCACTGATGGCGAAGTTCTCGCCGCGCCGGCTGCTCGCCCTGTTCGCCGCTATCAATGCACTGCTGGTGCTGACCACCATGTCGAGCAGCGGCGATGTGGCGATGTACAGCATCATCGCGATCGGCCTGTTCAACTCGATCATGTTCCCGACCATCTTCGCGCTCGGCATCGAGCGGCTCGGACCGATGACCAGCAAGGCCTCCAGCCTGCTGATCATGGCCATCGTGGGCGGTGCGATCATTCCGCCGCTGCAGGGTCTGTTCGCCGATCACATCGGCCTGCAGCACGCGTTTTTCCTGCCGCTGCTCTGCTATCTGTACATCGTGTTCTACGGCCTCAGCGGCTCAAGAATCCGCGACATCCCGGCAGCGGACATCGACGGGAATCGGCCGGCATGACCACACGCCCCATCCTGTGCTTCGGCGAGGCGCTGATCGATCTGCATGCGGACGGCCGCGACGAGCGCGGCTTTGCCGCCAGCTTCGTGCCGTACGCCGGTGGTGCGCCGGCGAACGTGGCCGTCGCCGCCGCCCGGCTCGGCGGCAAGGCACGTTTTGCCGGCATGCTGGCGCGCGATCACTTCGGTGATTTCCTGCTCGACAGCTTACAGAACGCTGGTGTCGGCACCGATGACATCGTGCGTACCGACGCAGCGACCAGCGCGCTCGCCTTCGTCAGTCTCGATGCACATGGCGAACGCAGCTTCAGCTTCTATCGCGAGCACTCGGCCGACCTGTTGTTTCGGCCAACCGATTTCCGCACAGACACCTTCCGCGATA
>DAHUXL010000094.1 GCA_027307195.1 Rhodanobacter sp. | reverse complement strand
ACCACCACCGAGGAACAACCATGCTGAAGATGACCCACCTGTCCAAGGTCTACCGCACCGAAGTGGTGGAGACCTATGCGTTGCGCGATTTCAACATCGACGTGAAAGAAGGCGAGTTCGTCGCCGTCACCGGTCCATCCGGTTCCGGCAAGACCACCTTCCTGACCATCGCCGGTTTGCTGGAAACCTTCAGCGGTGGCGAGTACCACCTCGACGGCATCGAGGTGAGCAACCTCAACGACAACGCACGCTCGAAGATCCGCAACGAGAAGATCGGCTTCATCTTCCAGGCATTCAACCTGATCCCCGACCTCAACGTGTTCGACAACATCGAAGTGCCGTTGCGTTACCGCGGCATGAAGGCGGCCGAGCGCAAGCAGCGCATCATGGATTCGCTCGAGCGCGTCGGTCTGGCCTCGCGTGCCAAGCACTACCCGGCCGAACTCTCCGGCGGTCAGCAGCAGCGCGTGGCGATCGCGCGTGCACTGGCCGGCTCACCACGCCTGCTGCTGGCGGATGAACCGACCGGCAACCTGGACACGCAGATGGCGCGCAGCGTGCTCGAACTGCTCGAGGACATCCATCGCGAAGGCGCCACCATCGTGATGGTCACGCATGATCCGGAGCTGGCTGCACGCGCGCAGCGCAACGTGCACATCATCGATGGCCAGGTGGTGGATCTGTCCGAGGATCCGCGCTTCCATGCCGCCGAGCATGCACGCAACGAAGCGCACTCGGGTTGATGCCTCCATGCGCGTGAAACTGCTGCCGCTGATGCTCTGCCTGGGGCTGGTGTCGATGCCGGGCCACGGCGAGGACCTGATGGATGCCTATCATCAGGCGCTCGCCAACGACCCGGTGTTGAGCACGGCCGATGCCGCACGCCTGGTGGTGGCCGAGAATGTGCCGCAAGCACGCTCGGCCCTGCTGCCGCAGCTGTCGGTCGGGCTGGGTCTGGAACAGATCCATGGAGGCAATGGCTCCGTCACCAACTCGAACGGCAATATCGTCAACACGGGTTCGGGTGGCCATACGCGTGAACGCGATCTCAGCGGCACGCTCAGCCAGCCGATCATCAACCTGTCGGCCATCGCCAGCCTCAAGGCCGCGCAGGCCACCCGGGATTCGGGCGACCAGACCTATCAGGCGGCATTGCAGAACCTCTATGTGCGCGTATCGGCCGCTTACTTCAATGTGCTGATCGCGCAGGACAACCTCGACGTCTACAACGCCTACGAGGATGCCTACAAGCAGGAGTTCGAGCAGTCCAGCACGCGCTTCAAAAACGGTCTGGCCACCGCGTCCGACATGACCCAGTCGCAGGCCTACTACCTGTACATCAAGTCGCAGCGAATCACCGCCCAGGACAACCTGAAAGATGCCCGGCACGCGCTGGAACAGATCACCGGCCAGCCGACCGGCACGCTGAAGAAACTGCGCGAGGACCTGCCGATGCAGGCGCCCGTGCCGGCCGATGCGAAGGCATGGGTGGACGCGGCGATGCAGAGCAACCCGGTGATCCTGGCGGGACGCTATGCAGTGAAGGCCGACGAGCACCGCATTTCCGCCGCGCGTGCCGGGCACCTGCCCACGCTCAACGCCAGCGTGCAGTACGGCAAATTCGGCAGCTGGTCCAGTGCGGTACCGGGTGCCGCCGCGTATGGTCCTGGCGTCACCACGATCGGGTTGACCTTGAGCGTGCCGATCTTCAGCGGTGGCATGACCCAGTCGCAGGTGCGCCAGGCGATTGCCCAGCGCGACGAGGACGAGGGCCTGCTGGAGACCCAGCGTCGCCAGGCCGCGCGCGATGCCAACAACTACTACAACCTGGTGGTCGACGGCATCGATCAGGTGGACACCACGCGGACCTCGGTGGATGCGGCGCGCAAGTCGCTGACCTCGATGCGCGCCGGCTACGCGATCGGCACGCAGAGCCTCACCAACGTGGTGTTCGCGATCCAGACGCTGGCCAACGTGCAGAGCGAATACACCGTGGTGCGCCACCAGTTCATCCTCAACAAGCTGCTGCTCAAACGGGCTGCAGGTTCGGTGGACGTGCACGACCTGGAGGACATCAACAAGCTGCTCGAGTGAGTGGCGCCGAAGTATCCGGCGCGGGGCGCCGGCGAGAAGAAGCTATTTCCGTGGAGATGTGAATGATGTTCGCCTATTACTTTCAACTCGGTCTGCGCAGCCTGCGCCGCAATCCGGCGCTGACGGCGTTGATGGTGATGGCGATCGGTTTTGGCGTGGCGGCTTCGATGATCACGTATTCCGTGTTCCGCGCGGTATCGGGCAATCCGATCCCGGACAAGTCGGCACAACTGTTCACGCCGCAGATCGACAACTGGGGGCCGCAGCAGAACGTGAAGGGCGAGCCGCCGGACGGGCTGGACTACACGGATGCGATGGCGCTGATGCGGACACACGAAGCGAAGCGTCAGACGCTGCTGTATCCCGTGCAGATGTCGGTGATGCCTGGCGGTAGCGGCGATCTTCCCATGGCTGCCAACGGTTACGCCGTCGGCAGTGATTTCTTCCCGATGTTCGAGGTCACGTTCCTCTACGGCTCCGGGTGGAGCGCGCAGGACGACGAGTCGCGTGGCTCGGACGTGGTCATCACCGATCAGCTCAATCAGCGGCTGTTCGGTGGCGCCGACAGTGTGGGTCGCACGGTCACGCTCAACGGACACGACTATCGCGTGGTGGGCGTGACCAGCCATTGGGATCCCCGGCCGCGTTTCTTCGACCTGTTCAGCACCGACGGCTTCGACGACGCCTCGGACTTCTACATGCCGTTCACCCGCGCGCTCGATTTGCAGATGCGCACGGGTGGCCGCAACAGCTGC
>DAHUXL010000093.1 GCA_027307195.1 Rhodanobacter sp. | reverse complement strand
ATGGCGCTGGCACTGTGTCGATGACGCCATTGCGTGTGAAGCAGTAGTTGTCAATCGCGCCGAGCAACGGCCTGCCACAAGTCATGCGTGACTTATGGCTGTCGATGACAGCTAAACGCAAAGTGCAATCTGCGCATCTATTCGACGCGGCGAATTCATCGCGGCGTGGCGCAATCCTGCGCGGCATCCTATGGAAATCCCCACGACATGCGCATGGCATGCCTGCAGTCTGTGAAACTGGTATTTGTGATCCTGGCTGCGTTGTCGGCGCCTGCGCTGGCGGTCGACATCGACGGCCATATCCATCCCGATGAATGGAAGGGTGCGCGCCACATCACCGACCTCCGCCAGACCCAGCCGCTCAGCGGCAAGCCCGGCTCGCTGCATACCGAGGCGTGGATTCTGGCCACGCCGAAAGGCCTCGCGGTGGCCTTCCGCTGCGACCAGCCGGCGGATGTGCCACGTACACGGCAGCGCGTGCAACGCGACTTCGAGGATCAGGTCGATCGCGTCAACCTGATGGTCGACTTCGATGGCGATGGTCGCACCGGTTACGACTTCGTGGTCAGCTCGACCGGCGGCATCAATGACGCCGTGGTCACCAACGAGAACAACTTCAACAAGGACTGGGACGGCAACTGGCAGCATGCGGTCAGCGAGGACGCCGCCGGCTGGAGCGTCGAGATGTTGATCCCGTGGTACATCGCACCGATGCATACGGCTCTCGACGGCAAGCGCACGCTCGGCGTGTATCTCGATCGCGTCGTCGGCTCGACCGGCGAACGCGATGCGTGGCCGGTCGCCAGCTTCACGCGTCCGCGCTTCCTGTCCGAGTTCGGCCGGGTCGAGGTGCCGCAGTACAGCCAGTCGCTGCTGGCGATCACGCCCTACGTGTCCGGCCTGTACGACAATGTACGCGGCCGCAGCCGGCTGCAGGAAGGCGCCGACCTCCTGTGGAAGCCGAATGGCCAGTTCCAGCTGACTGCAGCGTTGAATCCGGACTTCGGTCAGGTCGAAAGCGATGACCTGGTCGTCAACTTTGGCGCCACCGAGACCTACGTCGCCGACAAGCGGCCGTTCTTCACCGAGAACCAGGGCATCTTCGATTTCAGCCTGCTCGACGACAACAGCCAGCTCGTCTATACCCGGCGCGTCGGCGGTCCGTCCGACGATGGCCATGGCGCGGCCGACATCGATGCCGCGATCAAGCTCAACGGCAGCGTCGGCACCACCAGCTACGGCGTGATGGCGGCGGACGAGGATGGCGAAGCTGGTCGGTTCTTCGGCGCCGCACGGGTGACCCACGACTTCGGCGACCAGAGCCTGGGCATGTTGCTGACCCGCGTCGATCGACCGTGGCTGGACCGCGAGGCGACCGTACTCGGCGTCGATCACCACTGGCGGCCGACGCCGCAGCTGACCATCGCGACCAACGTGATCGCCAGCGACATCCTGCAGTCCGGCATGCATACGCGCGACAGCGGCGCGACCCTCGTGGCCAATTACGAAATGGGCGGCGGCTGGCGCCAGCAGTGGCTGGGCATGCATTTCGGCGATCAGCTGCAGGTGAATGACTTCGGCTATCTGTCGCGCAACAATTTCAACTACGGCCACTGGGAAGTGCGCAAGCGCTACGCCGATTTGCCGGCCGACTCGGCGTACAGCTCGCATGATTTGCAGTTCCGCATCGACGCGCTGGACAACGATCGCGGTCTGCGCCTGCGCCGCCAGTTGCGCCTCGGCGACCTCAGCAACTTGCGCAACGGCGCCACCGACCAGGTGCAGTTCAACTTCAACAGTGCGGGCTGGGACGACTTGCTGACCCGCGGCCACGGCGCGCTGTTCCTGCCACCATCGGTGGACCTTGCCTACGAACGGATCAGTCCGCGCCATGGCAACTGGGCGTTCAAGCTGGATGCGGAGGTTGTCAGCGGCGGTCTAAGCGGTAATCGCCAGATCGGCTACAACGTCAAATTTCTGCCGACCTATTTCATCAGCGACGCCTTCAGCGTGTATGCCGGTCCGTATTGCGAGCACGTCCCCGACTGGCTGGTGTGGCAACACGACAACCTGATCGGCCGTTTCAACGAGCACAGTCTGGAACTCGACGCCGGCTTCGACTGGAACATCGACAGCCGCCAGGAGCTGCGGCTCAAACTGCAGGCGATCGGACTGGATGCACGCATACGCGGTGGCTATCGCGTCGGTGGCAACGGCCGCGCCGTCGCCACCGATGACCAGGTCGATGACTTCAGCGTGCGCAACCTCGGCCTGCAGATCCGTTACCGCTACGAGCTGGCGCCGCTGTCCTATCTGTATGTGGTCTATGGTCGCGGTGGCTACGCGCAGGACAGCCTTGCGCGCAGCACGACCGACGCATTCGACAACAGCTTCGCGCTGCGCGACGACGAGCAGTTGCTGGTCAAGGTCAGCTACCGCTTCGATATCTAGGCTTCAGTCCCAGCGGTTGAGGTGCGGCCCGAACGTCGCGCGCTGCGGCTGCACCACGCAGAAGCGGTGGCCGCTGGGCGCCTCCATCACCCACCAGCGGTCGCGCACCAGAGCGATGCGGCAGGCGCCGAGCTTTTCCAGTCGGGCCACCTCCGCGTCCAGGTCGTCGGTCTCGATATCCAGATGCACGCGGCTGGCATGTTCCACTTTCTGAAGAAGGATGATCGGCTCGTCCGTAGTGGTCTGCAGTTCGGCGTACCTGCCATCGCCATCCTGGTCGGAACTGGCGACCGGCTTGCCGAGCGCGTGGCTCCAGAACGCGGTAGCCACGTCGAGATTGTCGATGTCGCAATCGATGACGATGGTGCTGAGCCGGCTGTGATGCATGGGATACCTCCATGGGCAATTGACGTGCCTGTTCTACGCCGAAGCGCGGGAACCGGTGCGGTGCGAGAATACGCTGCATGATCCCGCTCAAATACCTCCAGGCCTACCCGGTCACCTTGCAGGACAAGGTGCGCGAGCTGATTGCGCAGGAGCGCCTTGGCGAGCATCTGGCCAGACGCTACCCGGAACGCCATCCGGTGCAGAGCGATAAGGCGCTGTATGCCTACACGATGGACCTGAAGCAACAGCATCTGAAGAACGCGCCGGGCATCGACAAGGTGCTGTACGACAGCAAGCTCGACGTGGTGCGCAATGCGCTGGGTCTGCACACCGCGATCTCGCGTGTGCAGGGTGGCAAGCTCAAGGCGAAGAAGGAAATCCGGGTGGCGGCGCTGTTCAAGGCGGCCGCGCCGGAGTTCCTGCAGATGATCGTGGTGCACGAACTGGCGCACCTGAAGGAATACGATCACAACAAGGCGTTCTACCAGCTGTGCCAGTACATGTTGCCGGACTACCATCAGCTGGAGTTCGACCTGCGCGTGTATCTGACCTGGCGTGAATTGCCGTCGACAAGCAACGCAGACAATCGGGAATGACGATGAATAGTGCGGCGCTACAGAAATACCTGCTGCGGCTGTTCGAGCGGCACGATGTCGAACTGGATGCGGACGAGGACGGCTGGCTGGTCACCGACGGTGATTTCCCGGCGATCCGTGCCGAGTGGCACGAAGGCAGTGCGGCTGAGCCGGGCCGCCTCGATGTCGACGTGGTGCTGAGCGAGGAACGTCGGATCGAGGAAAGCTTCGCCGGTCTTGGTGCTGGCGAAGCCGGTTGCCGCGATGCCCTGCATGCATTCGAGCAGAATGTATTTCACGTCTTGCTGGCCGCCTGCTGGTACGTCACTGACGATCGCCGGATGCAGATTGCGACGTGGGACATCGGCGTGCGCAGCTGGGACGTGTTCATCGGCTCGTTCAGCGTGCGCGGCGCGGACAGTGACGCCGTGAGCATTCCGGCCGAGGCGCTGACCGCGATCGAGACTGCGTTGAAACGCGAAGCGCTGACGCCCGAGCTGCACTGGCTGCGGCTGGTGCACAGCCATGCCGCGAGCGGGGACGACTCGCGCAGTGAAGCGTTGCTCGACAACGAGTTGTGGACGGCGGGAACCCTGGCGATGACTGCGGTGGCGTGGCCGCAGGCTGGCGACTACAGCGCACGCTGTTTCATGCTGCTGGACGTGCGCGATTACTGATCGTTAGTGACAGAAACAGACAGGGCGCCCGAAGGCGCCCTGTCTGTTTCAAGTGTGCAGCTGGGTCAGTTCGGCAGCGCCAGATCGTCGAGCATCGCCTTGAGGAAGCGTGCGGCTTCGCCACCGGTGGCGGCGCGATGATCGAAGGTCAGCGACAGCGGCATGCGGCGATGCACTTCGATGCCGCCGATCACCGCCACCACGTCGTGGCTGAGTTTGCCGGCGCCGACGATGGCGACGGTCGGCGGCACCACCACCGGCGTCGCGTAACGGCCGGCGAACATGCCGAAGTTGGACAGGCTGATGGTGTAGCCGGACAGCTCCGACGCCGGGATCGAACGATCCTCGACCTGCATGCGCAGGCGTTTGATCGCAGCGCGGATACCGGCACCGTCGAGCACGTCGGCGTTGCGCAGCGCCGGCACGAACAGACCGTCGTCGGTATCCACAGCAATGCCGATGTCCACATGCGGATGCAGGGTGCGGGTGAGGTTCTTGCCGTCGAACCAGGCGTTCAAGCCCGGCACTGTCTTGCAGGCGAACACGATCGCGCGGATCAGGCGCGCGGTGATGTCCTGCTTGCCGATCCAGGCGTGCAGGTCGGCGTCGTCGACCAGGGTGGTCGGCACGACTTGGGCGTGCGCGTCGGCCATCACGCGGGCCATGTTGCGACGCACGCCCTTGAGCTGCTCCGGCTGACCGCTGGCCTGCTGCGACGGCGACGCGGTACGCACTGGTTTGCCGGCGAGCGACACGGGTGTACGGGTGG
>DAHUXL010000090.1 GCA_027307195.1 Rhodanobacter sp. | reverse complement strand
ACCACCCAACGGCAATTAAATGGGGAATCGAGGGCGCAGAGCTCAAGCGCACTAGCGGCGTGGATACCCCGTACAGTTCCGAGCACAACTTAGCGCTAGCCCGGATCATTCATTGCGGGCGTGACGGCGTTGCCAAACATCGGTTAGTGGACGCGCGTCAGGGCGGCGCCTTGGGCGCAATTTAGCTGGGTTTGCGGGTTGCGGACGACGGGCTCGATCGGGGCACGCTGCCCCGCGGATTAGGGCGGGCGGATGGCTGCGCGCTCAGCGAGCAGCCTCCAGCTGGCTTGATAGGGATAAGCGGTGGGCAACGCGATCCTGATGCGGGTGCGCATCTCCGTGATGCGAGCGGCGACCTTGAGCAGCGAGACGCGGATGGTGTCGAACTGGGCATCGCGCCAGAACGACTGTTTCGGGGCCAGGCCACGCAGGCCGTGCATAAGCCAGTAGGCGGCGGTGTGGATCAGCAGACGGAACTGGTTGGCGGCGGCCTTCGAACACGAGGTTCGGTCGGAAGCGAGATGCAGCTTGTGTGCCTTGATCAGGTTCTCGGCCTGTCCGCGTGCGCAGTAGACGGTCTCGTAGAGATGCTCCGGGCTACCGGCGAGATTAGTAATGATGAAGCGGGTGTCGTTGCCTCGCGGTGAAGCTTCGACGCGGGCGATGACGCGGCGGGGGTTGTGCAGCGGCTGGCCGGGCCAACTCCTGGCGGCGTAGTCGATCTCGCCGTGCCGGCGCACCTTCTCGGCCTCGCCGGTGGCGCGGCGGACCGCAACATCCTCGGCGAGATCAGCGACTTTGCTGAGCAGCAGCTTATTGCCGGCAAGCCCGAAGATGTAGCCGATACGATTGCGCTCACACCATGTGATGGCTTCGATGCGCCCGTAATGGCTGTCACCGCGCACGAGGATCCCGACCCGCGGCCAGCGGGCACGGATGCGGCCGATCACATGGCGCAATACGGTGGCGACCTCGACGCCATCCGGCGTCTTGCCGGGGCGCAGGATGGTAGCCACCGGCTTGCCGCTCTGCGCCTCGTAGATGTGTATCGGCAGAAAGCAATGACTGTCGTAGTGCGCATTGAACAAGGCCAGCTGCTGACCGCCGTGCACGGCATCCTCAGTATCGTCGATATCGAGCACGATGCGTGAGGGCACTGTCGCGAAGCTGTCGCAGAACAAATTGACCATCGCCGCCATCATCCGCATCAGCGCAATCGGTCCCGGCAGGTTCTCCAACCGGCTCATGGTCGGCTGCGAGCACAACTCGGCTCCGCTCTCCGGCAACCGGCCAACCGCCATCTTGAAGGCGGGATCGGCACGCAGCGCATCGCAGTCGTTGGCATCAGCGTAACCGGCAGCGATCAGCAATGCACGGAAACGGATCATCTCGGCGATGCTGTGCTGCACCGCGTTCGGGTCACGCGGGTCTTCGATGCATTTCGCCAACCGCTCGGCCAATCCAAGCTGCCGCTCGATCTGTGCCAGCAACAACACGCCGCCGTCCGAGGTCAACCGACCCGCATCAAAAGCCGCAGTCACCTTCTTGCGGCAGAGCGCTGGAAAATCGAACCCGGCCTCGGTATTCTTGGACATGGCGGATGTGGCGCACCGTGCTCGCGTGAATGGATGGCGTCGACACCCAATCCATAAGCGCAATCAACACCTTACGCGACATCCGCCAGCGAATCCCTGGCATGCGATGAATTATCCGGGCTAACCCATTCCAAATGGACCGCAGCGTGGCGTCCGGAATTTCGCTGCCTCCTGTCGATATCGAGTCCAGGAGGTCGTCGAGTCGCACTTTTGGCTCGCGCTTTGCCACCTGTGCCGCAAGAAGATCGAGCCAGAACGCGTGGCCACCGGTTGCGCGATGCGCCCGTTCCACGGAGGCATTGGAGGCTGTGGT
>DAHUXL010000082.1 GCA_027307195.1 Rhodanobacter sp. | reverse complement strand
GCCAGGTGCTGCGTGACATGGGTCAACTCCTTCGCGCGGATTGCCGGTCAGCTTCCGCCTGACCGGTGCCGCTCGCCAGTGCCGGAACGCATGGGGTTCCGACGTTTCAGGACGGATCGACAGGTTCGACCGGCGGCAGCTCTTTCGCGCCACGCAGCATGCTCTGCAGCACGCCATCGCGGCGGATCAGGCCGTGGTACAGCGCCGCACCCATGTGCGCGAGGAATGTCAGGAACAGCAGCATCGCGAACCACCCGTGCAGCTGGCGCAGCACGGCGAACGCGACGGCGTTGGTCGGAAAGATCGGTGGCAGCCGCAGCGACGCGCCCAGCATCACCGGGTAGCCGCCGGCCGACAGCATCGCCCAGCCGATCAGCGGCATCGCCAGCATCAGGAAGTACAGCAGCCAGTGCGACGCCAGCGCGGCGAGCTTCTGCAGCGCGGGCAGGTCCGCCGGCAGCGGCGGTGGCGGATGCCGCAGGCGCACCGCCAGCCGCACGATCGCCAGCAGCAGGATCGCGATGCCCAGCGGCTTGTGGATGGCCAGCAGCCACTCGTGCCGTGCGGACACCGACGCGACCATGCCGACGCCGATGAACAGCATGGCCACGATCAGGATGGCCATCAGCCAGTGCAGCACGCGGGCAGGCAGGGTGAAGGTGCCGGTGTTGGACGTCATGGCTGCTTCTCCGGTTGCGGCGCGGCGGCGCCGGGCAGGTGCGCTTCCTCGCTGGTACGGCGCAGGTAGGAATCCGCATAGGCAGCGGAGCGGGCCGGCAGCAGCGGATCGTCGGAGGCGGTGATGCCGGCGGGCAGCACCAGCGGGTCATAGTTGATGTCGCGGCAGGCGCCGCTTTCCTGCGGCGTGGTCGCGTCGAGCACCAGCGTGCCCGCGTCGATCGTGCGGCGATCGTCCGGCCATGTCTTCGTCGCATCGTTCGTGGGGTCGCCCGGGTTTGCGAGTGTCACCTGCAAGTGCCAGCGCAGCGGTCCCTGTGTCAGGCGCTGGCTCAGGTCTGCCGCCAGATAGTTCGCATCACCGGCCTTGCCCGCGCCGTCACCCGCATCGGCCGTGTCGGCCGCCATGCGCCAGCGCACCGGCTGGCGTTTGCCCTGTGCGTCGACGAACACGAACGCGTTGAGGCTCCAGTAACTTTCCGTCGCGAAGCTGGCGGACGGTTTGGCCGTCTTCGCCCACGCGCGGAATGCCGCGGTTTCCGGGTGCGCCGCGAAGAACGCTGCCACCTTCGCCGGGTCCGGCTTGCCGGTGGCGGGGTCCGGTTGCTGCGCCTGCAGCTGTTCGTAGAACGCCTGCGGCGTGGCGACCGGAAACACCGGCATGCTGTTCATGCCGGTGCGCCACTGCTGGCCGTTCGCCTGGGTGAAGCGCAGCGCCATGCTGCGGATCGGCGCACTGCTGTCCGGCGCATACGGATTGCCGCCGGGGATCGCGAAGCGTCCCACCACCGGCGTGCGGCCTGGCGCGAACAACTGTGCGGCGGAGTACGCCTGCGCCTGGCCGTTGCTGTCGAAATAGCCGCTCACGCACACGCCTTTCGCGTGGTTGCGACGATAGCCGGCGAACGTGCCGGCGTTATCCTGCAGCTGGTCCACCAGTTTTTCCGGCGTGAGACGGTGCGGCGCCAGCCAGCCGCCGACGTAGCCGAACGAAACCGCGGCGACGGCCACGGCGGTGGCGATCAGTGTCCATGATCCGATCCGGCGCGCTTGTGAATTGGGTGAGGAGGGGGCGTGCATGTTCGGCTCCGCGTGTGATGGCAATGGTGGATGGCGCAAGCCGAGAGGGCTCACCACTCAGCTCTTCGCCGCATGGCCACGATCGGTTACGTGCATCGACGCTGGGAGCGACTTCAGCCGCGACTGCTTGGCAGAGCGCTGCGCCACCCGCTTGTGCATCGAGCTGCTGCAACGCCGGGATGCCTCTGGCCGCTGCCGCGGCCATCGCAACTGAAGTCGCTCCCGCAGGCAAACGAGTATCTCGGCGACGAGGCGAAGGCGAAGCGAAGAAAATGCCTGTGGCGGTTGATGTGCGTGACACCGTCGCCACCGCCACGTCCTGACATCGGAGGGGTGCAGTGATACTGTCTGACCCATCTGCCTGGGGGAGGCATTATGGGTTCCGGTCCGCGTTGGCTGCTGATAGCGGCAATCGTTTTGTTGGGTATCGTCGAATGGAAGTGGGGTGTCCGTTCGGCGATGTCGCAGTTCACCGCACATATGAATGCCGAGTCGGGGCGACCCTATGCGCGTCCACCAGTGCCGGTGCCCAAGACCCACATGTTCACACGCGACGAGGCGTATGCGTTTCTCGCCGCGGCGAAACGCGCCGAGACGATCAAGGATCCGCTGCAGCGTTGCATCGCCTATCCCGACCCGCCTGGCAGTCACTGGTCGCATGACGCGGTGGTGGCGTATTGCCACTTTGGCCTGCAGTCGCTGCCGTTGTCGTTTGCAGAAGCGCAGACGCTGATCCAGAACGGACAGTCGGCCGAACTCGACCGCCGCCTTGCCGCGGCGCTGCATGCGCAGCAGACCCAGCCGGACTCGCACGGCCTGCTCGACCGCATCTACCACGAAAGTTTCGAAAACGGCTCGTTCGACGTCCGTCCCACCCTGGATGCGTGGAAGCGCGATTCGCCGAACAGCGCGTTTGCATGGGCGGCCAGCGGTGTGGCCTATGTGGCCATGGCCGCCGCGGCGCGCGGAAGCAACTACATGAAGGACACGCCGCAAGACGGCGTCGACTCCATGGACAGGCTACTGGCTCAGGCCGACAACGACCTGCGCAAGGCGATTGCGCTGGACCCCAAGGTCACGCCGGCCCATGCCGCGCTGATCAACGCTGGCGCCCTGGGTTTTGGCCGGAAGTACACCGACGATGCCATCGCGGGAGCCATTGCTGCGGCGCCCGACAACTACACGATCTACGGCGTGGCGATATGGGCACAGGAGCCGAAGTGGGGTGGGTCGCTGGCTGACATGAGCCGTCTCGCCGCGCAGGCGCAGACTCACGCCGACGACAACCCAGCGCTGAAGCTGATGTTGTCGAAGCGGGCTTTTTATGAAGTCAGCAACTGCGATTGCGCGCAAGAGGTCGAGTTGGCCTCGTACCCGGCGGCATTCGATCAGGTCGCCAGCGTTCCTGACTTGATGGAAGCCGGCGATGCGGCGAAAGACAGCCAGTATCCGGCGGTGGCGGCGATCTATCTTTCCGAGACGCTGCGTTTCGGGCCCGAGTTCAACGACGCCCGGCTGCACCGCATCAATGCGTTGATCGATTTCGGTCAGGCCGCATGGGCCGTGGCGGATGCCACCACCATGATCGCTGCGTGGCCAAGCGACTCCGTGCTTTTCGAGGCACGTGCCAAAGCCTATGACGCGCTGAACGACTATGCGCATGCCGAGCAGGATTTTCGCACGATGCTTGCGCTCTACCCGAATGACACGCGTGCACTGGTAGAGCTCGGCCACCTGCTCGTGTATCGCACGCACGACTGGAACGGGGGCTGGGACGTCGCCAACCAGCTGATCAAGGCGCAGCCGCAGAGTCCGTATGGCTGGATACTGCGCGCCAACATCCAGCAACAGCAGCCGCGTGCCGGGCTGAAGGACACCGTCGAATACTTCGAAGCCCATTTCGGCGGCGATCCGAAGCTGAGTCAGATCATCACGCAGATGCGCTCCGCGCTGATCCTGCAGACCCATTCCGGCAACCAGGTGCTGGCCGGCAAGGCGCCGCCGCATGGCTGACAGGCGCGCATGGCGGCTGGCCTATACTTCGTGGTCTGTCCTACCCGAGGCCTAGCCCATGACCGCACCCACCCGCATCGACACCACCCGCGTCATCCGCGCACCGCGCGGCACCGAGCTTTCCTGCAAGAGCTGGCTCAGCGAAGCGCCGTTCCGCATGTTGCAGAACAACCTCGATCCGGAGGTGGCGGAGAACCCGGCCGAGCTGGTGGTGTACGGCGGCATCGGGCGGGCGGCGCGCAACTGGGAGTGCTTCGACGCGATCCTGAAGTCGCTGCGCACGCTGGAGGACGACGAGACCTTGCTGGTGCAGTCCGGCAAGCCGGTCGGCGTGTTCCGCACGCATGCCGACGCGCCGCGCGTGCTGATCGCCAACTCCAACCTGGTGCCGCACTGGGCCACCTGGGAGCACTTCAACGAGCTCGATAAGAAAGGCCTGATGATGTACGGCCAGATGACCGCCGGCTCGTGGATCTACATCGGCTCGCAGGGCATCATCCAGGGCACCTACGAAACCTTCGTCGAGATGGGCCGCCAGCACTACGGCGGCAACCTCAAGGGCAAATGGCTGCTCACCGCCGGCCTCGGCGGCATGGGCGCGGCGCAGCCGCTGGCCGCCTCGCTGGCTGGCATGTGCAGCCTCAACATCGAATGCCAGCAGAGCCGCATCGACTTCCGCCTGAAGACCCGCTACGTCGACGAGCAGGCCAGCAACCTCGACGACGCACTGGCGCGCATTGAGAAGTACACCAAGGCCGGCGCCGCGAAATCCATCGCGCTGCTGGGCAACGCCGCCGACATCCTGCCGGAACTGGTCAAGCGCGGCGTGCGTCCCGACGCCGTCACCGACCAGACCAGCGCGCACGATCCGGTCAACGGCTATCTGCCGCGGGGCTGGACGGTGGAGGAATGGTTCGAGCGCCGCAAGAGCGATCCGGAAGGCACCCGCGACGCCGCCAAGCATTCCATGCGCACCCACGTCGAGGCGATGCTCGCGTTCCACGCGCAAGGCATCCCCACCTTCGACTACGGCAACAACATCCGCCAGATGGCCAAGGACGTCGGCTGCGAAAACGCGTTCGCGTTCCCCGGCTTCGTGCCCGCCTACGTGCGCCCGCTGTTCTGCCGCGGCATCGGCCCGTTCCGCTGGGTCGCGCTCTCGGGCGATCCGGAAGACATCTACAAGACCGACCAGAAAGTGAAGGAGCTGATCCCCGACGACGCCCACCTGCACAACTGGCTCGACATGGCGAAGGAGCGCATCAGCTTCCAAGGCCTGCCCGCCCGCATCTGCTGGGTCGGCTTAGGGTTGCGCGACAAGCTCGGCCTCGCCTTCAACGAGATGGTGCGCAACGGCGAGCTGAAAGCGCCGGTGGTGATCGGCCGCGACCACCTCGACTCCGGTTCCGTCGCTTCACCGAACCGCGAAACCGAAGCCATGAAGGACGGCAGCGACGCCGTGTCCGACTGGCCGCTGCTCAACGCGATGTTGAACGTGGCCGGTGGC
>DAHUXL010000078.1 GCA_027307195.1 Rhodanobacter sp. | reverse complement strand
TGCCGGAAGCGCAGCAGGCGCAGATCAAGGCCGACATCGACGCCGAGTACGCGCAGCGTCCGGGTCTGGCGATGGTCAATTCCGACAAGGGCATCACCAGCCTGCACGTGTCCAGCGACGTGATCATCGACGCGTCGATGCCGGCGATGATCCGCGACTCCGGCAAGATGTGGAACGCCGAAGGCAAGTTGCAGGACATCAAGGCGGTGATCCCGGATCGCTGCTACGCGGACGTCTATCAAGTGGTAATCGACGACTGCAAGGCGCACGGTGCGTACGATCCGGCGACCATGGGCAGTGTGCCGAACGTGGGCCTGATGGCGCAGGCCGCCGAGGAATACGGTTCGCACGACAAGACCTTCCAGGTTGCCGCCGACGGCGTCGTGAAGGTGATCGACGAAGCAGGCACCGTGCTGCTGCAGCACGAGGTCGAGGCGGGCGATATCTGGCGCATGTGCCAGACCAAGGACGCGCCGATCCAGGACTGGGTGAAGCTGGCGGTCAGTCGCGCACGCCATACCCCGGCGGTGTTCTGGCTGGATCCGCAGCGCGCCCATGACGCGCAGATGATCACGAAGGTCGAGCGTTACCTGAAGGATCACGACCTCAACGGTCTGGACATCCGCATCATGGATCCGGTAGCCGCGACGCGCTTCTCGCTGGAACGCATCCGCCAAGGGCTCGACACGATTTCCGTCACCGGCAACGTGTTGCGCGACTACCTGACCGACCTGTTCCCGATCATGGAGCTGGGCACCAGCGCCAAGATGCTGTCGATCGTGCCGTTGATGGCCGGCGGCGGCCTGTTCGAAACCGGTGCCGGCGGTTCCGCACCCAAGCACGTGCAGCAGTTCCTCGAAGAGGATTATCTGCGCTGGGATTCGCTGGGCGAGTTTCTCGCGCTGGCCGCGTCGCTGGAACACCTGGGCAATCGCTACGGCAGTGCCGAGGTCGACGTGCTGGCCAAGACGCTGGATCAGGCCAACGGCAAGTTCCTCGACAACAACAAGTCGCCGTCGCGCAAGGTCGGTGAGCTGGACAACCGCGGCAGTCATTTCTACCTGGCTCTGTATTGGGCGCAGGCGCTGGCCTCGCAGGATACGCATCCGGCACTGAAGGCGAAGTTCGCGCCATTGGCCAGGGCGCTGCAGGAGAACGAGGCGAGGATCGTCGCCGAGCTCAATGGCGCGCAGGGCAAGCCGGTGGACATCCAGGGTTATTACCACCCGAACCTGAAACTGGTCAGCGCGGCCATGCGCCCCAGCGCGACGTTCAATGCCGCGCTGGCGACGCTGTCGGCGTAAGGCGCGATCTGCATGCGCCGTGGGTTGCCGGCGGAACAGGAACGGGGCGCTCTAGAGCGCCCCGTTCCTGTCTGGATGGCAGTCGATCCGTGGGCAACCTGCGAGTCAGGATCGGCCTGACACAATGCATGCCCATGAAGATGGAGCCTCACCCATGCGTCTGATGTGCGCTGTATGCATCTTCGCGCTGAGCGGCCTGCTGCCGGCGTTCGCGCAATCGACGGCGACCACCACGGCGCCGCCGCCGGTGCCATCGGACGTGGCCGAACTCGCCGCCGTGGTGGTCACCGGCGTGCAGCCGGGGCCCGGGCTATGGAAGGTAACCCGGAAAGATCCGGCAACCGGCGATCATGTGCTGTGGGTGCTTGGCACGCTGTCGCCGTTGCCACAGAGCGTGCAGTGGCAGTCGCACGATCTGGAGCAGGTGATCAGCGAGTCGCAGCAGGTGCTGTTGTCGCCGTCGGTCACGTTCAATGCCGATATCGGATTTCTCGGCAAGATATTCCTGTTGCCGTCGGCCTACAGCGCGCGCAAGAACGAAGATGGGCAAACCCTGCAGCAGGTGCTGCCGCCGCCGGTGTATGCGCGCTGGCAAGTGCTCAAGCAGAAGTACATCGGCAACGACCGTGGCATCGAGCGCTGGCGGCCGATCTTCGTGGCGCAGGAGTTGTACAAAAAGGCGATCAAGGCCAACGGCCTGAGCAAGACCGGTGGTATCCAGGCCAATGTCGACGCGCTGGCCAAGCGCTACGGCGTCAAGGAAGTGCCGACCAGCTACCAGGTCGTCATCGAGCATCCGGGTGCGGCGCTCAAGGCATTCAAGAGTTCCGCCCCGCACGACACTACCTGCTTCATCCGCACGCTGGACAGCATCGAGCAGGACATGCCGATGATGAAGGCGCGCGCCAATGCCTGGGCCACCGGTGATCTGCAGGCGTTGCGTGAACTGCCGGACAGTGCGCGCCGGGACGCGTGTGTCGCGGCACTCGCCGACGCGGGTTTTGCGCGCACGCTGGGACTGGATGACGTGCCGGCCAAGCAGGCGCAGGTCTGGCTGGCTGCCGCACGCGCGGCGCTGGGCAGCAACAAGCAGACCTTCGCGATGCTGCCGATGGATGAGCTGCTGAAGCCGGACGGCTATATCGGCCAGCTGAAGGCGCAGGGCTATCTGGTCGAGTCGCCGGAAGATGGCGACGATATCGATCCGGCGACCAGCAGCAGCGTCGGCGTCAGCAAGAACGCCGGCTCGACATCGCACTGATCAGCTGGCGCTGGCCAGATCCAGCTGCGCGATCTCGTCATGGCTCAGCTGCAGCGACGTGGCACCGAGTAATTCGTGCAGCTGCTCGACGCTGGTGGCGCTGACGATCGGTGCGGTAAGGCCTGGCCGGGCGATCAGCCAGGCCAGCGCCACCTGCGCCGGGGTCGCATGATGGGACGCGGCGACCGCGTCAAGCGCGGCGAGCACCTGCATACCCTGCGGATTCAGGTATTTCTTCACGGCGCCACCGCGTGCCGTGCTCTTGGCCAGGTCGGCGGCGCTGCGGTACTTGCCGCTCAGAAAACCACTGGCCAGCGCGTAGTAGCTGATCACGCCGACGTGCTCCGCGCGGATCAGCGGTTCCAGCTCCTTCTCGTAGCCGGCGCGGCTGACCAGGTTGTATTCCGGCTGCAGGCTTTCGTAGCGCGGCAAGCCGTGCTGTTTCGATATGGTCAGCGCATCGGCGAAACGGGCGGCGCTGTAGTTGGACGCGCCGATCACGCGGACCTTGCCGGCCTCGATCAGGCGTGCGAACGCATCCAGCGTTTCGACCAGCGGCACGCTGGCATCGTCCTCGTGCGCCTGATAAAGGTCGATGCAGTCGATCTGCAGGCGCTGCAGCGAACGGTCCACCGCCTGGCGGATGTTCACCGGCGACAGGCCGGGTTGCTCGGCCCACTTCGCCACCTTGGTGGCGATCACCACCTGCTCGCGCTTGCCGCTGCGCTTGAGCCACTGGCCGATGATCGTTTCCGACTCGCCGCCGCGATTGCCCGGCACCCACGCCGAATAGACGTCCGCGGTATCGATCAGGTTGCCGCCGGCATCAACGAACGCGTCGAGCAGTTCGAACGAGCGCTTCTCGTCGGCACTCCACCCGAACACGTTGCCGCCGAAGGCGAGCGGGGCGAGGGCCAACGCCGATTTGCCAAGTGGACGCTTTTGCACGAAGGAGCACCTCGGACGAAGGGGATGGCAAGCATGCACGCGTCCGGGGAAAAGACGCGTGAGGTATCCGGGGTGGTTGCCCAGCGAACGCGGATCAGGTGCAGGTTAACGCGGACCTGCCAATCGCGGCCACATCGCCACGCAGCACTTCAATGCGACGGAACTGGTCTTTTTCCTCGCGTCGCTGTTGTCCCGATTCGCCTCGGTGCGCGTGTCGGCATGCCAGACCAGATCTTCCTTGCGCACGAGATGACCGTGGAGGAACAGCAAATCTTTCCAGATCGAATTCATGGGGGAGGCTCCTGATGGAAAGCATGATGGCTTGGGGTGCGCTCAAGGTACGCGCGCGGCAGGCCGCCAAAAAGCGATATATTCGCAAGCCAGACTTGAGGGAAATTCAAGATGGGGAAGCTGCCGCTGGGCCTGCTGCAACAGTTCGTGCTGGTCGCGCGGCTGGGCAACCTGTCGCGCGCCGCGGCGCAGGCGAACCTCACCGTCAGTGCACTCAGCCACCAGATGCGCCAGCTGGAAGAACGGCTGGAGCTCCGCCTGTTTCAGCGCGGGCCACGCGGGGTGGCCTTGACCGTCGACGGCTGCAGCCTGCTCGAAGCGGTGGGTGAGCATTTCGACGGCATCGAACATGCGCTGTTGCGCTACCACCAGCGTCGCCACGATGCGCTCACGCTCAGCGCCAGCCCGGGCATCATGTCGAGCTGGCTGGTGCCGCGGTTGCCGCGATTGGTCGCGGTGCATCCGGACCTGGAGCTCAGCCTGCAGTCGAGTTCGGCGCTGGTGAATTTCGAGCGCGAGCCGGTCGATGTCGGCTTGCGCTACGGCCATGGCAACTGGGCCGGCCTGCACAGCGAGCGTTTGTTTGGCGAATGGATCGCGCCGGTCGCGGCACCGGAACTGGTGGCGCGGATGGAGGGCATCGATCCCCATGACCTGTCGCGCTGGCCGCTGCTCGGTGAGCCGAGTCCTTCCACGCGCTGGAACGACTGGTTCGCCCGTGTCGGTCGCACGCCACCGACGCGTTACGTGGCGCAATTCGACAGCCTCGATGCGCTGCGCCATGCGGCGCTGGAAGGCCTCGGCGTGGCCCTGGGGCGGATGGTGACGTCGAAGTCGCTGATCGACGCCGGGCGGCTGCAGGTGCTGGGCGAAAACTATCTGGCGGTGAAGGAGGCGTACTGGCTGGTGTATCCGCCACGTTCGCAGGGGCATCGCGGCTTGCAGCTGTTCCGCGAATGGTTGTTGGCGGAGGCAGAGGACTACAGCCGGCAGATGTCGGCGTTTCGTCCCGATGACACAAGAGTCGGCTGATGCGGTTTCGCAACGCAGCCGGACGCGTCATCATGGTGGGTCGCCACAGCACTATCGTCCGGAGTTGAGCCATGAAGTCACGCGCCGCTGTTGCCTGGGAAGCCGGCAAGCCACTCACGATCGAACAGGTCGATGTTGCCGGGCCGAAAGCCGGTGAGGTGCTGGTGCGCATCGTTGCCACCGGCGTCTGCCATACCGATGCGTTCACCCTGTCCGGCGCCGATCCGGAAGGCATGTTCCCGGTGATTCTCGGTCATGAGGGCGGCGGTGTCGTGGAAGAGGTTGGCGAAGGCGTCAGCTCGCTCAAGGTCGGCGACCACGTGATCCCGCTGTACACGCCTGAGTGCGGCGAGTGCAAGTTCTGCCGGTCCGGCAAGACCAATCTGTGCCAGAAGATCCGCGTCACCCAGGGGAAGGGCCTGATGCCCGACGGCACCTCGCGCTTCTCGTTCAATGGCAGGCCGTTGCTGCATTACATGGGCACCAGCACATTCAGCGAATACACCGTGCTGCCGGAGATCTCGCTGGCGAAGATCAGCAAGGCCGCGCCGCTGGAAAAGGTCTGCCTGCTTGGTTGCGGCATCACCACGGGTATCGGCGCGGTGCTGAATACGGCGAAGGTCGAACCGGGCGCGTCGGTGGCGGTATTCGGCATGGGTGGCATCGGCCTGTCGGTGGTGCAGGGCGCGGTGATGGCGAAGGCCGGCCGCATCGTGGTGGTCGACACCAACCCGGCCAAGTTCGAAATGGCCAGGCTGCTCGGCGCCACCGACTGCATCAATCCGAAGGATTACCCGGATACGCCGATCCAGCAGGTGATCGTCGATCTCACCGATGGCGGCGTGGATTATTCGTTCGAGTGCATCGGCAACGTGCACGTGATGCGCGCCGCGCTGGAGTGCTGCCACAAGGGCTGGGGCGAGTCGATCATCATCGGCGTGGCCGGTGCGGGCCAGGAGATCAGCACGCGACCGTTCCAGCTGGTCACCGGGCGTGTGTGGCGTGGCTCCGCGTTCGGTGGTGTGAAAGGCCGTTCGCAATTGCCCGGCTACGTCGACCGTTACATGGCCGGCGAGATCCGGATCGACGAGATGATCACCGAGGTGCTGCCGCTGGAGCGCATCAACGAGGCGTTCGAGTTGATGCATGCGGGCAAGGTGATCCGTTCGGTGATCCACTACTGATTGGAGCAGTCCAAGCTTTAGAATACGCTCGCGTCGCGAGCCTTACTCTGCGGGCGGCGCTCTTGTTTTTTAGTGACTGCATGCCCATCGGATCATCCTGTGAGCCGTACCGTCAGCCTTGTCGACGGGCGCTGCGGATTTCAGTCCCGTGGCGAAACGGGCGCGCTACGAGGGCATCGACTTCTCTGAAGCATCCACCGGATGTGCACACTGTTTTCGTGATATTGCGTCAAGTCTGGCTGGCTGATACGCCAAGAGGTAACCCATGAAACGCGGGATGAAGGTGGCAGGGATGAAAGTGACGGGTCTGTGTGAGATGTTGTTGCTGGCCATGCTTTTGGGCATGCCGGTCATGGTCAATGCCCAGGCGGTGCCAACGACGTCGGTCGAGCCGGATCAGCCCACCGACGAGCTGGTGCCACCGACCAGTGCCGGCGATTTCACGTCGGCGCAGCTGGACAGTGCGCTGGCCGGCAGCTGGCGCTTGCCCGCGAACCGTGCGCGTGACGTGTACCGCCACCCCAAGGCGACCTTGCAGTTCTTCGGCATCCGGCCGGATCAGACGGTGGTGGAAATCACGCCCGGCGGCGGCTGGTACAGTGAAATCCTCGCGCCGCTGCTGCGCGACAACGGCCATTACATCGCTGCCGTGCAGGCGCCTGCCGGTGGTGGCGAAGCGCGTCGCGACGGTGATGCCCTGCATCAGAAGTTTTCCGCCGA
>DAHUXL010000068.1 GCA_027307195.1 Rhodanobacter sp. | reverse complement strand
GTCCCGGCAGGCTGCCACCACCCCAAAGCCACAGGCTGTTGACCGGAGCCTGTCCGCGGATACGCCGTTCGGCATTCAAGGGATGTTGATGCAGCAACACCTGGATTTCATTGAGCAGCACGCGCCAGCGCCGCCCTTCCGCGCCTTGCGGCAGATGCTGCGAAAGGTCCTCGCCCAATGCCTGTTCCGGTGCCGCGAAGTCGGGCAGCGAGGTGTTGGCCGGCAGCTTCAGATGCCAGTGATCCGGCGTGGAAATTTCCAGCTGGATACCGGCCTCGTCGAACACCGGTCGCAACGGCCCCGCGAATGCGTCCGCCTCGTCCATGCCCAGCTGCAACTGGCCGCAGGCCAGCAAGCGCACGCCGTTCATGTCGGGCTGGACCCAGGCCGGATCAGCCGACAACCAGGTCACATCGGCCGCATCGCCAGCGAGAAATTCGCGGGTGATCGCTGCTGCGGGCAAGCTGGCATCGATGCCCTGGAAATGGTCGCTGAGGCCGCCCAGGTAACCGGCATGGCCATCGCTCAACCGGTCAGCGCGAGCCAACCATTCGCGCAATGGATGACCCGGCTCGAAATGCGCCAGCGCAGGCAGCCACAGTTGCAATGATTGCTCCGGCTTTGCGCTCACCGCCATCCCCTACGCTTCCAGTTGTTCGTACAGTTCCAGCCACTCCGCTTCCAGTGCTTCCTTCTCGCGGCGCAATTCGGTCTGGCGCTGTCCCAGGCGCATCATTTCCTGGGTGGGACCGTTGTAGGTCGCCGGATCGGCAAGCTGGACTTCCAGCGCCGCCAGTTCGGTGTCGATGGTGGCGTTGCGGGTTTCGATCCGCTTCACGCGCTGGCGCGAGGTCTTCTCGTTCTCGCGCTGGGCGGCCGCGTTGCGGCGACGTTCTTCCGGCGTTTCCTCCGGAACGATCTTGACCACCGGCTTGGCTGCTGCACCAGCTTTCGCGGCTTTCTTGTTGGCCGTGCCGCGCGTGCGCAGCCATTTGGCGTAATCGTCCAGGTCGCCGTCGAAGCTTTCCACCACGCCGTCGGCGACGCGCCAGAAACTGTCGCAGACCATGCCGAGCAGATGGCGGTCATGCGAGACCAGCACAAGCGCACCGTCGAAGTCGGCCAGTGCGTCGGCCAGCGCCTCGCGCATGTCCAGGTCGAGATGGTTGGTCGGCTCATCGAGCAGCAACAGGTTCGGCTTGTCCCACGCGATCAGCGCCAGTGCCAGGCGCGCGCGCTCGCCACCGGAGAAACCGTCGACCGATTCGAACGCGCGGTCGCCGGCGAAATTCCAGGTACCGAGGAAATCGCGCATGACCTGAATCGTCGCGCCGGGCGCCTTGTCCTGCAGATGGTCGAGCGCGCTGGCGCCTTCGCGCAGACTCTCCACCGTGTGCTGGGCGAAATAGCCGATCTTCAGGTCCTTGTGCGCCTTGCGCTCGCCGCTGAACGGATCGAGGTCGCCGACCAGGGATTTGACCAGCGTCGATTTGCCAGCACCGTTGGGGCCGAGCAGACCGATCCGCTCGCCTGCTTCAAGGCTGAAACGGACCTCACGCAGGATGATGTTGAGGCCGTCGCCCTCTGTCGTCGGATAGCCCGCCGTGATGTCTTCCAGCTGCAGCATCGAATCGGGCAGCCGCCCGGGCACCGGAAACTGGAAGCTGAAGGGACGTTCGGCGCGCACAGCCTCGGTGCCAGCCATCTTCTCCAGTCGTTTCATGCGCGACTGTGCTTGCTTGGCCTTGCTGGCCTTGGCTTTGAATCGATCGACGAACGACTGCAGATGTGCCCGCTCCGCCTGCGCGCGCTCATGCGAGATCTGCTGCTGGCGCAATTGCTCGGCACGCAGGCGTTCGAACGCGCTGTAGTTGCCGGTGTACAGGGTCGCCTTGCCGTCGTTGAGGTGCAGTGTGTGGGTGATCACGCCGTCGAGGAACTCGCGATCATGCGAAATGATCAGCAGCGTGCCCTGGTAGCGGCGCAGCCACTCCTCCAGCCACAGCACGGCGTCGAGATCGAGATGGTTGGTCGGCTCGTCAAGCAGCAGCAGGTCGGACGGACACATCAGCGCGCGCGCCAGGTTCAAGCGTCCGCGCCAGCCGCCGGAAAATTCCTTGACCGCGCGCTCATGCGTTTCGGGTGGGAAGCCCAGGCCATGCAGCAGGCGCCCGGCGCGCGCGCGGCCGTCATAACCGTTCAACTCCTCGATACGGTGATGTGCCTTGGCCATCGCCTCCATGTCGCCGTGCTCGCCGGCATCGGCCTCATCGCGCATCGCGGCAGCCAGTTCCTCGTCGCCGCCCAGCACGTAGTCGATCGCCGCGTCCGGCAGCGCCGGGGTTTCCTGCGCCACCGAAGCCAGCCGCAACTTGGCCGGCATGTCCAGTTCACCGGCATCGCTCTCCAGCTTGCCCTGCAAGGCAGCGAACAGGCTGGACTTGCCGCAGCCGTTGCGGCCGATCACGCCCAGTCGCCAGCCACTCTGGATCACCAGATCGATATCGGAAAGCAGCAGGCGAGTACCGCGGCGCAAGGCAAAATGTCGAAAGGAAATCATGGAAAGCAGTATCCGAACCGGGCAAGCAATCGCTCGCAGCCGCCCATGATAGCGGTGATGGCGCTATTCTCGACGAACCAGCTGGTTATGTCCGCGCGTTGGTCGAATGCCGAACCCATCGCAATCGGCACAAACCGGCATGGCGTAGCATAGGCAGTTCTGCTACAACGACGCCGCATACAGCCTTGTATGGAGAGGGGAGCCATGGTCAAGTTCACACGCAGTTTGCCGATCATCGTCATGCTGGCCGCTACTGCCGGTTTTGCAATGCCACAGGCGGTCCAGGCGGCTCAGCACGGGGACAATCTGCTGATTCACCGCGTGCAGCAGGAAAACGGCATGAACCTGCCCAGCCGTGGCATGAGCATGAGCCAGGTTGAGCACAACTACGGCGCGCCGCAACGCAAGCTGTCGCCACGCGGTGGCGACAGCAAGAAGCACCCACAGATCAACCGCTGGGAGTACTCGAACTTCATCGTGTACTTCGAGCATGAGCAC
>DAHUXL010000067.1 GCA_027307195.1 Rhodanobacter sp. | reverse complement strand
CCACCAACGGGTCCATGGTGGTGCCTGCACGTGGATCTTCAGTGGCACCGGCAGATGCACCCACTGGCCGTTCGCGCCCGCCGCCTGCACCTCCAGCGTGTAGTCACCCGCCGCCAGTCCCGCAAAATCCCGTTCGCCGTGATCGCCCATGTCCACCCACGTCGTGTCGAAGCCGCGCAACAGGAAGCGGTAATGGTTCGATGCCGGGTCGATGAAGGAGAACAGCCGTACGGATACATTGAAACCACGATCCCGCCATTCCAGCTGGACCTGTTTCTCGTCCGTCGGCAGCGCGTGCAACTTGCCACCGCGGCGCACGTTGATTCCGCTGATCCGCAACGGCGCCACCTCGGTACGATCGCGCATCCGGTCAGGATTGAAACCCACCACGCCACCAAGCGTGGGGGCGTAGAGGTTGCCATCGGGCATCAACGCGTAGCCGCGGGAAAATTCCCCATTGGCCAGGCCATTCTGCAATCCGAACGCCTGGAAGCGGCCGCGCTGCGGATCGAAGCGCCACAGGCCGTCGCGGCCGAACATCCAGATGCGCTGCAGTGCATCGACACGCAGATCGACCACGGTGATGGATGGCCATCCCTGCGCAGCACCGATGCTACGGTCGAGCACCAATGCCCTGCCGGCATAGTGGTAGTGCTCCAGTCCGTCGGGACGCGCCATCCACAAGCCGTCGGCGGTGAAATCGAAGGCGTTGACCGGACGGTCCTGTCGCACACCGGGAATCTCCTCGAAACGATCGTGCTGCGCGTCGAGCCGCAGCATGCCGCCATCGCTGGCGTACCAGAACATGTCGCCGTGGCGGGTGAGCTGGCTGCCCCACAACACCTTCTGGTTGGACTCATCCATTGGCACCCGGGTGACCGCAAGCGTCTCCGGGTCGACCCGGAACAGTCCCTCGCCGAAGGTGCGCACGTACATCCGGTCATCCGGACCCTGCTCCACTTCCAGCGGATGCTTCAGCAGCAGATTGTGCGGGTCGGCTTGCTCCGGTGGCTTGCCTTCGGTGTAACGGTAGAGCCCACCGCGCACGGTGATCCACAATCGCTCACGGGCATCCTGGGTCATGCCCAGCACGTCGCCGCGAAGACCGGATAGCACATGCTGCACCTTGCCGGTATGCGGATCGAGCTTGTCGATTCGCCCGCCGCGTTCGCCGACCCAGACCCGCCCATCGTGCCCGCGCGCCATCGCGGTGACGATCGAATCGCGCAAACTGTCCGGATCGTCCGGGATGTGCGTGAACCGGCTGGTGTCCCTCCAGTCGGGTGCAAGGTAGCCCACGCCACCGTCCACAAGGGTTACCCACAGGCCACCTTCGCGGTCGACCAGCATCGACCATACCCAGGTACCGGGAAGATCACCGCGCAGTACCGGCTGGTCGGTCACCGCCAGCAACGGCTCGCCCGCTTGCTCCTGCATGAAAAGACCGTGCTGCGTGCCCGCCCACAACCGGCCAGCCCGGTCGCGGACGCTGTTGAGCACGTTACCCTGCGGAGCCCCAGTACCGACCAGCGGGCGCGCCACGTCGTCCTTGCCTACCAGCAACAGGCCCATGACGGTGGCGATGCGCACCTCGCCGCCCTGGCTGTCGATGGACCAGGCATCGATCGGTACGGAGCTGCCAAGTTGCGACACGCGGTGCAAGTGGCCCGCGGGATCGCGTCGGAACACGCCGTGGCTGGTTCCGATCCACAGTTGCTGCCGATCGTCCACGTACAGCGCGCCTACCAGGCCGAACGCCGCCGGCGTGCTGCCCAGCAGCGCGTCGGTGACGTGCTCGAAACCGTTGGCTCCAGGATGCATGACGTCCAGCCCACGCACCGTGCCGACCCACAGCTTGCCGTCGGCACTCTGCGCGATCGCCCAGACCTTGTCGCTGCTCAGACTGGAAGGATCCCGCAGGTCGTGCTCCCAATGCGCGAACTTGCCGGTGTCCGGGTCGTAGCGGTTCAGTCCCGCTTCCAGGCCACCGGCCCAGAGCTTGCCGTCACGATCGAACAGCAACGAGGCAATGCCGTTCTCATAAAGGGAATCAGCATCGCCAGCGACATGGCGAAACACCTTGAAGTCGACGCCGTCGTAGCGGGCGATGCCGCTCTTGGTGCCGAACCACATCGCCCCATCGCGATCCTGCGCGACCGCATAGACGATACTGCTGGGCAGGCCGTCGGCCGTGTCGTAACGGCGGAATTGAGGTGTCGGCAACAGACCGGCAGTCGATGTCGAGACAGTCGGCGACAACACGGGGACGCCCGATGCCGGTGCGGTCAGGCCCAGGGCCATACTCAGCCATACTGCTGAAAACATCCGCCGTGCTCCCCTTGGGCCGTCCATTCCCACCCCTGCCGTTATCGTCCACGAACCGATGGTCCGATCATGAGGCACGGTGCTGGCTGCTGTCCCGGCGCAGTCGATGATGCCAAAACCGCGAGCGCAGCTGCAGATGCCTTGCGACTCAGGCGTGATCGCTCGCCCGCGCTGCGACATTGGTCACGTTTTGCACCAGTGCGGTGGCCAGTTGTTCGCCGCTGAGCGGTTTGTGCAGGAAACCGTCCATCCCTGCCGCACGGGCACGCAGCTCGTCCTCGCTGCCCGTACGCGCGGTCACCGCGATGATCGGCAGATGCGATCCGGCCTGCTCGCGCTGACGGATCAGCCGCGCGATCTGGAAGCCATCCACACCGGGCAGGTCCAGATCCAGCAGTACGGCATCGAAGCTCGCCTGGGCCAGCTCGGCCAAC
>DAHUXL010000061.1 GCA_027307195.1 Rhodanobacter sp. | reverse complement strand
TGGACGATCCTCGGCAAGGGCGGCCATGCGCTGGATGCGGTCGAGTTCGGCGTGCAGGTGCCCGAGTCCGACCTGAAGAACCACAGCGTCGGCCGGGCCGGCTATCCCGATCGCGACGGCCACGTCAGCCTCGACGCCAGCATCATGGACGCCGATGGCAACTGCGGCGCGGTCGCTGCACTCGAACACATCGCCCATCCGATCGCGGTCGCGCGCCGGGTGATGGAGCGCACGCCGCACGTGCTGCTGGTCGGCGAAGGCGCGTTGCAGTTCGCGCTGGAGCAGGGCTTCAAGAAGGTAGAGCTGCTCACGCCGGAGTCCGAAAAGGCCTGGCACGAGTGGCTGAAGACGGCCAAGTACCAGCCCTCGATCAACAGCGAAGTGCACGACTACGGCAAGGGCGATGCCATCGGCATGCCCGGCGGCGCCAACAACCACGACACCATCGGCATGCTGGCGATCGACGCGCAGGGCCGCCTGGCCGGCGCCTGCACCACCAGCGGCATGGCGTGGAAGATGCGCGGCCGCGTCGGCGACAGCCCGATCATCGGCGCCGGCCTGTACGTCGACGGCGAGGTCGGCGGTGCCACCTCCACCGGCGTCGGCGAGGAAGTGATCCGCAACGCCGGCAGCTTCCTGGTGGTCGAATTGATGCGTCAGGGACGCTCGCCGCACGAAGCCTGCAAGGAGGCGGTGCTGCGCATCGTCAAGAAGCGCCGTGAGGCATCCAAGACCATCCAGGTCGGCTTCCTCGCCATGAACCGTGCCGGCGAAGTCGGCGCCTATGCGATCCAGCACGGCTTCTCCTACGCCGTGTGCGACGCGCAGAAGCAGGATGGCCTGATCCCGTCGCAAAGCGTCTACACCACGAGCTACTCGTGATCCTGGAAATCGCCGCCAACTCGGTCGCCTCCGCACTGGCCGCCCAGGACGGCGGAGCAGGGCGGGTCGAACTCTGCACCGCGCTGGAACTGGGCGGCCTCACGCCATCGCACGCGCAGATCGCGCTGGCCCGCGAGCACCTGCACATTCCGCTGTACGTGCTGATCCGCCCGCGCGCCGGCGACTTCCTCTACAGCGACCTCGAATGCGAAACGATGCAGCGCGACATCGAAACCTGCGCGGCGCTGGATTGCGACGGCGTGGTGTTCGGCGTGCTCGATGCCGAGGGCAACGTGGACGCCGCGCGCTGCCGCGCGCTGATCGCCGCGGCCGGAAAACTCGGCGTCACCTTCCATCGCGCCTTCGATCTGACGCGCGATCCGTCGACTGCATTGAACGACCTGATCGAACTCGGCTGCGAACGCGTGCTGACGTCGGGAGCACAGACCAGTGCGTTGGAAGGTGCGCAGTTGATCCGTCAATGGGTCGAGCTGTCGGCCGGGCGACTCGTCGTGATGCCAGGTGCAGGAGTGGGCGCCGGGAACATCGGCAAGTTGCAGCAGATTACCGGCGCCAGCGAGTTCCACGCATCGGCGAAACGGCAGCATTCGTCGGGCATGCAGTGGCAACCGGAGTTGCTGAGGGACATGCAGGGTGGAGAGCTGCGCAGCGATGTCGAGCAGATACGAGGCATGGTGACGGCGTTGAATGCTGTGGCTGCTTCGCGCTAAACGGGAATTTGTTCTATTGAGACATGCTGCAGAGATTGGACTTCATTTCGAAATCTACCTGGCGTCAGGCCTCACATGAAGCTTCAGATTCCCCCGATGACCCCGTGGAAAGATGTGCTGGTCCATTTGGCGATATGGGCTGTCTTGCTGTCAGTTCCGTCAATCATTTATTCGTTCTTTCCAAAGCCTGACTTCGATGCTGCGTTGCGGAGTAAGTACCCTCATCAAATTGCGCTAGTCATGGGTGGCAGGGATTCGTTCAGCGGCAACACAACGTATGCACGCCGATCCTGTTTGCTGGTTCCGTCTGCGTTTCAAGTGCCAGAGTTCGTACAAATTGCGCAGGTAAATTCCGAGCCCCCAACGGTCGTTGTGCAAGCGAATCTGTTCCTGGTATCGCTGGCACTTTTTATCGGGTTCAGTTGGTACTATTTTCGAAAACGGTGGCGCATTCAGCAGAGTGATGCCTGACCACTCATCCGGGCGGACGGTTCCGCCGCCGGTTAATTCCCACGTCAAGCCGCAGCGAACATCCACACAACCATCGACACACAGGAGAAAGCCGTGAGCAAACAAATATTCGTCAACCTCCCGGTCGCCGACCTCCCGAAGTCCATTGCCTTCTTCGAGGCACTCGGTTTTTCACGGAACCCGCAGTTCGGCGATGACGCTGGCGCGTGCATCGTCATCAGCGACACGATTTTCGTGATGTTGGCTACGCACGCCCGGTTTCGTGACTTCACGCCCAAGGCCATCTGCGACACGAGCAAGGCCGTCGAGGTTTTGCTCAATCTCCATTGCGAGAGTCGCGACGAGGTCGATGGTCTCGTGGCCAAGGCGCTCGCCGCGGGCGGGTCGACCTACGACAAGCCGGAAGATCTGGGCTTCATGTACTCGCACAGCTTTGTCGACCCGGACGGCCATGGCTGGGGACTTTTCCACATGAGCGCCATGCCGACAGAGAAGTGATCTGGGTATTTCAGACACGAGATCAGGCGGGCCGGTCATTCGTTCAAGGCAGGCGCCTTCGGCGCCGCTGATTCCAGCATTGGGCGCTGCGAACTGCATGCGCCGTGTGCGACAAAGTGAGATGCCATGAGCAACGCCAATGCTGTTTTCTGCGCCCTTTATCGCTGGCGCCTGCATCCGGGGGCCGAGCAGGCCTTTGTCGAGGCCTGGTCGCGGGTGACTCCGTTGCTGGTGAGCGAACGGGGCTCGCTGGGCTCGCGCCTGCATCGCGGGCCCGACGATATCTGGTACAGCTACACCCAGTGGCCATCGGCCGAGGCCAAGGCGGAAGGTCTGGCGCGTCCCTCGGTCGATGCGGAAGCCTGGGCCCGGATGCGTGAGTCCATTGCCGAAAGCCTGCCGGAAATCATCCTTGAGCCGGTAGCGGACTTCCTCGTTCCGCTTCCGCATGACGGCGCCTGAGCATCCGGCCTTCCGTAGCAGCGACTGCGATGACCAGCTTCGCTGTTGAAAAACAGCTCCGGCCTTCGCCGGGATGACGAATAAAGCCGGGTCACTCGAACCTCCCTACGGCAGCGCATGGCCCTCCAGCTTGGTTAAGATGGCGAATTGCCGAACAGCTGCAGGAGCCATCGAGTGATCATCAAGCCCAAAGTCCGCGGTTTCATCTGCATCACCGCCCACCCGGTCGGTTGCGAGCGCAACGTGCTCGACCAGATCAAGGTCACCCAGGCCGCGGGCCACGACAAGGCCAAGGGGCCAAAGCGGGTGCTGGTGATCGGCGCCTCCACCGGCTACGGCCTGGCTTCGCGCATCACCGCCGCGTTCGGCTACGGCGCTGCCACGCTCGGCGTGTTCTTCGAAAAGCCCAGCAGCCACGAGAAGACCGGCACCGCCGGCTGGTACAACTCTGCCGCGTTCGACAAGGCGGCCAAAGCCGCCGGCCTGTACAGCAAGTCCATCAACGCCGATGCGTTCTCCAATGAAACGCGCGCCAAGGCGATCGAGATCATCAAGAACGAGATGGGCGGCCCGATCGACCTGGTGGTCTATTCGCTGGCCTCGCCCGTGCGCAAGCTGCCGGACACCGGCGAAGTGGTGCGCTCGGCGCTCAAGACCATCGGCCAGCCGTTCCACAACACCTCGGTCGACACCAACAAGGACACCGTGATCGAGGCCACCATCGAGCCGGCCACCGAGCAGGAAATCAAGGACACCGTCACCGTGATGGGCGGCGAGGACTGGGCGTTGTGGATCGACGCGCTGAGCGCCGCCGGCGTGCTGGCCGAACACACCAAGACCGTCGCCTACAGCTACATCGGCACCGAGATCACCTGGCCGATGTACTGGCACGGCACCCTGGGCCAGGCCAAGCAGCACCTGGACAACACCGCCAAAGCACTGCGCAGCCGCCACCCCGGCCTGGAAGCCTACGTCGGCGTGATGAAGTCCGTCGTCACCCAGGCCAGCGCCGCCATCCCGGTGATCCCGCTGTACGTGTCCATCGCCTTCAAGATCATGAAGGAGAAAGGCATCCACGAAGGCCCGATCGAGCAGGCCAACCGCCTGTTCCACGACCGCCTCTATCGTGCCGATGGTGCGGCCGCACCCACCGACGACGAAGGCCGCCTGC
>DAHUXL010000059.1 GCA_027307195.1 Rhodanobacter sp. | reverse complement strand
GGCATCAGCTTCGCGCACATGCTCAACGACATGATCCAGTCGCTGATCCTGGCGATCTACCCGATCCTGAAAAACGATTTCCACTTGAGCTTCGCCCAGGTCGGCCTGATCACGCTGACCTACCAGCTCACCGCCTCGATGCTGCAACCGCTGGTCGGCATGGTCACTGACCGCAAGCCGATGCCGTACTCGCTGCCAGTGGGCATGGGCTTCACCCTGTGCGGGCTGTTGCTGCTGGCAACGGCGCCCACGTTTGCGGTGCTGCTGCTGGCAGCCGCCCTGGTCGGCACCGGGTCGGCGATCTTCCATCCGGAATCCTCGCGGGTGGCGCGGCTGGCGTCGGGCGGGCGGCATGGCCTGGCGCAGTCGCTGTTCCAGGTCGGCGGCAATACCGGCTCCTCGCTGGGGCCGTTGCTGGCGGCGTGGATCATCGTGCCGCATGGGCGCGGCAGCGTGGCGTGGTTTTCGCTGGCGGCGCTGCTGGCGATCGTGGTGCTGCTGCAGGTCGGACGCTGGTATCGCGAGCATCACGTCAGCCGCAGCAAATCGATCTCGCGCCATCTGGCGCTCGTGTCGCTGTCGCGCAACCAGATCGTCGGCGCGCTGGCGATCCTCGGCCTGCTGATCTTCTCCAAGTATTTCTACCTGGCCAGCCTCAGCAGCTATTACACCTTTTACCTGATCCACAAATTCGGCGTCTCGGTGCAGAGTGCGCAGGTGCACCTGTTCGTGTTCCTGTTCGCGGTGGCTGCCGGCTCACTGATCGGCGGCCCGGTCGGCGACCGCATCGGACGCAAGTGGGTGATCTGGGTATCGATCCTCGGCGTGGCCCCATTCACCCTGCTGCTGCCGCACGCGAACCTGATGTGGACTGGCGTCCTGACCGTGATCATCGGCCTGATCCTGTCGTCCGCGTTCACGGCGATCCTGGTCTATGCGCAGGAACTGATCCCCGGCCGCGTCGGCATGATCTCGGGCCTGTTCTTCGGCTTCGCGTTCGGCATGGGCGGCATCGGCGCCGCGGTGCTCGGCGGGCTGGCGGATACGCACGGCATCGAATACGTCTACCGGCTGTGTGCGTATCTGCCGCTGATGGGGTTGATCACGGTGTTTCTGCCGAATATCGAGAAACGGGCCGGCATCTGAGACCTGTTGCGGGAATGACTTCCCGATACCTCGGACCAACCCGTTTTGTCGTCATCCCGGCGTAGGCCGGAATGACGATATTGGGAAGTTTCAGCGCGCGCCGATCACCACCGGCTCCGGCTCCAGCGTCACACCGAACTTGTCATGCACGCCCAACATCACCCGCTGCGCCAGCGTCCAAAGTTGCGGCCCCGTCGCCTTGCCGTGATTGACCAGCACCAGCGCGTGTCGATTGGAGATGCCTGCATCGCCTTCGCGGATACCCTTGAAACCTGCCGCCTCGATCATCCAGGCAGCGGATATTTTGCAGCGGCCATCTAGCTGCGGCCACACGGCCAGTCCGGGATGTTCGCGCTTCAACGTGTCAGCCAGCGCCGCCTCGACGATCGGGTTCTTGAAGAAGCTGCCGGCGTTGCCGATCACCGCCGGGTCGGGCAGCTTGCTGGTGCGCAGGTGCACCACCGCCTCGGCGACATGGAACGGCGCAGGCTTGTCCACGCCCATCCGCGCCAGTTGTTCGTTGATGCCCGCGTAATCGGTACGCAGCGGACGACTGCGCGGCAGTACGAAGCGTACCGCGGTGACGATGTAACGGCCCGGCTCATGCTTGAACAGCGAGTCGCGATAGGCGAACGCGCAGGTCGCATGATCGAGCGTCACCACGCGACGCTCGCGGAGGTCCCATGCCTCCACACTTTCGATGAACTCGGCCACTTCGCAACCATACGCACCGATGTTCTGGATGGGCGCGGCGCCGACGGTGCCGGGAATCAGGATCAGGTTTTCCAGTCCGGCGTAGCCATGGCCCAGTGTCCAGCGCACGAAATCGTCCCAACGCTCACCAGCAGCTACGGCAATGCGGGCGCTGTCGCCATCGCTCTCCACCTGCACGCCGCGGGTTTCAATCGCCAGCACGGTGCCGTCGAAGTCGCCAGTGAACAGCACGTTGCTGCCTTCGCCCAGCACCAGCAGGCGACCGTTGCGCACGGCCGGAAAGTCGAGCAACTCGGGCAACTTGCTGGCGTCGCGAATTTCCGCCAGCAGCGTTGCGCGCGCATCCACACGCAAGGTGTTGCGGTTCGCCAGCGAGGCGTTTTCGATGAGCGTGTAGCCGCCCATGTCGGTGCGTTCAGACAGCATGGCCGCTCTCATCAATGACCGCCTCGCGTTGGCGGCGGATTTCGTTGACGCATTCAGCGACCAATTGTGGGCCACGGTAGATCAGCCCCGAGTAGATCTGCACCAGCGACGCACCGGAGTAGAGCTTCTCGGCCGCATCGCTGCCGTCGAGAATGCCGCCCACGCCGATCAGCGGGATACGCCCCTGCAGGCGCTTGTGCATGCCGGCGAGCACCGCGGTGGATCGCTCGAACAGCGGCTTGCCGGACAGGCCGCCGGTTTCGCCACCATGTGGATCGTCGGCCACCGCGGCATGATCGATCGTGGTGTTGGTGCAGATCACACCATCGATGCCGGTGCGCAGCAACACTTCGGCGATCGCATCGAGCTCGGTGTCGCTCAGATCCGGCGCGATCTTCAGCAACATCGGCTTGCGCCGGCCGTGCTGCGAACCCAGCCGCTCCTGCGCCGCGCGCAGCAGCGAGATGAATTTGTACAGCGTGGCTTCCTGCTGCAGATCGCGCAGGCCCTGCGTGTTCGGCGAGGAGATGTTCACCGTGATGTAGCTGGCGTGCTCGTAGACCTTGTGCAGGCAGGTCAGGTAGTCATTGACCGCCTTCTCGTTCGGCGTGTCCTTGTTCTTGCCGATGTTGATGCCGAGCACGCCGTGATAGCTGGACTGTTGCACGTTGCGCACCAGCGCATCGACGCCGCCATTGTTGAAGCCGAGTCGGTTGATGATCGCCTCGTATTTCGGCAATCGGAACATGCGCGGCTTGTCATTGCCTGGCTGCGGCAGCGGCGTCACCGTGCCCACTTCGATGAAACCGAAACCGAGCGCGTCCAGCGCATCGAGGTGTTCGGCATTCTTGTCCAGCCCGGCGGCCAGGCCCACCGGATTCGGAAAGGTGATGCCGAACACGGTGATCGGCAAGTCGGCCGGCGGTTTGGCGATCCAGTGCGCGAAATTGCTGCGCTGGGCCACACCCAGCGCGTACAGGGTGAGGTGATGCGCGGTCTCGGGATCGAGCTTGAACAGCAGCGGGCGCAGGTAGTCGTACATGGGTCAGGCCAGGTGTCCGGCAAAGATGCGGGTGTCGTAGTCGAAGCTTACCGTGCCGTGCTCGGCGCAGTTGTCGAACAGTTCGCGCAGCGCCTGCAGCATCGGTTCGTGTTGCGGGTGCCCGACCTGCGGCGCATACGACGACGACATCAGGCGCCCGCGCAACGCCTCGAAATCCAGCCGCTGGGCGTGCTGGAAGCTGGCACTGCCACGGAAGCCTGCACCGTACCAGTGGCGCATCCGCGCATCGTCGGCGTAGCGCTCGGCCACGCTGGTGTAGTCGGTGCCGAACTGTTGCAGCAGCGCCTCGTAGCCTTCGAGGAAACGCGTGCCGGTCAACCGGCGCGAATTCCACCAGATCGCAGCCAGCCCGCCGGGACGCAGGATGCGTGCGAACTCGCGCCGCGTGGTTTCCTCGTCGAACCAGTGGAACGCCTGCGCCACGGTGACCAGGTCCACGCTGGCATCGGGCAACCCGGTGGCATTGGCCTTGCCACCGACCGCATCGAAATTTTCGTAGGCCTGCAGCCAGTGTTCGGCAGCGGCGCGCATCGGCGCATTCGGCTCCACCGCCGTCACGCGGTAACCCGCATCGAGAAACAGCTTCGACGAGATGCCGGTGCCGGCACCGACATCCGCAACCCGCCAATCCGCATTGACGCCCTGCTCGCGCTGCAGCCACTCCAGCAGCGCCGGCGGGTAGTCGGGCCGGTAGCGCACGTAGTCGTCGACGCGGTCGCTGAATCGCGCGGTGGACTGCAGGTCGCTCATGTCATCCATCCTGTCCCGTCAGCCATTGAGCATCTGGCCGCCATCCACCGCCAGCGTCTGCCCGGTGATCCAGCCGGCCCACGGCGAGGCGAGGAACAGCGCAGCATGGGCGATTTCCTCCGGCCGGCCGAAACGGCCGAACGGAATCTTCGCCAGCGTCGCCTGATAAAGCTGCGGCTGTTCGAGCTTGCGGCGTTCCCACAGTCCGTCGGCAAACGCGATCGAACCCGGCGCGATCGCGTTGGCGCGGATGCGATGCTCGGCCAGCGCCAATGCCTGCGAGGTGGTGTACTGGCTCAGCGCCGCCTTCACCGCCGCATACGGTGCGCCACTGGCGCGTGGACGGAAGGCGGCAATCGAGCTGGTGTGCAGGATGCATGGACTGGGCGACGCCTTCAGATATGGCAGGGCCGCGCGCGACGCGCGTACAGCCGCCATCAGGTCGACGTTGAAGCCGGCGATCCAGCCCTCGTCGCTCTCGTCGAAGCCGTAGCCGCTGGCGTTGTTGATCAGCACGTCGATGCCGCCGAGCGCAGCGGCGGCATTCGCCACATAGGCGTCGATCGCTGCCGCATCGGCGAGATCACAGCTTTGCGCATGCACGGTGACGCCCAGCGTGGCGATCGCCTGGCGGGTTTCTTCCAGCGCTGCAGCACCGCGTGCGCAGATCGACACGGCGGCACCGGCCTGGGCAAAAGCCAGCGCCATGCTGCGACCAATGCCGCGGCTGCCGCCGGCGACGACGACACGATAACCGTTGAAATCAAAAGGAGCGGGAGGTTGTTCGGTACTCATTCGCCGGTCAATGCCAGTGCCAGAAGGCAACGCCGAAAATCAGCACGGCAACAAACAGGAAGATCGCCAGCACGCACAGCACCAGCTGCGCATAACCGAGCACCAGCCCGGTGACCGCCAGACCATCGCCTTCGATAGCGCTGCCGGCGGCGGCCCGGCGGATTTCACCGCGTGCCAGATGGCCGCAGATGACCGCCACGATCGCGCCGATGAAGGGCAGCACGCACCAGGCAAGGATGCCGAAGACCAGGCTCACGACGGCCAGCGAACTGGTGCCGGACACCGGTCGATAAGGCGGTTGATAGCTCATCGGATCGCTCCCTCGTATCGAAGTGGAACTTGTCGAAGTGGTTCAGCGCCGTCATGCATCGTCACCGGTCACGGACGGCGAACCGCCCGTGACCAGTCCACATCACTTGCAGATCGAACTTGGTGCTACAGATCGAACTTGATGCCCTGGGCCAGCGGCAGCGAGCTCGAATAGTTGATCGTGTTGGTCTGGCGGCGCATATAGACCTTCCACGCATCCGAACCCGACTCGCGACCGCCACCGGTTTCCTTCTCGCCGCCGAACGCGCCGCCGATCTCCGCACCCGAAGTGCCGATGTTGACGTTGGCGATGCCGCAATCCGAACCGGCCGCTGACAGGAACTGCTCGGCCGAACGCAGATTGTTGGTGAAGATCGACGAGGACAGGCCCTGCGGCACGTCGTTCTGCATGTCGACTGCTTCGTCCAGCGTCTTGAACGGCATCACGTACAGGATCGGCGCGAACGTTTCGGTCTGCACGACTTCATGCGAGTTCGCGATGCCGGTGACGATGGTCGGCAGCACGAAGTTGCCCTTGCGATCGGTCAGCGCCGCGCCGCCGGTGGCGATCGTGCCGCCCGCAGCCTTGGCCTTCTCGACCGCAGCAAGGTAACCCTGCACCGCCTCGGAGCTGTTGAGCGGACCCATCAGCGTGGTCGACAGATTCGGATCGCCGATCTTGCCCTCGACCTGCTTGTACGCCTTGACCAGCGTCTCCAGCACGTTCTTGTAGATCGACTCGTGCACGAACAGCCGGCGCGTGGTGGTGCAGCGCTGGCCGGCGGTGCCGACCGCGCCGAACACGATGCCGGGGATCGCCAGCTTCAGGTCGGCGCTTTCGTCCAGAATGATCGCGTTGTTGCCGCCAAGCTCCAGCAGCGAGCGGCCCATGCGCTGCGCCACGCGCTCGCCGACCATGCGGCCGACCTTGGTCGAGCCGGTGAAGCTGATCAGCGGAATGCGCTTGTCGTCGACGAAGCCCTGCGACAGATCGGTGCCGGCGTCGTTGAACAGGAAGAACAGGTCGGGGAAACCTCCAGCCTTCAGCGCTTCGTTGCAGATGCGGATGGTGGCGACCGCCGACAGCGGCGTCTTCGGCGACGGCTTCCAGATGCAGATGTCGCCAGCGATGGTGGCCAGCATGGCATTCCACGCCCACACCGCGACCGGAAAGTTGAACGCGCTGATGATGCCGACCAGGCCCAGCGGGTGGTACTGGTCGTACATGCGATGGCCCGGACGCTCCGAGTGCATGGTGGCGCCGTACATCATGCGGCTCTGGCCCACCGCGAAGTCGGCGATGTCGATCATCTCCTGCACTTCGCCGTCGCCCTCCGGCTTGATCTTGCCCATCTCCAGCGCCACCAGCGAACCCAGTGCGTCCTTGTGCTTGCGCAGTGCTTCGCCACACAGACGCACGGCTTCACCGCGTGCCGGTGCGGGCGTCGTGCGCCACACCTTGAACGCCGCCTGTGCGCGCTTGACGATCACTTCGTAATCGGCCGCGCTGGACGCATGCACGGTGCCGAGCACGTCGCCGGTGGCCGGGTTCACCGGCTGCAGCGCGCCGGCGTCGGTGGTCTTCGACCATTCGCCCTGACCGAGGTACGTGCCGGACTGCTCGCCATCGAGGCCAAGTGCGGTGAGGATTGCATGGGACATGGATGTCTCCTGGACTTGCGCGCCCGCAGGCGCCGTGGTGAAGGCGGGAAATTGCCCATTCTAGCAGGCGGCAGGAGCGCCCTCCCTTCACGCAGGGGAGGAGGCATCGCGCTTTGGCTGCCTCCCCTGCTCGCAGGGGAGGGCTGGGGTGGGGTCGCTCTTGATTCTGCTCTTTGGCAAGCCCAGACGCCTCTCACCTGAAGGACTCCCTTCGGTCGCCAACCTCTCCCTGCGTGCAGGGGAGGAGCAACGCAATCGCGTCGCCACGGGATCCATGCGAAAATCCCGCCGCTGCCCTCGTAGCTCAGTTGGATAGAGCGGCCCCCTCCTAAGGGGCAGGTCGGACGTTCGAATCGTCTCGAGGGCACCATTCGCGAGATCCAAAGGCCGGCCATGCCGGCCTTTGTGCTTCCCGGCTCACGAACTGCACGACAGCATCGAGCAACCGGCCTTGTGCCGCGCCCAGTCCGGGCGCTTCTGCGCGTATGCCTCGCGACCGGGCTGGTCATCGTACGGATGGCGCATCACATCCAGCAGTTCGGCGATACCGCCGGGGGCGCCCTGCTCGGCCCGGTCGATCGCCTGCTGGGCCAGGTAGTTGCGCAACACATAACGCGGATTGGCCATGCGCATGCGCGCCCGACGCAGTTCGGGCGATTGGGGATCGGTGGCAAGGCGGACGACATAGCGGACCAGCCAGTCGTTGAGCGCTGGCTCCGCCTCGCGCCGTTTCGTCTCGTCGTAAAACGCATCCTTGAACGGTTCAAGTGTGGGTGCCTGTGCATCGACGTCGGCCAGGGCACGGAACCACAGCGTCATGTCGATCTCGGCCTGCTGCATCAGCGTCTGCAACGACTGCATCAGTGCCACGTCGTCATCGCGACAGTCGGCCAGGCCGAGCTTGGCGGCGATATTGGCGCGGTCGGCGGCGGCATAAGTCGCCGCGTAGCTATCCAGTCCGGCCTGCAATGGCTCGACGCCGGCAAACAGCGGTGCCAGCGCACCGGCCAGACGGCTCAGGTTCCACCACGCCACGTTCGGCTGCTGACCGAAGCGATAGCGACGACGTTGCGCATCGGTGGTGTTCGGCGTCCATTCCGCGTCGAAGTTGTCGACCCAACCATACGGGCCGTAGTCGATGGTAAGGCCCAGGATCGACATATTGTCAGTGTTCATCACGCCATGCACGAAGCCCACGCGCATCCAGTGCGCGATCATCGTGGCGGTGCGTTCGCACACCTGCGCGAACCACTCCGCGTACAAGGCCTCGCCGTGGCCGCTCAACTCCGGAAAATCACGCCGGATGGTGAAGTCGACCAGCTGCTGCAACAGCGTGGTATCGCCACGCGAAGCGGGCAGTTCGAAGTTGCCGAAGCGGATGAACGATGGCGCCACACGGCAGACGATGGCACCCGGCTCCGCTTTCGCATGGCCGTCGTAGAACATGTCGCGCATCACCGGCTCGCCGGTATCGACCAGGCTCAATGCGCGCGTGGTCGGCACGCCGAGATGATGCATCGCCTCGCTGCACAGGAACTCGCGCACCGACGAACGCAGCACCGCACGGCCGTCCGCGCCGCGCGAATACGGCGTCAGCCCGGCGCCTTTCAGCTGCAGTTCCCAGCGTTCGCCGGCCGCATTGACCGTCTCGCCCAATGAAATCGCCCGTCCGTCACCGAGCTGGCCAGCCCAGTTGCCGAATTGATGGCCGCCGTAATTCGCCGCATGCGGCTGCATGCCATCGAGCAAGGCATTGCCGCCGAACAGCTGCGCGAATTCCGGCGTGGCGACTTCGGCCTCGCTGAAACCCAGCGTGGCCGCCATCTCCGCCGAATGTGCCAGCAAGCGCGGCGCCGCGACCGGCGTGGGATCGACCCTCGAATACAGCGCCGCTTCGACCTGGCGCAGGCGCGCACCCTGCTCCGGGTCACCGGGCAGCTCGCGCACGAACACGTTGTCGAATTGCAAGTTGAACATCGGGGTCACGCCAGCGGGAACGATGCAACTTATATCCGGGCGCCATCGACTCGATGCAAGGTGAAGCCATGCGGTCCGCATGGCTCGCGCCAAACGGTGAAGATCAGCCCGCCAGACGTTCAGCGCGCCCGGACCTGCCCGCGGCCTGACCGGCGATGGAGCGCTTGCAGCCGTTGGTAGACGGTCAGCACGGCGGTGCCGTAATCCCGGGCCAGCGCCGGCGTGTGGCTGTGGTAATAACCCACGCCCAGCACCCGGTCGCGGGTCTGATGCATGCCATCGTGCAGGATCTTCGCGGCTACGGTGATGTTGGTGCGCGGATTCAACAGGGACAGCGGATCGCGCACGGGGTCCCGGTGCATCGGGTAGTAGACCTGCATGATGCCGACGTCCTGCACGGCCGAACCGAACTGGCTCGCCGCCGCCATCGCCAGCTGCACGTCATGGCGGTCGCCGCGCACCAGATGGTCATTGACGCGGAACAGCCATGGCGTGGGCGCGACCCTGCCATCCGGATACAACGCCTTCGATTCCACCAGGGCGATGCTGTACAGCAGCAGCGGATCGACACCGGAAGCCTTGCCGATCTCCGACCACAGGCTCTGCCGGGAGCTGATATCCAGATCGGGCTCCTCGATCGGCATCATCAGATCCATCGTGCTGACATCGGACAACAGGCGGCGACCGGCATCCGCCGGTTCGGGATGGACGGCCGATGATGCCATCGACCCGTTTGCCGGCACGGCAATCGCCAACCCGGACGTCGCCGCAGCCGGCAAAGACCGCGGGAATACGGCAGCTGCATGTCTTGCGGATGTGACAGCCACCGCCCTGGCCGGCGTCGATCGGGTATCGGCATGCGGCACGCCGATGCGCAGCGGCAGGAGGGCAACGCCAGCCACAGCACTGATGACGATTCCCGCCGCGAGCCTGTAACGGTGCGCGCTCGCCCCTGTCGGCCACGACATCACCCGTGTCCGCACCCACGGCATGATCCTGGCTTCTACAACCCGGCGCAAACCGGCCGCCGCCGTCACGCGCCAACCATCCAGCGGCCAGGTGGGCGGCAACAGCCAGCCCTGTACCGGCGGCGATGCGCCTAGGGCCAGCCGGCCGGCCACGACCCGCGAACGCGCCCACAGGGAGGGCGCCGGCATATGAACAATCCGGTCGATGCTGCTCGTCGACGCGCCACCGGATTTCCAGTGAGCCGGCGCCATCAGATGCACGCGACCCGATCCCGCGCGGACATCGCGCGCAGCCACAGCACCACCGAGCGGAGACTTGCCCATGTCCGTTTCAGGGCATGCAGTCGAGGGCGTACGAAGTTGGGCGCAGTCGCGTCTGCGCGGAACCGCCTGGCATCCGTGCGGCGTGGCCGCCACGTGGCATGTGTCCTGGAAACCGCCAACACGGGAGTGCTCGTGACTCTCGCCGTGCAGAGCATCTGCGGTCGCTGGGGTCAAACCATCCACGAGTGCATCCTGGTCAGAAGCCTTGCTGTGGCAGATGGCACTGCCGCGTCGAGGGTCGTCATTAGAGCAGTTTTTTGCATGCACGTTCCTGCGAGCGCCCCGGAAGCCCGGTCTGCGGAAGGTTTGCGCAGCAGACGCAAGCCGGTACAGCAGCCGTTATAGTCGGCGCCGACCCTGCCCATGAGAAGCGCATGAACGACATATCACCGCCCTCCGGCCTCAACGCCGACGCATTGCCCGAGGACGCACCCTACCTCGCCGCCACCGCCCGCTGGGTGGAGCGCGCGGTGATCGGGCTCAACCTGTGTCCGTTCGCCCGCGCGCCGCATGTGCAGGGCAAGCTGCGCATGCGCGTGAGTCAGGCGCGCGACACCGATGCCCTGCTCGACGACCTGTGCGGCGAATTGCAGTCGCTCAACGCGCTGACGCCGGACGAATGCGAAACCGGCCTGCTGATCCACCCGTTCGTGCTGACCGACTTTCTCGACTACAACGACTTCCTCGATGTGGCCGATGCCGCGGTGCAGACACTGGGACTGGAAGGCGAATGGCAGGTGGCCAGCTTCCATCCCGACTACCAGTTTGCCGACAGCGCGCCGGATGCGATCGAGAACTTCAGCAACCGTTCGCCCTTCCCCACCCTGCATCTTCTGCGCGAATCGAGCATCGAGCGCGCGATGGACGCGATGAGCGATACCGACAGCATCTATCGGCGCAATATCGAGACGCTGCAACGTCTTGGCAGCGATGGCTGGCACGCATTGTGGCGCGACGAAGACAGCTGAGCACACTGCCTTCACAGCAGACGGTTCATGTGTGCAACACCCGACCCTGTCATGCTGACGAGTGAACAATCTCCCCGACCCCTACGCGGAAAGCGTCGACCCGAGCGTGCAATGCACGACCTGCGAAGCCGTGTGCTGCCGCCTCACCGTGGTGTTGATGCCGGAAGACCATGTGCCCGCGTGGCTGGTCGATCGCGACACCCATGGCATGGAAACCCTGGCCAAGGGCGAGGACGGCTGGTGCGTCGCGGTCGATCCGAACACCTCCGGCTGCACCATCTACGAGGATCGCCCGACCATCTGCCGCAAATACGCCATGGGCAGCCCGAGCTGCCGCGACGAACGACACAAGTGGTTCGGCGCGACCATTCCCACCGCGGTGCATCTGCTCTAGCCGCCGGCCGTGGCCGTGGCGCGCTTCGTCGGCGCAGCCCCGGCCGCGAATCCCGCCGCATCCAGCTCGCGTACCGCGGCATCCAGATCGGCACGCATCGCCGGGCTGACCAGGAAATCACGCGCCAGTGCCTGACCGAGTACGCGACCGGCATAGATGTCCTGCGGCGTGTGCACGCCACGTATCACCCGGCGCCAGCCCACTTCGCGGGCGTAACGATCGAGTGCCTCGGCACGCTGTGGAAGCAGGTGGCCGAGCAGGATCGCGAATACCGTGGCACGCGTGCTGTGCCCGCTCGGGTATCCGTAGTCGCGGTTCTTCCAGTCTTGCGCGTCGCCTTCCGGGTCCCATTGACAGGAGTTGACCGGACAGGGGCGCTCGCGCCGAAAGCTCTGCTTCGCCTCGTTCTTGGCCTTGTTCGCTTCCTTCTTCACTTCATCGAACAGCGCTGCGACATGCGGCAGCCGTTGCGCGGTGAAATCGGGGCCAAGCACCGCCGCGAACGAGAACGCGTCGAACGTCTCGTCCGCCTTCGCTTGCGCCGCCTCATCGGCGGACCGCGTGGTGTAGGCGTGGAAGGTCGTGCTGCGGTCGGCGATGTCCTCGGCGGTGCCCAGCGGCGATGGCGCCGGCAGCGTCGCCACCGCGGCGTGCAGCTGGGCAGCATCGAGATAATGCTCGGCCGCGATCGCCTTGCCGCCGCACAGCAGCAGCAAGCCAAGCAGCACGCCACCGAGACGGGTCGATAGGTGAGTCATGTGCAGGGTTCCGGTCATGGTCAGAGGGCGAGCGAGACCGAGGCGAACCAGCTGCGCCCCGGCAATACCAGGTAATAGGTGTCCTTGCCCTTCTGCGAATCGGCCACCTGTTGCTGTGCGTCGAACAGGTTGTCCACCTGCAGGCGCAGCTTGTAGCTCTTGATGAACGAGCCCGAGAGGTTCTGCCCGTAACCGAGGCTCATTGCCGCGCGCCAGAAGCCGCCGGTATGACCGACACCAGTGACCGAGGCGGCATTGTCGGGATTGAGGCTGCCGTCATACACCTTCTGCCCGCCGATGTACTTCTCGCCCAGTGACGCAAAAAAACCGCTGTGGTCGAACATCATGCCCAGCGCCGCGGTGCTCGAAGGCACATTCGGCAAGTCGAGCCTGGAACGCTTGAACTTCGCGTCGATCACCGAACCATTCGCATACGCGCTGAAGCCATCGCCGAGGTAGTACGTGGCTTCGCCCTCCACACCTTTCAGGCGCGCGCCCTTGGCCAGCGCAAAGGTGTCTTCGTGGGTGACCGGATCGGTGCCGACCAGCGGGAAGTTCCGGTAGTCGATCATGAACACGTCGGCGTCGGCATTGAAGCGGTCGGTCTTGTAGACCGTGCCAAACTGGTAGTTCATCGTCTGCTGCGGCGAGGTCTGGTTGCGTTCCGGGTGTGGCACGTAGAACTGGTTGAGGTTGGGCGCGAGGAAGCCCTGTGCGAGCTGCCCGTACACGCTCCACTCGCTGGTCAGCATGTAATTGGCCGACAGGTAACCGAGCGACTTGTCCCAGGTCTTGCTGTAGTCCAGCGGAAGCTTGGTGGTCTGGTTGCGCGGCGTGTTGATGTAGCGCGTGAAACTGAGGTACTTCACGCCCGGCGTGATGGTCAGCCCCTCGGTCGCATGCCAGGCGTACTCGGCGTACAGCTGGGTGGTGCGCAAGCGGTCCACCATCGTGTACTTGTAGGCAGTGAGGTCGCTGCTGCCCGGTTTCACGTCGTGGATGCCACCGAGGCCGTAGTCCAGCGCCACACTGTAGCGATCGTTGTGGGTGAACTCGTACCAGCCGCCGGTGTTGAACTGGCCGTTGTCATCGACATGCGAGAGCGACAGCACGTCGCCCCAGGCGCGGTACGAGTTGACCTTGTCGTAGCCACCCATGTTCTTTTTCGACGCTTTCGTGCCGATGTACGCGCTCTCGTGGCTGTCGTTGTCGTAGGCGTAGGTATAGGTCTTGTTGTCCAGCTGCCAGGTTTCGCTCAGCGCGCTGTGCACACCGAAATACTCCAGATCGGTCTCCTTGGTCTGGTAGTTGTAGCAGTAGCAGTCGGTGCTGCTGCGATCGGTGTTGAGGCCGAAGTTGCGGCCCAGCGTGTCGATCTGCGTCTGCGTCAGCGTGGTCTTGTCCGGGTTGTTGAAGCGGATGTAGTTGTAGTTGCTGAGGAAGGTCAGTTCGGTACTGCTGCCCACCGGCTGCACGTACTTGATGTAGCCGGTCTTGCGCGACATCGGCGAGTTCGTGCGCGCGGTGTCGGTGTCGTTGTATTGCGCGCTGGCGATCAGCTTGCCGCCGTTGAGGCTGTCGATGCGGCCGCTGTCGAGTTCCAGGTGGGTCAGCATGGTGCCGTAGCTGCCGGCACTGATGGTGGGAATGAACGAGAACGTGTCCAGCGCATCCTTCGAGCGCAGCGCCACGGTGCCCCCAAAGGTGGCTTCGCCGATCTGGCTGGCGCCGCCGGGGCCGCGGTCGATCGTGACCTGGCCGATCATCTTGGCAGGAAAGTAGCTGCTGGTGTGATGGCTGAAATCGTTGGTGTCGCCGAACGGAATGCCGTCGTAGGTGACGTTGTACTGGTTGTCGTTGAAGCCGCGCAGAGTCATCTGCTTGGATTCGCCCAGACCCGGGCCGCTGACGCTGATATTCGAGACAGCCGGCGCGATGTTCGCGATCGCCGCATAGTCGGCCGTCGGCGCGACGTGGTTGCCGATGTAGTCCAGCCCGATCACTGACTGCGGCTGCGTGATGTTCAGTTCCGCCTGCACCGGCGCCTGGGTGATCGCCGAGTTGGCATCGGCGCGCACCTCGACTTCCTGCAATTGCTGGGGCACTGTCGTCAGGGGCGCCGGCGGCACCACGGGCGCATCGGTGGCTGCCGCGTTCGCGCTGATGGTGAGCGCTGCGGTACACAAGAATGCGGCGTGATGAAACTGGCGGATCGCGCTTGCAAGCGGGCGCAGATCAATAGATGCACGCCGCGCCTTGGAAAGTAACGTCATCAGAGTCAGCCTTTGCAGATAAGCCCGGAGGGCAAGCTGCAGCAGCCTAGAAACACAGATTGACTGTTTTGTTACCGTTTCAGTAATGCAAGATGTTGCGCATCAGCCACCATGGAAAATCAACGCGACCTCGTCGGCATTGATCGCACGCCATTCGCCCAGCGGCAACTCGCCCAGGGCGAGCCCGCCAACCGAAATGCGTCGCAGCGTCTCGACGTGATTGCCGGCGGCGGCGAACATGCGGCGCACCTGGTGATAGCGACCTTCGGTGACAGTGAGCCGGGCATGCCGTGACCCCAATACGTCGAGCACGGCTGGCGCCAGCGGCTCCTTCTCCGTTTCCAGCATCAGCGTGCCGCTGGCGAACAGCTCGCCTTCGTCGCCGCGCAGATCCTGCGCCAGGGTGGCCTCGTAGACCTTGGTCACCTGCGCCTTGGGCGAGATGATCCGGTGCAGCAGCGCGCCATCGTCGGTGAACAGCAGCAGGCCGCTAGTATCGCGATCGAGCCGCCCCACGCTGGACAGCACCGGCGAGCGCACGTTGTAGCGCGGCGGCAGCAGGTCATAGACCACCCGCCCCGGATCCTTGCGCGAGCAGGTGACGCCCAGCGGCTTGTTCATCATCAGCACCAGACCCGGCGGCGGATCAAGCGGCTCGTCGTCGACGCGGATGGTGTCGTAAGGCACCACGTCGTCGGCATATAACACCTCGCCATCGGCATCGGTGATGCGGCCGGAACGGAACAACTGGGTCACATCCTTGCGGCTGCCGTAGCCCAGGTTCGCGATGAGCTTGATTAATTTCATGCACGCACTCCAACCGCTTCGATCACCTTGAATCCCTCTTGCGTCACCAGCGTGCGCACGTCGCGAAAACGCGCCGTCAGTATCGCCTCATACGGCAGATGCCGGTTCGCCACGATCAGCAAGCGCCCATCCGGTACGAGCGCCTCGGCCGCGCTGACAATGAACACGCGGCCCAGCTCCGGCAGATCGGCACGCCCCTGATGAAACGGCGGATTGCTGACGATGGCGTCGTAACGCTGCGGCAGGCCGCGCGTGACATCGTGCCAGTGCACCGCCACCGCCAGTTCGTGGCCGCATTCGCGCTGCGCCCTGGCCAGATTGATCCGCGCCGGTTCCAGCGCACGCACTTCGGCTTCGTACAGATCGATCGCGCTGACGTTCGGGCAGCGCGCGATGATCTGGCTGGCAAGATAACCGTAACCGGCACCGAGATCGGCCACGCGGCCGTGCAGGTCGTCCGGCAGATGCGCAGCCAGCAGCGCCGAGGCGCGGTCGATGCGATCCCACGCGAACAGGCCGGGACGGCTGACGTAGCCGTCGACGATGGCGCGCGGCGCATCCAGCGCCAGCCATTCGGCCAGCAAGGCCTGATCGATGTCGGCCGCGTTCGGCGTGCTCCAGAACACCCGGCATTTGTGCTTGGACTGATGCTGCACGGCACCGGCCAATCTCGCCAGGTCGGCCTCGCCCGACTTCGCACCCTCGGCATTCGGCATGCTGGCCAGCACGGTGCCGCCCGGCGCCGCGTGCAACAAGGCATGGGCAAACAGCGCACGCGCCTCGTCGCGCTGCCGCGGCGGCAGCACCAGCACCAGCGGAAAGACTTCGTCGGTTGCCGGCTCACCTACGCGCAGACCGTTGCGGGCCAGCTCGTCGGCAAACGGCATGAAACCCTGCTCGCACAACCAGCCGGGCTGCGCCATCTCGCGCAGGCACACGCCAGCCCGCGCGCGCAGGAACAGCACGCGGCCATCCGCCGGCAGCTGCAGCTCCGATGCTTCGAAAGGAACAAACAGGGCCGCCAACGCCGCATCCGGCGCGGCGGCGGAGAAACCGGCAGCAGTCACGTCATCTCTTCAATCATGAAACGGAGAGGCATTGTACGTGGCCGCAGCCCGGTCAATCCGCCGGCGGCGCCATCGGCCACCGCTTGCGCGCAGATTCAGCCGCTGCTGTGTGCGTTGACTGCATCCATCACCCGCGCCGAATACACCATCGCGGCCCCGGCATTCATCGCTACCGCGACACCGAGAGCTTCGGCGATTTCCTCGCGGGTGGCGCCGTACTTCAGCGCTTCACCGGTATGCACGGTGATGCAGCCATCGCAACGGGTGGTGACTGCCACCGCCAGCGAGATCAGCTCGCGCGTCTTGGCGTCCAGATGGCCGGTCTTTTCGCCGGCGCCGGACAGGGTCTGATAACCCCTCAACGTATCCGGGCTCAGCTTGCCGATCTCGCCGATGCGCCCGATCAATTCCTTGCGGTAACCCAGCCAATCCAACATGGAAGTCTCCTCGCTGACATGGCGGCCAGACACCGCGGCCGGCCGTGGGTGCCCATAGTGCGCCATCGGATCAGCGGATGGATATCAGCCACTCAGCGGATGTTGTCGACCGTCGAGGCAGCGGACGGTAACTCCTGCAGCATCTGCGCAGCCAGCGGCTGGTAACCGCCATCGAAATGATGGCCGCCCTTCTTGGCGTGAACCGTCACCCACCTGGGCAAGTCCGGTTCGTCGCAGATGGTGTCGTCGCTGTCGTCCAGACCGTAGTAGCAGACGGTGGGTGGCTGCCCCTGCAAGGCCTGCAGCGGCGGCAGCGTGTCGTAATGCCGGATCGGATTGAGGTGCTGCAGCAGTGTCTTTAGGTGCTCCTTGAACCAGCCCTGCTTGATCATGTAACCCTCGAGTTCGATCTCGAAGGTGGTATCCCGGCTTGGCGACAGCAGCACCAGCTGGGTGATCCTCGCGCGGTTGGCCGGGCTGAGCTTGCCGATGATCGTCGGCAGTACATCGGCGCCGAACGAGAAGCCCACCAGCCAGACACGCTGCTTGCCCCACTCGGCGGCGTATTTCGTCATCAAGGCATCGAGCTGCCGCGCCGATTCTTCCGGTGTGCGCTCGCGCCAGTAGTACTTGAATGTGTTGACGCCAAGCACCGGAATGCCGCGGTCGACGAAGGCGATGCCCAGCCGCCGATCCAGGTCGGCCCAGCCACCGTCGCCGGAATAGATGATCGCCATGATGTCGCCTTTGCCGGCCGGCGGCGCCGCGCTGATGCTGCTGACCGGCAGCACCACGCTGGCCTGCTCCAGGCTGATCCGCGACCACGGACTCCAGACCAGCGCGATACCCATCAGACCTGCGCCCACTGCTGCCAGCATGATCCAGCTCCTGCGTTTCATCGGCGCACCACGCCGGAAAGTCCGCCGGAGATCAGGCTGGCCACGTTGGCCAGGATCATCGGCAAGGCGATGCCGCCGGGCACCGCCATGTAACGCGGCTCCCACTCCGGATCGAATTTGTCCTTGTAGCGCTGCAACCCGCGGAAGTTGTAGAAGCGCTCGCCGCGACCGAACACCAGCGCACCGAAACGGTTCCACAGCGGCGCCTGGCGCCGGTTCTGCAAGCCGGCCAGCGGCGCCATGCCGAGGTTGAACCAGCGGTAGCCCTCGGCCTGCGCCCACTGCATCAGTTCCACGAACAGGTAATCCATGATGCCGGTCGGGCCATCCGGCAGGAATCGCATCAGGTCCACCGATGCCTCCTCACGGGTGTCGTTGAGGAACAGATTGGCGAACGCGACCAGCCGGTCGCCCTGCCACACCAGCGCCATCGGCGTGCGCACCAGATAGCGCGGGTCGAACGCGCCCAGCGAGAAGCGCTTCTCGCGCGCGTGCTTGTCGGCCAGCCAGGCGTCGGAGATCTCCTTCAGCTGCGGCAGCAGCGGCGCCACGGCGTCCGCCGGCACGATCTCCAGCCGCAGGCCGTCGCGGCCCAGCTTGTTGATCGTGCCGCGCAGGGTCTTCTTCGTCTTGCCGTCGAGGTTGAAATCCGCGAGCCGCACGCGCGCCTCCTCGCCGATCTTCAGCAGGTTCATGCCCACTTCGAGGTACATGTCCAGGTCCTCGGGGCAGACCTGGTAGAACACCGGCCAGCCGCCCGCGCGTCCGCACTGTTCCATGAAGCTCCACACCAGCTCGCGCCGCGCGT
>DAHUXL010000057.1 GCA_027307195.1 Rhodanobacter sp. | reverse complement strand
CCGGCGGTCTTGCTGAAGCTGTAGCCGGCGGCGACCACCGACGAGGTGTCGTTGATCGCGGTACCGGCCCACAGGCCGAAGCCGAGATCGCTCAGATGCATCAGATGGCCGAGCAGGGGAAACAGCAGCACCGCGACGAGATTGAACAGGAAGATGGTGGAGATCGCGAACGCAGTGTCGTGATCGTCGGGGCGGATGATCGGCGTCACCGCGGCGATCGCCGAGCCGCCGCAGATCGCAGTGCCCACGCCGATCAGGATCTTCAGCTTGTCGTGCACGCCGAGCCAGCGGCCGAGCAGCCACGCGGCGAGGAAGGCCACGGTCATCGTCACCAGGGTCACCGACAGCGATTCAATGCCGGTCTTGGCGACCTGGTCGAGGCTGAGCCCGAAGCCCAGCGCGATGATCGACCACTGCAGTACCTTCTTGCCGGCGAACGCGATGCCTGGCGTGTAGCGCTCGCCCGGCGACAGCAGGTTGCGCACGACGATGCCCAGCACGATGCCGATCACCGGCCCGCCGATCAGTGGCGCCCAGCGCCCCAGCAGCAGTGCCAGCAGGCCGATGCCCAGTGCCAGCAGCAGGCCGGGGACGCGGTCGCGCCATGTGGGGTGAATAAGGGTGGCGATGGACGACGCGGTCATGCATGGGCTCCGGCAATGCCGCCATTGTCCGCTCGCGCATCAATCAGTAAAACTTGGAATATATGATCGAATGTATAAGACGGGCTGATAAGATCGGTCGATGATCAATATCAGCCCGCGCCAGCTCGATGTGTTCGTGCAGATTGCGCTGCACGGCAGTGTGCGCGCCGCCGCCGAACGGCTGCACCTGACCCAGCCCGCCGCCAGCATGGCGCTGGCGGAAATGGAGCGGCAGCTGGAGGCGCCGGTGTTCGCACGCGAGCGCGGCCGCCTGCACCTGAATGCGCGCGGCCGCGAGCTGCTGCCGCTGGCGCAGGAGCTGCTGGAACGGCATGCCGAGTTCGGCCGGCGTGGCAGCGAAGATGGCGCAACGCTGAGCGGTGAGCTGCGCATCGGCGCCAGCAACACGGTCGGCAATTACCGCGTCGGCGAACTGCTCGGCGCATTCGTGCGCGCGCATCCGCAGGTGGCGATCCGTCTGCGCGTGGCGAATACCGAAGCGATTGCTGCCGGCATGCTCGATCACAGCCTCGACATCGGTTGCGTCGAAGGGCCGGTCACCCATCCGTTGCTGGAAGTGCGGCCGTGGCGTGATGACTTGCTGGTGGTGTGCGCACCGCCGGAACATCCGCTGGCACGCAAGCGCGGTTTGAAGCCCGCCGACTTTGCCGGCGCGCGCTGGGTGCTGCGCGAGCCCGGCTCGGCCACGCGCGCCACCAGCGAGCGCGTGCTCGCGCAGCTGCCGCCCGGCGAAACCGTGCTTGAGCTCGACCAGATCGAGGCGATCAAGCAGGCCGTGGTGGCTGGTCTCGGCATCGCCTGCCTGCCGGCGGTGGCGGTTACCGATGCGCTGGCGACCGGACGGCTGAAGGCGCTGAAGACGCCGTTCCTCGACCTGCGCCGCAAGCTTTCGCTGCTGCTGCATCGGCAGAAATATCGCGGCGCCTTGCTGGATGCGTTCCTGGAAGGCACTGATCTCGACAGCGCCCATTCCACCAGCCGCCGTCGCTGAGCGCCGTCGTCGAGTCGGCTATCGGCGACAGGCCATCCATGGCCTGCACGCCGGGACTATTCCTTCATCGCCACGAACGACATGCTCGATCCGTGCAGCTTGTCCTCGACGGCGATGGTCATGCTCTTGCCGTCAGCCGCGACGGTCATTTTCGCGACGCTGATCACCTTGCCGTCGCGCTTGTCGGTTTCCTGCAGCACGTTCTCGCCAAGCTTCTTCACCGAGACGCTGGTGGTTCCCGGGTCGCCCATGTACGGCGCTTCCGTGCCATCCATCTTCGCGTTGTAGGACTGTCCGGTCGGGCTGCTCATGTGGAGGCTGTCACCTTCAACCTTGTAGGTCATCGTCAGTCCGTTGTCGGAGACGTTGCTGACCGTGGTCGTTCGCCAGGAGCCGGAAATGGCGTGCGATCCGGCTGGGCCTTTCGTTACGCGCGTCATGGTGCCGTTGCCGGTCACCGGCTCGGCGTTGCTGTTGCTGCTGTCGCTGAACTCGAAGCTGGCGGTCTTGCCGTCGGCGGCGACCGTGGTGGTCGAGGTCGACACGACCTTGCCGGCTTTCTTCTCGGTTTCCTGGACGGTGTGATCGTCGACGACCTTGATGGCGATCATGTCGAAATACGGATGACCGGTGACTTTCTGATCCTCGCCGTCGGCCTTGACACTGATCGCCGGGGCGCAGGTCTTGCACTGGTACATGCCGTTCTGCAGCAGGATGACGTCCGGTTTCTTCGGCATCTGCACCCGGTGCAGATCGATCTTCCAGGTGCCGTCGAACGCGCTCTGCGCCATGGCGAGCGAGGGGATCAGGCATAGCCCCAGCAACGCGCCCAGCAGTCCAGCGAAATGTGACTTTTTCATGGTTGACACTCCCCATAGCCGTTGATCGGTTTCATGAGATATACGGAGTTGTCGTGCTGAAGTCCCGGGCGGTCTGAACGTGCACGCCAGTGCTTTCCCCTGACCGCTGACAATGCGCCCCGATATGTAAAGCGCACCGAAATAATTCGTGACAATTTGGCATGGCTGAGGAGGCTGAGTCGTCGTGTCGCCAGTGGCCGCCAGATGGCTCCCTCTCGCTCCGGGGACGCAGACTTCAGTTGGGCGCCGACGCGCCCACGATCCGGTTCAACAGCGCTTCGGCCTGTTCGTGGGTATGCGCGCGCAGCAACTGTGCGGCATGCCGGCGCAGGTCGGCGTGGTCGAGCGTGGCGAGACGGTCGCGCACATGCAGGATCTGGCTCGGGTGCATGCTGAATTCGCACAGGCCGAGCATCAGCAGCAGGGCGGTGAAGTTCACGTCGCCGGCGATCTCGCCGCACAGGCTGACCGGCTTCTTCGCGCGACGACCGGCACTGATTACGTGCGAGAGCAACCGCAGCAGTGCTGGCTGCAGCGGGTTGTAGATGTTTTCCAGCGCGTCGTTGCCGCGGTCGGCGGCGAGTACGTACTGGGCCAGGTCGTTGGTGCCGATGGCGAGGAAGTCGGAATATTCGAGCAGCGCGCGCACGTTGATCGCGGCCGCCGGCACTTCGATCATCGCGCCCAGCGGCAGCTTCTCCGGCAGGTCGACGTTCTCGCGCTTCAGGTCCTGCCGCGCCAGCTTGAACAGCGTGCGCACCGCGATCATCTCGTCCGGCTGGGTCACCATCGGTACCAGCACACGCACCGGGCCGTAGCAGGCGGCGCGCAGGATCGCGCGGATCTGGGTGGTGAATACCGCCGGGTAACGCAGCGACAGGCGCACGCCGCGCACGCCGAGTGCGGGATTGTCCTCGCCGCGCAGCGACAGCCCGGCGGCGTCGGCCTTGTCAGCGCCAAGGTCCAGCGTGCGGATGGTCACCGGCAGCCCGCCCATGCCCATCACCAGGTCGCGATAGGCGATGAACTGCTCGTCTTCCGACGGCAGGCCCTTGTGCTTGAGGAACAGGAATTCGGTACGGTACAGGCCGACGCCGTCGGCGCCGCGGGCGCGCGCCATCGCCACGTCGGCCGCGGTCTCGGCGTTCGCCAGCAGGCCGATCTCGATGCCATCGCAGGTACGCGTGGGTGCGTTCGCCAGCTTGGCCAGACGGCGTCCTTCGATCGCCGCCTCGCGCTGCCAGGCGCGATAACGCGACAGGTCCTGCGCGGCCGGATGCACGATCGCCTCGCCGCGCTCGGCATCGAGCAGGATCAGGTCGTCGTCGTGGATGTTCGACAGCGCATCGCGGGTGCCGACCAGCATCGGCAGGCCGAGGCTGCGTGCCAGGATCGCGCTGTGCGAATACGCGCTGCCGGAACTGGCGACCACGCCGAGCAGGCCGTTGCCGGCCAGCTGGGCCATGTCACCCGGTGCGATGGAGTCGGCGATCAGGATCTCGCCCACGCGTGCGGCCAGCTTGCGTTCCTCCGGACTGGTCTGCCGCTGCAGCGCGGAGATCACCCGGTTGATCACCTGCTCGACGTCTTCCTTGCGGCTGCGCAGGTAGGGGTCGTCCATCGCCTCGAACACGGCGGACAATCGATCGCGTTGTTTTTTCAATGCCGCGCCGGGCCGGTAATGGCCGATCCGTACCAGGTCGTCCAACCCGCGCAGCAATTCGGCATCGTCCAGCAGCAGGCTGTGCGCGTCGATGAATTCGTTGACCTCGCGCGCCAGAGCGCCGTGCAGCTTGCCGCGCAGCTCGCGCAACTCCTGCCGCGCGGTATCCAGGGCGCGGTGCAGCAGCAGCAATTCGCCTTCGATCTCCTCCTCGGCCAGCGGACGCGTGTCCACGATATAGCGACTCGGCTGTACCAGCCGGGCGCGGCCCAGTGCCATGCCATGGGCCGCAATCGTGCCGGTGAGCAGATGTCTCATGCGTGCCGCTCCGGCCGCAGACAGACAGACGCGCCCGGCGACACGCCGGCTGCCGCTGCTGTCAGTCTGTTCAACGCGTCACCCATTCATGCTCCTTCGTCGAACTTGCGCTCGAACAATGCGACCACCGCGGTCAGCGCGGCTTCCTCGTCCGGGCCGTCGGCGCGGATCGTCACCGGGCTGCCGAGACCGGCGGCCAGCATCATCACGCCCATGATGCTTTGCGCGTTGACTTCGCGACCCTTGCTGACCAGCCACACGGTGGATTTGAAACCCTGCACCAGTTGCACCAGTTTGGCCGAGGCGCGGGCATGCAGCCCCAGCCGGTTGGAAATGACAACTTCTTGTTCAAGCATGATCTATGAAGATTCCCCCGCGGCCACCGCTGGCCGCGATCTCGGCCAGTTCGTCCAGTGGTTTTTCCGCATAGTTGAGTACGCGCAGCAGCATCGGCAGGTTGAGGCCCGAGACGCAGCGCAGATGCACGCCGAGCGCGCTGAGCGACAGCCCGATATTGCATGGCGTGGCGCCGTACAGGTCGGCCAGGATCAGCACGCCGTCACCCTGATCGAGTTCGCGCGCGTGATGGGCGGTGAGCGTGCGCATCACGTCCGGGTCGGACTCCGGCGGCACTTCCACCGCCGCCACCCGCAACGGCAGCTTCGGCATCACGTGATGCGCGGCGGAGATCAGCGCCTGGCCGACCGCCTCGTGGGTCATGAGCAGCACGCCGACGCTCATGTGCGGCGGCCGCTGGTGTCTGCGAAAATCATGGTCATCATTCGAGCTCGCGGTGGAAGGTGAGCACGCCTTCGCGATGATCGCGATAATGGGCGGCAAGCTTCTCGACCAGATAGACCGAGCGATGTCGGCCGCCGGTACAGCCGATCGAGATCGTCACGTAGCTGCGGTCGTCCTGTTCGAAGCGCGGCAGCCAGGCATCCAGCCAGCGCGCGGTGTCGGTGAAATATTCGCCGACCAGCGGTTCCGCGTCGAGGAACTCGCGCACCGCCGCATCCTTGCCCGACAGCGGACGCAGATGCGCCTGCCAGTGCGGGTTCGGCAGGCAGCGCGCGTCGAATACGAAATCCGCGTCCAGCGGCAGCCCGCGACGGAACGCGAACGACTGGAACATCAGGGTCAGCCCTTCGGTTGCCTGTGCGTAGCCGGTGGCGACCAGACGACGCAATTGATGCACGTTGAGCTCGCTGGAATCGATCACTTTCTCGGCGATCGCCATCAACGGACGCAGCAGTTTGCGCTCTTCGACGATCGCGTCGGCCAGCGACACACCGCGAATGGCCAGTGGATGGCGGCGGCGGGTTTCCGAATAGCGCTTGATCAGTACTTCGTCGCGGCAATCCAGAAAGATCAGATGCACCTGCACGCCGGCGGCGGCCAGCCCCGACAGCACGGTCGGCATGTGCGTGAAATCGGTGCCGCGGTTGCGCACGTCCACCCCGACTGCGATGCGTCGCGGCCGGCCGCGACGGTCACCGCTGGTGGCGGCATCGACCAGTTGCGGCAGCAACACCGAGGGCAGGTTGTCGACGCAATAGAACTCAAGGTCTTCCAGTGCGCGCAGCGCCACCGTCTTGCCGCCGCCGGACATGCCGGTGAGCACGATCAGATGGATCTCGTGCGGGTCGACCAGCGAATTGAGCTGGAAAGTGTTGTTGTCGCTCATGCGTTCACCATGGAGGCAGCCGGCGCAACTGATGCGCCTGCCGGTCAATGAAGGTCTGTGCCGGATCGATGCCCTTGCTCTTGAGCGCGTGACTGCGCACAGCGGCCTCGACCAGCACGGCAAGGTTGCGTCCTGGCGCCACCGGGATGGTGATCATCGGCACAGGCACGTCAAAGATCTCGCGATGGCCGATGTCGCCGGTGAGGCGGGTCAGCGCGTCGCTGCTGTTGTCGGAATTGCCGTCACTGTCGCGCATCGGTTTCAGGTGGATCACCAGCCGCAGATACTTGGACGGCTTGACCGACATATGGCCAAACATCTCGCGCACGTTGAGCACACCCAGGCCGCGCACTTCCAGCAGGTCCTGCAGCAACTCGGGACAGGTACCGTCGATCACGTCCGGCGCGATCAGGGTGAATTCGGTGGCATCGTCGGCGACCAGTCGATGGCCGCGGCTGATCAGTTCCAGTGCCAGCTCGCTCTTGCCGGAACCGGCTTCGCCGGTGATCAGCACGCCGATCGAGAACACCTCCAGGAACACGCCGTGCAGGGTGGTTTTCGACGCCAGCATGCGTGCCAGGTGGTACTGCATGTAGGTCAACAACTCGTGGCCGCGCTTGGGGCTGATCCACAGCGGCGTGTTGGTTTCCTCGGCGACCTCACGCAGGTCGGCGGGCACCGATTGATCCTTGGTCACGATCAGCGCCAGTGGCTGGTAGGCGGCGATCTTGTGCATCACTTCCCAGCGCTGGCGCGAATCCAGTCCGTCGAGGAAGTTCAGCTCCTCGGTACCGATGATCTGGATCTTGTTCGGGTAGATGACGTTGAGGTAACCGATCAGCGAGGGTCGGCGCGACTGCGCGGTAGCGGGTTCGATCACCCGCGATTCCCCGCGCATGCCGGATATCCAGCGCAGGGCCATGCGTTCGTGGACGCCGTCGTAGAGTTGTCGTGCGCTGATCCGGTCCAAGCAGAGATCCTTTGCACCGTCGGGTGGGCTTTGGCGGTGGCACCGGCATTGTGCCAGCTTGGGCGGACACACGTGTTCAGAAACGAGAACGGCCCGCCTGGATCGGGCGGGCCGTGGATGGCAGCTCAGCTGGAATCAGCCGGAAATCAACCGTACTGGCGTGCGTCGCGCGCTTCCTGCTGGTGCTTGTCGCTGACCTTTTCGCGATGCTTGCGCAACTGGTTGACCAGCTTGTCGAACAGCACATCGATGGAGGCGTACATGTCGGCTTCGGTGGCCTCGGCATGCAAGGTGGCGCCGATCACGCCCAACGTACCTTCGGCGCGTTGTCGGAGCTTGTCGACCGACAACACGATCGCAAGACTGATCAGTTTCTCATCGAGGCGGGTGAGGCGGTCGAGCTTGGCGGTGGCGTGGTCGCGCAGGGCCGGGGTGACTTCAATCTGCTGGCCGCTGAGTTGGAATTGCATGGGGCGCCTCCTCTGGTGGTGCAGTGCCGCTTTTCGCGGCGGGTGGACGTACCGTAGCCGGTGTGGCGGCGGTACATCGTCAATCATCCGTATCAAGGTATGGGAACGTTTTTGGGATAACCAAGTTCCCGCGCATGTTCCGTCGCAGGTCAGCCGGCGCGCTGACGTTCGCTGGAGGTGGGAATGCGCAGCCCCTCGCGGTATTTGGCCACGGTGCGACGGGCCACCTGGATGCCCTTGCGCTGCAGCTCCTCGGCAATCGCCTGGTCGGACAATGGCTTGCGCGCATCCTCGGCGCCGATCAGCTTGCGCAGCATGGCCTGGATCGCGGTGGCCGACGCGCTGCCGCCGTCCTCGGTGGAGACACCGCTGGAAAAGAAGTATTTCAGTTCGAACGTGCCGCGTGGTGTATGCAGGTACTTGCGGGTGGTGACGCGCGAGATGGTGGATTCGTGCATGCCCACTTCCTCGGCCACTTCGCGCAGCACCAGCGGGTGCATCGCTTCGGGGCCATAATCGAGGAATGCGCTCTGCCGCCGCACGATCGCATCGGCGACCTTGAGCAGGGTCTCGGCGCGTGATTCCAGGCTCTTGATCAGCCAGCGAGCTTCCTGCAGTTGACCGCGCATCCAGCTGGCATCCTCACCGCGGGCACGGGCGATCAGGCCGCAGTAATGCTGATTCAAACCTAGCCGTGGCTGTGCGTCCGGATTGAGGCTGACCCGCCAGCGGCTGCCGTCACGCATGGCGTAGACATCGGGCGCGACGTATTCCACCGGGGTGGCATCGAGTGCCGCGCCGGGACGTGGATCGAGGCTGCGGATCAGCACTGCCGCCGCCGCCACATCGTCCTCGCTGGCACGCAGGCGCCGCGCGAGCCGGGCAATGTCGTTGCGCGCGAGCAGTTCCAATTCGGTGTCGACCATGCGCAATGCGAGTTCGCGTTGCGGTGTGTCCGGGTCGAACTGCTCCAGTTGCACGCGCAGGCAGTCGCGCAGGTCGAGGCTGCCTACGCCGGCCGGGTCGAAGCCTTGCAACTGGCGGCGCACGGCGTCGACTTCGTCGAGAGTGGCGTTGAGATCGGCCGGCAGTGCGGCCAGTATCGCTTCCAGTCCTTCGGCCAGATAACCGGCGGTATTCAGCGCATCGATCAGCACGGTGGCGATCAGGTGCTGACGAGGATTGAACGAGGCCAGGTTGAGCTGCCACAGCAGATGCTGCTGCAAGGTTTCCGGCGCGGCGTTCTGCGGCTCGAAGTCTTCGTCATTGCGCGAGCTGGAGGCACTGCTGACGCTGCTGCTGGAGAAGTCGATAGGGGCTTCGGCGACGCCGCCGCCATCGGCCCAGTCGCTGACGTCGTCGCCGTCGTGCTCGCTGCTGGTGGCGGCGACACTCTCGGCGCTCGGGTATTCGCTTTCGGCGTCGGCGTCGTCGACTGCCTCGTCGTCCTCGACCTCCTCGGCGAATTCCAGCAGCGGATTGCTTTCGGCGATCTGGCGCAACTCCGCTTCGAGCTCCAACTGCGACAGCTGCAACAGACGGATCGCCTGCTGCAACTGAGGCGTCAGGGTCAATTGCTGATGGAGGCGAAACTGCAGTGCGGGTTTCATGCCAGCTAGGTCGAAGGAACTCGCGGCCATCCTAACGCTTGCCCGCAGATGCGGCCATAGCCAGACGGCGAATCCGAACAAGCCATGACAGCTATCTCAGAGGCGGAACTCGCGCCCGAGATAGACCTCGCGCACTTTCTCGTCGGCGAGGATGTGCGCCGGAGTGCCGCGCGACAGCACTTCGCCATCGTTGAGGATGTAGGCTCGGTCGCAGATGCCGAGCGTCTCGCGTACGTTGTGGTCGGTGATCAGTACACCGATGCCACGTTCCTTCAGGTGCCGCACGATGCGCTGGATTTCGCCGACCGAGATCGGATCGACGCCGGCGAAGGGCTCGTCCAGCAGCATGTAGCGCGGCTGCGCCGCTAGCGCGCGGGCGATTTCCACCCGGCGCCGCTCGCCGCCGGACAGGCTGATGCCTTTCTGGCCGGCGATATGGGCGATCTTCAATTCGTCGAGCAGGCTCTCCAGCTCGGTGCTGCGCTGTTGCGTGCTGAGCCCGTCGCGCAGTTCCAGCACGGCCATGATGTTGTCCGCCACGCTGAGCCGGCGGAACACCGATGCTTCCTGAGGCAGGTAGCCGATGCCGAGCTTGGCGCGCGCGTGCATCGGCAGGCCGGTGATGTCCTGCTTGTCCAGCTTGATGATGCCGGCATCGGCTTCGATCAGGCCGACCACCATGTAGAAACAGGTGGTCTTGCCGGCGCCATTGGGACCGAGCAGACCGACGACTTCACCCTGGCGTATCGAGAAGCCGAAATCCCGCACCACCTGGCGCGCCTTGAAACTTTTCTGCAGACCTTCGGCGGAGAGCATTGGTCAGTGTTGTCCCTGCGGCGCCGGGCTGCTCTGGCTCGGTGCCGGCGCGGCGGCCTTGGCTGGTGCCGCCCCGGCCGGTTTGGGCGTGGGCAGGAAGGTCATGTGCACCAGGCCGTCGCCGTTGCTTTCACCGGTCATCTGGCTGGTCTGGGTGTTGTAGGTAAGCCGGTCGCCTTTCGCGCTGCCGCGGCCTTTCTGGTCGACCGATGCGTTGCCGGTGAGCACCGCGATCTGCTTGACGTTGTCGTAGTCGAGGGTGGCGGCGTTGCCCTGCATCAGGTTGCCGTTGTCGTCGAGCTGCTCGATATGCGCCGGGTTGCCGGTGATGACGACCCGCGTGACGCTGTTGTTCGCATCCAGATAGACGGTGGCGAGGGCACCGGTCGCCTTCAGCGTGCCCTGGGTGAGCAGCACGTTGTTCTTGTAGTGAATGATGCCATTGGCCTGCTGGGTGGCGTCGAACGACTTCGCCGTGATGTTGGCTGGCTGCTGGCGATCGTCCTGGCGGGCAAGCGCGGGCTGCAGCATGGCGAGTCCCAGGCCCAGAAGCGCAAGCTTAATGACGCGGCTTGGCTGGCATGAACGTGCTGTGGACATCATCGAGCAACTCCAGGTGCTTGTTGGTGAGGTTGGCACGCATGCCGACCCCGCTGATTGTAGAGGCTCCCTGCTCGATCCGCGCCGGCTCGGCGGTCTCCAGGCGATTTTCCTTCGGCCACGCCGTCACCTCGGAGGTGTGCATGTCGGTCGCCGGCGTGGTGCCGAAGGCCGGCCGGTGCATGAACACCGGTCCCTGCAGCTTGAGCAGAGTACCCCCCTTGTTGACCCAGCCATACAGGGATTCGCCCTGCCAGTCCGGTACGCCAGCCTGCTTGGCCGGGAGTTGGAACGTCGGTGAGTTGAGGTAGAGCGATTCATCGCCCTCGCGACGCTCCAGGTGCGGCGCCTGGAGGCGGAAACTGGGTTCCCCGTCGACGTTGTATTCGATCACCCTGGCGTTGGTCAGCGTGTAACCGGAGCGCGGCGGCCCGACAAAGTCGTTGCTTCGCGCGGTCGGTCCCAGCCACCACAACAGCAACTGGCTCACGCCCGCAGCCAGCGCGATGGCGAGGGTCGCGGCCGGCAGACGCCGGTCGCGCAGCCACAGACGCCAACTCACTGCCAGCGCTCCCGTTCGGCGTCGATCTTGCCCTGCGCGTGCAGGATCAGGTCGCACACTTCGCGCGCGGCACCCATGCCGCCGCCCTTGGCGGTCTGCCAGTGCGCCGCCTCGGTCACCCACGGATGCGCGTTCGCCACCGCCACGGCCAGCCCGGCGATATGCATCGGCGGCAGGTCGGGCAGGTCGTCGCCGACGAATGCGGCCTGCTCGGGTTCCAGATGCAGCGCGTCGAGTAGTTCCCGCAGGCAGGCGCGCTTGTCGCCCTGGCCCTGGTAGACGTGGGCGATGTCCAGCTCTTCGGCGCGCAGCGCAACCGGGTGGCTGATCCGCGCGGTGATCAGCGCGACCTGCACGCCGTTCGCCTGCAAGCGCTTCAGGCCGAGCCCGTCATGCACGTGGAAGACCTTGGTCTCGCGGCCGTCTTCGCCGTACCACAGGCGGCCGTCGGTCAGCGTGCCGTCCACGTCGAACACCGCGAGCCGGATCTTGGCGGCACGGGCGAGGAGGTCAGCGGTGAGGTTGGCGAGGTAGTTGATGGGCACGGAATGGTGTTCTGGGGGAGAGCCGAGTCAAGAGCGGCGTGTTTGATTTTTCTGATTTGCCAAGGCAAATCAGACCACGCGCGCGCGGAGCAGATCATGAATGTTCAAGGCGCCGACCACGTGCTGTTCATCGTCGACCACCAGCAAGGCGTGGATCTGGTGCTTTTCCATCAGCTGCGCCGCTTCCGC